>JALETI010000092.1 GCA_022781515.1 Lachnospiraceae bacterium
TGCACCCATTTTTAGAAAAAACGTGTTGAAAACAATCATATATTCTGTGAAAACCCATAGGAACTTCATGAGTTTCAATCAACACCAGTCTGTTTACGCAGGCTGGTTATAAAAAATATGAGTTTCACGGATTCAGGTACAATATAAGACCAGACTGTAAGACAATTTAACAGATTTTACCTGATACAAATTGATAAGATAAAACTGTCGTCCTGTTCTCAAACAAAATA
The DNA here is from genome assembly GCA_022781515.1 of Lachnospiraceae bacterium. Taxonomy (GTDB): domain Bacteria; phylum Bacillota; class Clostridia; order Lachnospirales; family Lachnospiraceae; genus TWA4. The sequence continues at coordinate 231 of JALETI010000092.1, forward strand.
CCCGCTTCATAAAGACATACTTCAGTTCTCTATCTGTAATCTATTCAATAATACAGACTCCATTAAGATCTACTCCTCTGGATACTAATTGCTCATAGTCTTCTTTTCCAAGCTTTGCTCTGTTAAAATTTACTCCGCTGAGGTTTGCTCCACTGAGGTCTGCTCCATTGAGGTCTGCTCCATTGAGGTCTGCTCCACTGAGGTCTGCTCCATTGAGGTCTGCTCCATTGAGGTCTGCTCCATTGAGGTTTGCTCCATTGAGGTTTGCTCCATTGAGGTATACTTCGTCGAGGTTTGCTCTAAAGAGGTTTGTTCCATTGAGGTCTGCTCTTATGAGGTTTGCTCCATAGAGGTCTGCTCTAACGAGGTCTGCTCCATTGAGGTTTGCTTCCTCGAGGTATGCTCCGCTGATATTTGCTCCATAGAGGTATGCTCCGCTAAGGTCTGTTCCATTGAGGTCTGCTCTTATGAGGTTTGCTCTAAAGAGGTTTGCTCCGTTGAGGTTAATTCCGCTGAGGTTTGCATCCATGAGGTTTGCTCCGCTGAGGTCTGCTCCATTGAGGTCTGCTCTGACGAGGTTTGCTCCACTGAAATCCGCTCTTTGGAAAACACAATTCCTGAGATCTACTTTTTCTGAATCATTAGATATCCTTAGATTCGAACATGAAAACTTACCCATCAATTTTTTTGTATATTCTAATTTATTAAATATCCGAACAATATCAAAGCAAAACAATATATTTAATGAATTAACAAAAATATTATTGCAGCGATCATATTTCAAGGTTTCTGCATTTCCCTTGATTTCTGTTCTATCCTTAGTATCAATTCCCATACATTCTGATTCCTCAATACGATTAAATATCAGTATAAGTTCAGATTTATCTATTGGATCCTTTTTTAGATGCTCATCATTCACTTTCAGTTCACTGATAAACTCCAAAATATCAGGCTCCAGTCGTCTTTCTGCAAGTTTTCCCAGAAAAATATCCGGTCTTTTATCCTTTATCGATTCTTTCAATCTATTGTAAAAATAGAGTGACAAAAAAAAGTCATAAAACGATTTGTGAAAGAATGAAATTCTTCCTTTCGTATCATTTTCTTTTACATAATATGTAAGAAGTAATAACTGCTTATTGTCTCCTTCTCTTTCCGCAGAATCACAGTTATCGCACCATATATCATACGCAAGATTTTGAAAAGAGAAATTCAATGCATCTGGACTAAATAACTCTGTCTCATTATGATGTCGTTCAGTACGTCTCATTGTCTGTGAAAATAAATCTGAAAATAGAGCAGCCCTGTTCTTGATGATTCCTGATCCACTCATTTTATATTCGTGTTCTACAACCATACGAAAAATATACGGTATTTTCAACAAAGAGTGCAAGCTATCATTAACTGATGATGTACCGCTGCCTTTGCATACACCTTCCAGATATTTTTTCCAGTAATCTTTTTTATTATTTACGCACCAAGCTCGCTGCTCTTCAAATGATAGTTCAGCAAATTCATATGCATTTGGTTGATTACAGTCATCAGGTGTAACAGCATTTATGCGGGATGTCACAACAAAATGAATTTTATATTTTCGTGCTATTTTTTCAACGATTTTGGAAAATTCACCATATGATTTAACCCTTGTTTCTTTTGCCATCATATAAAGCAGTTCATCAAAACCATCCAGAAAGATCAGTTTTCCCCTGCATTCCTCCCATGACAACAATTGACTCCCATCACCGCTTCCATCATTGATGCAGTTCTCTAACCTGATTTCATTAGCTGCAATTATTCCTGAATGTACCGGATTCAAAGGAAATTGTAACACCTCTGCGTCTGTTGCTCTCTTTGGGTTCTTAAAAGCATAATCATAGACAAATTTCTTGCAGAAACTTGTCTTTCCATGTCCCGGATGACCATATAGCAAAAGGACCCCATATTCCGTACTGCGGAACCATTTATACACTTCAAGTTTCATATCTCCACCATCTTTTATGCGTGGTGGAATATACGTATCTCGAAGGGATTCATGTCCCAGAAACGATTTCTCTTCTTTTCCAAACTCTTCGATCAGTGAATTATAGTACAATTCTATATATTCCGGATTTTCAATCCTACGCTGGTTTTCAAAAGATGTTTCTAATACTGAAATACGTCCCTCATGATTTGCTAAAGTATCTCTATGTTCAGCCAGTTCAATATCATGCGCAGCAAACTTCCTGTCAACAGCTGCCCGTATTTCTGCCTCGTTACTATATATATCCCAAAAGAGTTTTTTATACTTTGCAGCATAAACCAATAAAATATGATCTATCACTTCATTTTTCGAAATGGAAGTTACTTTGTAATATTCTTCACACAGAAATTCCCCCAAACCATTTCCCAAACATTTTTCTGAAGGAATCTCTATCTTATTCAGAACATGAAGCAGATCCTTGTCAATCCATTCTTGCATATCCTCTGGAACTTGAGTTTCTATAATGGCCTCTCTGATCAATTGATATTGTAGACTTTGAAAAGTTTGGAATAATTTTTCTTTAGTACTCTTGTCAGTTCCGATACCTTCTGTTCCTTTATCGATAATCCCCTCTGCACAATTGGAAAGAAAATTGACAGCAATTGAATTTTTACAAAAATAATCAAAAGCATAAGTGGACAACGCATTTGCAAGAGCTTTTCCACCTAATAAAGCGATTCCTGTCAAAACAGTCCCCATTGTATTACCTCCACGATATGTATATTAAAAAGCCTATTTCCGTTCATTATTCTCTATATCGACTATATATGACATTATAACACTTATTCATATATTTATCAGTAGGCAATACTTCCAATAACTCTATATTTATGAAAATCTCAACATGTTTTAGTCTTTCAACAATATCACCCTTCAACCTGATTCCTAAGCAAACACCTTCTCCCATATCTCTTCCCCCACTTCCTCGGAGATCCGATTTTTCGCCTCTTCAATGATCCGCCGTGCTTCCCGTTCCCGGTGTAGTTTCTTCATGCAGTACGCCATCCAGTAGTATCCGTCCATTTCCTCCGGCATTGCTTTATACACCAGCATACTGTATTCCAATAGTTCCCTGTAATCTTTCTTTTGATCCAGATGCTTTGCTACTTCGTTGAAGTTTTCCAGATTCCTGCGCCGGTAATATGCCGCTGTACTTACAAACCAGTCTGATAATTCCTGGGATGGGTAAGCGGTTCCTTTATATAATCGGATTGCTTTCTTGATAAGATCCAGCCGTACTTTTCGGTTTGTCGTTAACTGTGCCTGACGCATCAGATCATCATATATTTCACAGTCCATCCATACTTTCAGTTTCGGATTGATCTGATATTTTGCTTCTTTTCCCTTTAGATCTTCCCGAACGATCAGATCATATTTGTTGATCAGTCTGAACTTCTGGTTGAACCGGTTGATCTTCTGGCGGACAGATTTTTTCTTATCATCGGTATATTCTGTATTGCAATCCACTTCACTCAGTTCCTGTGTGGTATAGCTGCGTTTTCTATGAATCAACAGATACACCAGTATATTCCAGCTCCCGGGAGAATTCAGATCCTTCTCCTGCAGTTCATAACCTTTTGTCTGAATACAGATTCCGCCAAATAACCGGATACGGACTTCATTCTCTCCGATCACTTCCTGCTGTTCTGCCCGTAATTCAACACGGTCCAGTGCCTTCTGTTCTCCGATTTTTGCAGAGATCAGATAACTCATCATCGACAGATAAGATGGATTTGCATCGGTTCTTCTTGGATTACGAACGACCAGAAATCCGGTTACTCCATGATTATGATAAGGGCATCCGATTACTGCGTGTGTTTCCAGACGTACATAGCATTCTTTTTCATTTTCACGGACATTGGTATCCAGATCTCTGTCCCACACCACAATTGGTTCCATTTTTTTCAGTGCTTCTGCCCACCCCTCGTAGAACTCACTCAGTTCAACAGAATGAAACAGTGTTTCCGCCATTTCGCCTTTTCCTTCTTCTATCCACCAGTAGGGACAATAGGTATTTGCCGTCAGATCCACGTCCAGGATTCCGCACCAGTCGGCCTGATAGACTCTCATGGCCGAGCGCATGATCTCAAAGGCTGCATTTCGGGGACTGCTGATTCTTGGCAGCGATGTAAACAGACGGATCTGCTCGGTTCGGCAGACATTGTTGTAATCCATTTCTTTCTTCATATTCAAAACTTCCTTTCAGAAAAAACTTTTATAAGAAAAAACCATCAGGATTCCATAAACCAATCCTGATGGCACATATACTATCATGTATCAATCGTTTTCTCTGTCGGTTTAAAATCGTTGGCACTGTCGATTTCGTCATCTTTTCGATTTTTGCAGAAAATATTGCATCCCATTTCCATCCCAAGTGTCGGACAGAATGTCGATTAGCGAATCTGGATTTTTAAAGCAACACAGAGATCATGATATTCTTCTTCGTCGAGGTTGTTTTCTGCCTGTGCATCAATGTCCATTGCCCGCTGATCCAGATTGCATTTTTTCAATGCCAGTATCAGCCAGTAATAGAACTCCATCTTTCCAGATTCATATTTTAATGCCATGCCGGCATATTTCTGCACCTTGTCGTAATCTCCTGCTTCGAATAGTGTCCGTAACAGATCTTCCATCGCTGTCAGATACCGGATGTGATATTGTGTCGCTGCGTCCGTAATATGAGGATCATCATTTTCTTCTGCAAAGAATTTCCCTTTATACAACCTCACTGCTGTCTCCAGACATTGCATTCTGGAAAAATTGGTAGTGGCCTGTTTTGCATGCTCAAGGTACCGGTCGAACATCTCATAATCACGGACAATGGAAATGTTCTTGCCGATCCGGTAGCCGACACCCCTTACATTTTCAATTATTTCCTCTTCTGAGATTTCCCGGAAAAGACTCCTGAAATTGTAGATATGATCCCGGAGATTTCTGGCCGGATCACTGACCTCGGCGTCACGCCCGATTGCCTCGATCAAAGAATCTCTGGAAAGGACTTTTCCCTGATTAAGCAGCAAATAGGAAAACAGCCTCCATGCGATCGGAGAATGATTTTTAGAAAGTGAGATCATGCCATTTCTGGTTTTTACACAGGGATCTCCAAACATTCCCACCACCACATCTGCCACCGGTATATCCGAATCTTCCGGAAATACATCCAGATCAAAAAGTGTTGGTTTCGGTAATTCACTCACCTGCTTCATAATACTCTCTTCGTTCATCTCTGCTACCAGAATGGGACAGCACTGTTTAAGAAGTTCCGGTCTGTCAATATGCTGTTTCTGGTTCCGCACAAGAAGGAATCCTTTTTGTTTCTTATTAAATGGATATGCCATGACTGCAGATGCATTTAACCGGACGTAATTCTCATATTCTTCCGGTTCACTTTCCCGAATCTCTTCCCGATCATTGATGATCAGTTCTTTCATCTCCTGAAAACAAGCCACCCATCGGTCAAATGATTCCGAATATTCAATCGGCTGAATTCTGGTCCAGCCCATCACCCCGGTTCTCATACTGATCCACATATATGGAGTCCAGACCTGTACCGAAAGATCCAGCGAAATGATTCCTGTCCAATCGGCCTGATAGAAATCCATTATTTCCTGAAGCATGACCAGAATTCTGTCGGAAGGTTTTGCTTTCTGATCCATGTTCTGATAAATACGCCCCATCGCTTCAAATGCCTGATGCTCAAAAGTCTTCCTGCACTCCGGTTCCTCTTCCTGCTTCTCCTCTTTTGTTCCGTCATCAGGAAGCGGTTCTTCTGAGACATCCTTACGCACAAATCCATTTCTTAAAATTGAAAAAATATCTTTCATTAAATCCCCTCCCGTTGTATTCAAAGAAAAAAGCCATAGTACAGCAGGTTTCCCTGATGCAGCTACGACTTGTGCTAATTTTATTCGAATGCACTTACACCAGGGGACCTTCGTCAATAACGCCTCCATTCATCCCAATGTAATTTTTTCTGTCTATTCTACTTTTTTCTTTTTTCTATTTCTGCAGTAACGGCTTCTTCCATACGTGAAAGGCAAGATAACGCCTGTGCATATTCTTCCAGCGCACTCTGCGGAAGTTTATTTGCAAAACTCTCCAGTTCATGCCTTTTTGAATACTCACTTTCCTGCAGAACTTCGCTCAACAATTCACTCGGATCTTTCTTAGTCAGCCTGCAAAGAAAAACCATGTCTTTTACAGTCAGATCACATTTTCCTGCAAGAAGATTGCTGACATAGCCTGAACTTCGTCCAATTCCTTCCGCAATGGCATTCTGCTTGAACTCGCTTTTTTCAACATAAGCTCTCAATCGTTTGACGAGTCTCTGCTTTTCAATCTCTGTCATACAGAAGTCTTCTGTTATAATCACAGTTTTGGGCAGTCCGGGACGTGCTTCTCGTTTTCCCATATTTTTGCTCCTGTCGCTTTTGTACTTTATTACATTTTAAGCCAGATGCCATCTTAAGTGGTTTATGTGTATGAATTATTTCATCTCCATAAATTTCCAGAAAGATAATTCATAATCATAAAGAGGTTTATATACATGAATTATGTTCCATCTTTTCCCACCATCAACTATATATTCGTTGACTTCTCTCCGATCGATTGCTACAATCTATTCAGAAGACATATCAAAACACAAAACTGCTATCCCACTGGGCATTCCATGCTCACCAGAGTAGCAGTTTTTTTATTGCAAATATAAGTACTTAGCAAGCACTGCATCAATCATGACACATTGAAAAAACAAGCATCACTGTTGTTTTTCCATATGCAGATTTTCTGCCCGAAATTGAATTTTTCTGTACCCACGCTTCGCCTCCTTTCTTGAAAGAAGCCCGCCCGGATACTGCAAACAATCAATTTCTGCTTGCAATGGGAATACTTCCCCCTGACCCCCTGATAAAAACAATACACAGCTAAGAAAGGAACCATTATGTCAAAACATAAGTCATCTCCAAAAAATGATAATCACTCAACCTCTCAGAATCCCGGAAACCGGGAACGCACGATTCCCCTGCAGGTCTATCTGAGTGAAGATGAATTCTATATTCTGGAACAGAAGGTACGCTCATCCGGATGTGCCACAAAATCAGCGCTGATACGACATCTCATTCTGTATGGGTTTGTCTATGACGTAGACTACTCAGAACTGCAGAGACTGCACGAAACGCTGTCCCGGATCAATACGAACCTGAATCAAATTGCAAAACAGATGAACAAAACCGGCCACGTCTATGAAGCAGATGTACAGGCCGTAAAGAAACTGATGGAGGAAATATGGCAGTTACAAAGATCCACAGCATCAAATCAACCTTACATAAATCAGTAGCATATATTTGCAATCCGGAGAAAACCGACGGACAGATTCTGATTTCCAGCTTTGCCTGCAGCCCGCAGACTGCAGAATATGACTTCCGTTTTGCCCTGTCCAAAACCAAGGGAAGCGATCCCAATCTTGCCTATCATCTGATCCAGTCCTTTGCACCGGGCGAGGTCAGTTTTAAAGAAGCACATGCCATCGGCGTAGAACTGGCCGATCAGCTTCTGCAGGGAAAATACAGCTATATTGTTACCACACATATTGACAAGGAGCATTGCCACAATCACATTCTATTTTGCGCAGCCGACAATACAGACCATCGGAAATACCATGACTGCCGGGAAACCTATCGACATATCCGGAAACTCAGCGACAAGTTATGCCAGGAACATAACCTTTCCGTAATCATCCCCGGTCAGGAGCAGGGACTTAAATACAATGAATGGGAAGCCAAAAAGAAAGGAAAATCCTGGAAAGAAAAAATGCGCCGTGACATTAACGATGCCATAGTGCAATCTTCTTCTTATGAAATGTTTCTGGAACTTCTGCGCTCCAGAGGATATGAAATAAAGGGAGAAAACCCAGATGACAGTAGTTCAAAGTATATCGCCTTCCGCCCCGCCGGCAAAGAACGGTTTGTGCGCGGATCCGCAAAATCCCTTGGAACGGAATTCACCCGGGAACGGATCATCCAACGAATTGAAGAACATGCAGATGCTCTGATTCAGGAACAGATGAGCAGATTAAGGAAGAAACATCCGATTCCGATCAACGCACCGCTTCCTACTGCTTTGATTCAGATATCTGAAGAAAAACTGAAAAACCGCCCCGGACTGCGTGCATGGCAGGAACGACAGAATCTGAAGATTGCTGCACAGGTATTCGCCGCAACGGAAAGCTTTGCAGAACTGGAGGCTGAAGCAGAATCTTATCGTAAAGCATCAAAAGAAGCTCGTGACAAGATAGTAAATCTGGATAAAGAAATCAAGACACTGAAGGAGATCATCTATTATGTGAACCAATACGAAGAAACCCTGCCTGTCGAAAAACGCTACCAAGAAGTAAAAAATAAGGAATTATTTGAAAGGAAACACCATACAGAATTGCGATTACATGAAGGTGCTTGTGTTGTTCTTCAGAGGTATGGGATCAAAATCACGAAAAACATGAATGCTGCACTCTTTCAGGAGAAGATGCAAAGGCTGCAGATGCAGCAAAGGCAAGCGAGACAAGAATTAGAGGCTACGGAACAGGCAGTTCAGGCAGTGAATGCTAAAAGACAGGTACTGGAACAGTATCTTGATAGGGAATGTGCGAATGTAGCATCATTGAAAAAATCTGCGCCCGAGATGTAGGTGAGAAAGTAAACTTTTAACGCTATGACAGTCTATCAAACTCCAGAATACCTGCGCAAAATGGTAAGTGATAAATTGATTCATTCTGATAGCTTTTTTTCTGTTTTTTCTATTAACGAAGTAATTTTCATGATATACTGAAGAAAACACTTTGCAGATGTATTTCAGATTATTACAACTTCTCCAAATCTGATAATTCGCGAAATAAACATGCACTATTATGTAATTACATATGTAAAGGAGACATAAAAAATGGCCAAATTTAATTTCAAAAAAACTGCCGGTTCCATCGCAAAAGGTATCAGCACTGGCAGTGAATTTGCTGTAGATAAAGCGAAAGGAGCTGCAACCAAAACTAAAGAAGCCGTTGTAGTTTCTCAACAGGCTATCATCAATGCACTTGATCAAGATGGTAATGGAGAAATCGATAGTGTAGATATTATTCTCATGGCATTGAAGGTTCCCGGTGTAAAAATCAATCGTGCAGACTTCCTGGAGAAAGAGTTCTTTAAGAATCATCCCCAGGAAGTCATCAATACTGCCATTGCAAAGACACCAGCTTTGGCAGGAATTTCATCTGAAGAAATTGATAAAATTGCAGATGAAGTAATCAAGTTCGAACGTAATGCTGTATCCGGAATTTCTGTTGCACTGGGCTTGCCAGGTGGTGCAGCAATGGCAGCAACCATTCCAGCCGACATCGCTCAGTATTACGGCTATATGCTTCGAGCTGCCCAAAAATTGCTTTACTTATATGGATTTCCGGAATTAGACACTTCAGAAGAAGCAATCAAACTGGATTCTGAGACCATAAACTGCCTGACCATATGCTTGGGTATTATGTACGGAGTGGCAAATGCAAATAATGCTATCAAGGCAATGGCAAAGGCATTGGCTGTCGGTGTGGAAAAGAAACTTATGAAGGCAGCTCTCACCAAAGGAGCTATCTATCCAATCGTAAAATCAGTAGCAAAATGGTTCAGTGTAAGTATGACCAAAGAAATCTTCGCCGGATTCTTCAAAAAAGCTATTCCTGTTGTCGGCGGTGTAATCGGCGGTGGTTTAACATATGCAACTTTTAAGCCTTGTTGTTATCGTCTGAAAGATGTTCTTTGTGATACCATGCTCAGCAATCCTGAACATGTGTCCACCGATGTCGAAAATAATATCTTCCAGAATATAAAAGATGAAGTAATAGATGTGGAGTATGAAGAAGTAGACTAACTTGAATCAGAAGATTGTTGAACATTGATAAACAAGATTTTACAGAAAAGAAGTAAAGTAAATCAGTTGTCAGGATACATTTTTGCCACTTAAAATGAATCTGGTGTATACTTGTAATAGGACTAATAGTTCTTACAAAAGAGTGCTTTTGAGTACGTGAACTTTTTCTATTCAATTCGTATACTAAATTTTTAATTCCTTCAGAAACTTTCTTGAATTTATTTGATTTTTGTAATATAGGGTAAACGATGAGTTTATTGATTCTGTTTATAAAACTGAAATTATATTCCATGGAGGAATCATTTTATACTTTTTAATAGGGCGACTGCAACGATCGGTGATTTGAACTAATGCAAAAGAAAAGAGCATCATTGAGATGCAGATAACTACGTTTGGCAGTCGACCAGGGACACATCCCCTGCCACTAACCGTTATACATCGAAAAGTTCTTTTCATGAATAGAACATGATAAGCTCTCTGCCTTGGCAAATCTGCCACTGGTAAAGGAACACTGCACAGGTCTTGCCGATATTAAAAGCAATACGATAGAACATAGGATCATACTTTCCAGTATGACATGATTTATACTTTAATGAAAATTAAGAAGATATTCGCAGCACTAACAGTCTCATGCATGATAATGCCGATAACCTGATATGCAATGCAACGAGATGATAGATCTATTTTCAACCTTATTTTATATAGTAGCATTTATTAATTCATGATATACTATTCGACGTAGTATGAATTCAGGGAGGAGTATTTCAATGCTTTTATATAATATCGAATCTATCGCAAAGAAACTGCAAATTGAATATGTAGATGTTACCAAACATATTGAACATAAAGGAGTGATGGGAAATAGCAGAGAAAACGTTCTTCAAAAATATCTAGGACAGCTTCTGCCTCACAAATTTACTGTTGGAAATGGTATAATAATGATATCAAATAAAGGCGGTATATGATAATGAATGATTCGTTGAAGTTGGATATGTTTTTCCCAGGTGAGTTGCTGCCGATTACTTCTGTTGACTATGATGACAGTTCTGTTCATATTAAAATCCGATCCAAAACACATTCTTCCAAATGTCCGGTTCCGTGATTATGAGTTTTTATATTTTGATTACTATAGCTGGCAATTATTGCGCTTTGTACCGAATGATACAAAATCATGTGTAAGTGATAAAAGATGCAATTAAGTTAAATGGAGGGGATTTATGAAAGTTAAAGATAGTGCGAAAAAAATTTTGAAAGCTCTTTTTGTTTCTTTTGTAGTATCAGCTTTTGTTTTAATAATTATATATATTATATTGCCCAAAAAATCATGGATTAAATTATCTTCGTCACCATACGAATTTGTTTTCAATAAAGTTGATTCTGTTGAATATTTGGTTAAAGGTAGTTTATTTACTTTCGATGATTCTTATAAGGATACATTCAATATATCGTCCCCAATTTCTATTAGTGTATACTTATCAGACAAAGATGACACTGTTGTTTTTTACGAGAATATTTCTGATGTGCAGTTGTATATAGATTGTGACGAGGATGCTATGCCAATAGAAATGTGGCCAACTGATTGTTTGGTATGGAAATTTTCGAATGATGTGGATTGGGGGGTGTTCAATTTAAATTTTTTTAATTATCCTAGTAATTTCTCTGCTGATTTTTCACTTACTTCTACAGGGCGATGGTATGATGCTGATAATAATCTCCATCGTTCAAGTGAATTTACGGTTGAAGGAGCTATTCCAGTGTCTTCCAGAGGAGAATTCTATGAATCTATTTATGAAGATCCTGAAAATCATAACAATGCTTCTTCCTATGCTGAATTTTCAATTCCGTCGGATACTTCCTTGAATTTATATGGATGTTATAGTATAGGAATAAATGATGATTTTATTGATTCTGCTTATAGAACTGAAATTGTATTTCATGATGGTGAATTGTTTAATACTTTTTTTAATATGGCAATTGTAACAATCGATGATTTGGATGATAGTAGTATCAGCCTTGTTGGTCATGGAGAAAAAATTGCTCAAACTTCTTCAGGTGCAGATGATGTATTAACATTTACATATCAAAATAATCAATCTGAGTATATCATTGATTCAGTATTTGTTGAAGCTGAGGCTGCCAATGATTCTGTGTTGGATATTGAATATAGTTTGATTGATGGTAATAGTACATTAAATTCTTCTGGTAGAACAAAACTTGTACGTGTTGCAGATGTACCTCTATCATTTAATATCGGACGATTTTTAATAGATAATGTTGGAGCAATCATTATTGGTGTCTTCACCACTTTTTTAGGTGTTTATATTAATATTTATACAAAAAATGATTAGTTTGATTTTTATGATGATTTGTGTATATGCCGGCCAGTGAAGGTTCTTCCGCAATTATCCGTATTATCCATTTGACAATATAAGCTTTGCGGCCAATAACTCCTTGCTGCAACGGCCATACATGGTACGTTTTATCATTTTCAATTTGCTGTTTGTACCCTCAACAAAACCATTCGATAAGG
>JALETI010000043.1 GCA_022781515.1 Lachnospiraceae bacterium
ATACCCACTGTTTTAAAACGAAGCCCCTGACAGGCACGGAAAAAAATCGGATAACCGGCCAGAATCATTGCTCCTGTATAACATATCTGCCGAAGAGGTTCCGACGGATATACTGCCGTCAGTATCCAGGCAGCCAGTATCAATATCCCTGCAATCCACATACAGATATCAGAATATTTTCTGATAAAACGATTCATCCATATTTCCATCATAAACTCCCATCATTCCATTTTTCAACAGATTCAGATCAGCATTTGCGGAAATTCAGTGCCGAAAACAGCCCCGCACACTGAATCTTTGTACATCATCATTATAAAAGAATTTTATTATAATAAAATTGATTATCGTCAATTTTCAATAATATTTCTCCAGATTCCTTTTCCAAATCCCCCATTGTATGATACACTGTATTACAAAATCACAAAGGAGATGTTTACATTGCCCGGATATCTGCTGCATTTACTGGAAGGAAACCTTTTTTTACAGAAATATGATAAGACATTGCTGAAAGACTGTTCTGATGAGTGGAAAAACCAGTTCCTCATCGGTTGTCTCCTGCCGGACACCGCAAAGGATAAAACCTTTTCCCATTTCAGACACCGCCTGAAAAAGAAAATGATATTTACCTATCCGCATCCGGAGGATTTTGCCGCCAAATATCCTGTATCGCCGGAACACCCTGTTCTGTTTGGATATTATATGCATCTGAATCTGGATTATCATTTTCTGGATACGATTCTGGTGAACAGCGTCTCCCTTTATGATGAAAACCGGAAACCGACAGAAAACTGGACCGACATGAAATGGGCCCATATCCACAAAACCGGGAAATGGGTGAATCCCCTGGAGTTTTTCTCGGATGATTACATGTATGGCGATTACACCACGCTGAATGCGTTTCTTATTTCAAACTACTCCATCCGGATTCCCCAACTGCCTCCTTCACTTGAAGAGGTTCCGGATGAAGTGAATTATGATGACATGCATGAAGTGATTGAATACCTGCAGCACAGTATTCAGAGTTCCTTTGATCAGATGAAAGACGGATCCGATGATACCGAACCGCCTGAACTGAAAGTTTTTGACTGGGAACAGCTGCTGCAGCTGATTGAAAAGGAGATCTCCAGAATTTCTCTGCTTCTGGATAATCCTCAACAGAAGATTTGAGAGAACGTACAGACAGAATTTCAGAAAGGAGCTGAAGAAATAATGCAGAAAAAAGATCATTTGTCCATTTTCAGATATATCGTATCGTTGTTTTTCCTGATGATAACCATATCGCTGATTTCTTCCTGCGGTTCTTCCGATCTCCTTCAGAAAATCGACTCCATTTCAGCCCTTCAGCCGGAAACACGTTCCGAAACCGTCTCTGCTGCAGATACAGACAGGTTCTCCGACGCCCATGAAGAATCCGAAGAAGCCACAGACGAATCCGACGATTCGCTTTACTATTACTATCATTGGCTGGATACAGAGCAGAAACAGCTTTATATGACGATCCTGAAGGGATATCAGGATCTGGATACTGATATCCGTCTTGATACCGATAAATTCCAGCTGGTTTCATTGGTTGAAATGGTTCTGAACGATCACCCGGAGCTGTTCTGGATTGACGCTTCATACAAATATTCCGTGTACCCTTCCTATGTTGTATTTCACCCGGAATACACCTGTGATGCGGCAAAAAAAGAACAGCGCAGGGAAGAAATCGATTGCGCTGCCGATGAAATTCTGAATACCTTATCACAGGAAACCTCTGATTATTCAAAAATCAGGAGGGTTTTTGAATACCTGATCGACACCGTATCCTACAATCCGAATGCGGAAGACAACCAGAATATTTTCAGTTCTCTGGTAATGAAAGAAAGTGTATGCGCCGGATATGCAAAAGCGACCCAGTACCTGCTGCAGAAGGCTGGAATCCCCTGCATATATGTAACGGGAACCATCACGGATGGCGGAAGTCATGCCTGGAATATTGTCCGATGTGACGGAAATTATTATCAGGTGGACACCACCTTCGGAGCTTCCAGCTATACGAACCCGGAAACGGAAATTCAGCAGATTGAGATTCCCCATGAACTCACCTATAACTACGCATACCTTTGCTGCAATGATGATATCCTGTACCGTGACCGCACCGTATCCGAGTATGAAATTCCGCTTCCCGAATGTTCACTGGATGATTATAATTACTACATTATGAATGGTATTTGTTATAACACCCTTTCTTCCGAGGTTACCGATGCCATTGCCAGAAGCATTTCCTCCGGAGAAACATACTGGCAATGTCAGTTTTCTTCCTACGAAGCATTTGAAGAAATGACCATACAATTACAGGAGGGACTCTATGGAAATATGATTCTGGAACACTTCCGCAGCGGAAGCTTCCACACCTATTATTCCTGCGATCCCAAAACCCTCACCATAAAAATGTGGTACTAATATGCGCTATCCCCACAACCTTTATGGCTTATATTAACGTGCCTCTTCCGGTCTTTTCTTTTTTCCGGCATCATAATACGTAAAGGTGCCTTCCGCCAGAAGCTCACCATTTTCCGACTCCACGCCAACCCGCAGTAAAATGATGCGGCCGCCCTTCTGCAGCAGCCTTGCCCGGGCTGTGATGACGCCTTCCTTCTGATTTTTAATAAAATGAAAATCACTGTGAAGTGTTACCGGAAGTCCTGCCACCCTGCAGGATGCAAAACCGGCTGCTGCATCAGCCATGGTATACAATAAACCGCCATGGGCGGTTCCGTAAGGGTTTTTATGCTTATCCGCCAGTGTTACCCTTGTGATGATTTCTCCATCTTCTTCCTCTATAATTTCCACATCGCTGGCATTGACAAATGCATTGCCGGCGATCATTTGTCTGATTTCATCCTGTGTCATAGACTCTCCTTCTCTGAACCCTGCACTTTGGGATTTCATTCATCCTTCCATGCGGCTTCTTGTTCTCTATTTCTTCTTCGCTGCTTCTTGTTCTCTATTTCTTCTCCGTTGTTTCCTATTCTCTGTTTCTTCTTCGCTGTTTCCTATTCGCTGTTTCTTTGCTCTGTTTGCAGCAGTTTATCTGATTATTCTATCATACCGATTTTTCTTCCTCAAGGTCAAATCGACGCTTGCAGAGACCTGGTGCCGGATTCGGTTTGCGAAGCCAATGTTTTCCCACTGCTCCGTCCCGATTCCTTTCCGCGAAACTATTGACAGGCCTTTCCCATCCATTTTATAATGTAAGTTGCACCTGCATTCCGGTACAAAAAACGGAATGACAAACATGTTTCGCAATAACCCGCAGCATCCGTTTTCTGCGGATTATTTCTTATATTAAAACCGATTGGAGAAGTAATTATGAGCAAAAAAGCAAGAACAAGATTTGCACCCAGCCCCACAGGCTACATGCACATCGGAAACCTTCGTACTGCATTATATACATTCCTTACTGCAAAGCATGCAGATGGTACTTTCATTTTACGTATCGAAGATACCGATCAGGGAAGATATGTGGAAGGTGCCACAGATGTGATTTACAGCACATTAAAGGAAACCGGCCTGACCTGGGATGAAGGTCCCGATATCGGCGGCGATTTCGGCCCCTATGTACAGTCCGAAAGACAGGGATTTTTCAAAAAATACGCAGAAATGCTGGTGGAAAGCGGTCACGCCTACTACTGCTTCTGTTCCAAAGAACGTCTGGATGCCCTTCATGAAGAACAGGCTGCTGCCGGAGAAATCAGTCATTACGACAGACATTGCCGTGACCTGTCCCCGGAAGAAATCAAAGAAAACCTGGAAAAGGGAATTCCCTATGTTATCCGTCAGAAAATGCCTTTAGACGGTGTTACTTCCTTTGACGACCTGATCTATGGCCATATTGAAGTGGAAAACAAGGAACTGGAAGATCAGATTCTGATCAAAACAGATGGTATGCCCACTTACAACTTTGCAAACGTTGTGGACGATCATCTGATGCAGATCACCCACGTTGTACGCGGCAATGAATATATTTCCTCAACTCCCAAATATAACCTGCTTTACGATGCATTTGGCTGGGATAAACCCACCTATATCCACTGTCCGCCAGTTATGAAGGACGAACACAGCAAGCTTTCCAAACGAAACGGTGATGCAAGCTATCAGGATCTGATCGCAAAGGGTTACTTAAGCTCTGCCGTCCTGAACTATCTGCTGCTTCTGGGCTGGAGCCCTGTGGGCGAACAGGAAATCTTCTCTCTGGAAGAAATGATTAAAGCGTGGGATCCTGCCCGTATCTCCAAGTCCCCTGCCATCTTTGATCCGATCAAGTTAAAGTATATCAACTCTGTATATATCAAAAACCTGACTCCGGAAGAATTTGTAGAAGCAGCCACCCCCTGGATTCGCTCCGTTGTATCCAGTGATATTGATATCGAACTGCTCTGCAGAAACCTGCATCCCAGATGCGAAGTATTAAGCGACATTCCGCCGAGAATCACATTCATCGATGAAATGCCCGAATACGATATCTCATTCTATGTAAACAAAAAACAGAAAACCACTGCAGAAACATCTCTGACCGCCCTGAAAGAAATCCGGACCATTCTGGAAAATCTGGAAGACTGGAACAAAGATGTGATTTTCGAAAAGTGTGCAGAAAGAGCAAAGGAAATGGAAGTAAAGAACGGATGGCTGCTCTATCCCCTTGGAATTGCATTATCCGGCTTAAAGAGCACACCCGGCGGCGGCACCGACCTGGCTGCCATGATGGGCAAAGAAAAAACCCTTTCCCGTCTGAACGATGCCATTGCAAAACTGGAAAATGCCTGATTTTTTATGACTTTTTCCAATTATCCTGCTATCCTGTAATCAGCAGAACAATTACAGGATATTGTTCAGAGCCCGGCAATGTTTTCAAATACGACTCTGAACAGCAACAATTATATCACGGGAACAAAAACATCCCCGATATCAGGAAAAATCAGTACACCAGATCTGCAGAAAGGCATTTAATATGTTAACGTTAATCTTTACAATTTTAATGATTTGTGTTTTTGGAAAGCTTTTTCTATTCAGTCTCAAAGCAGCATGGGGGATTGCAAAAATCCTTTTAACCCTCGTATTCCTGCCATTCACTTTGATTTTCATGGTATTTTCCGGACTGATTACACTCGCTCTTCCAATTCTGATCGTTGTCGGAGTGATATCTTTATTTACAGCACCGATCAGAAGATGATATCACCAATAGGGTGAACGAAGGGCTGTTGCTGAAAAAGGCTGCCGCTACAGGCGAAACATAAAATTGTGAAGGGATGTCGCACAGTCAGTGCGACATCCCTTTTTTTATATCTTCAAATCGACGCTTTCTAATATCTTTCCATATGGACATGATCCATGGGAAGCTGATCCACATGTCTCTTCATCGGATGTTCTTCCGGCATACCCAGAGAGAGAATCGCCTCCAGACGGAATGTTTTCGGGAATCCCAGCAGTTCCCTCAGATATTCTTCTGTGGTCCTTCCATCCTCTGCCACCCGATTGCGTCCCTGAATCCAGCAGCTTCCGACACCCAGACTGTCAGCCATCAGATGCATATAAGCCATTGCAATGGAGCAGTCCTCTGTCCATACATCAGATTCCAGTTCATCGCCAAGTACAACAATTGCACAATCCGCATTCATCAGCATGGATGAACCGTGATTACGGCATTTGGCCATCTGATCCAGTTTTTTTCTGGTCTGTACAATGATAAACTCCCATTCCTGTTTTCCCCGTCCGGTGGGAGCAGCCAATCCCGCTTCAATGATCTGTTGCAGAACCTCTCCGGGAATATGATCCTTTGTATACTTTCTTACGCTTCTGCGATTCAGCATAGTTTCCAGTAAATCCATTTTTGCTTTCCTCCTGAAATGTTATCCGGTATATGTTTTGTGGGTCCCAAAGTCATGCTTTTTCACGCGTGCCCTTTAGGGTATGCAAGCATGAACAGCATGACCTTTTGACCCTGGTATCATATTATAAAACTCTGATATGTTTTTTTCAAGTTTCAAAGCCAAATGCACGTGAAACCTTCCTGCACATCCTTGCATAACATTTTTTAATGCCATCAAAAAAGACACCGCCCTCTGCGATGCCTGTAATATTATTGATGCTTATCTATGTAAATCAGTTCTTCCATCTGTTTCACACTTTGAAGAATCTGCATTGCCTGGTCATAAACGATCTTTCCTTCTTCCGTCAGTTCCACGCCCACATTCCCCCGCCGGAACAGCTCCACTCCCAGCTCGCTCTCCAGCTTACGGATGCTTTTGCTGATATTCGGCTGTGTCGTATACAAAACCTTTGCTGCCTGACTGAAGGATTTCCTTTTCACACTCTCTGTCAAATACTGAAGCTGTCTGAGTTCCATGTGCCATACCCCTTATCCCTGCAATTTACATTTGCGAAACCAACTCCTGAATACAAATATTTTATCAATATAAACTGCGTATCACAAGCCGGGTGGGGGGATACCCACCCGGCCGTTATGGGTATAACTTATATTTATATCAATGGAATCGTACTAACCTTCAATGGCGATATACTTCTTCTGCTCTACTTCGGGCTGTGCCTCCTTCTTGGGAATCAGCAGCTTCAGAGTACCATTTTCAAATTTTGCTTTGATGTCTTCCTCTTTCACTGCATCACCAACGTAGAAGGTTCTCTTTGCGCTGCCGTAATAACGCTCACGGCGGATATATTTGCCCTGTTCATCCTTCTGATCTTCATTGGATTTCGTTTCAACATGAACGGTAAGGTAGCCATCCTTCAGTTCAGCCTTAACATCTTCCTTCCGAATTCCCGGCATATCCATGGTCAGTTCATAGCACTGATCCATTTCTTTTACATCTGTCTTCATCAGGCCATCGGTTCCGGTACGAACTGCTGAACTCATAAAAGGGAAATCACCAAAAAAGTCATCAAACATATCTCTACCAAAAATACTAGGCATAAACATAAACAACGCTCCTTTTCTAATATATTCTATCGTTTTATCTGCAGATTGTGCAGAGATATAGAAATATAGTTACATGAACCAGTATAAACCGCATCCGGAATCTTTATGTATGAGACACCAAAGATCTGATCGATGTGATTCATACCGGAGAACACCGGAACATTCTTTTCTTTTTTCTGTTCCATCTGTTCTCTTTGTTCTATGCGTAATATAACACCTATATTCATGGATGTCAAGTACTTTTTGAAAATTTTTTACAAAAAAAATAACGCCCACCATTCAGGTGAACGCTATTGCTTTAATAAAAAATACTTTATAGCGGGGAACAAGAAGAACAACCTATTTTTCTCTTCCTCCTGTTCTGCACCAGAATTTACACCAGATACTTCTCCCGCAATGCCATTAATCGCATCGGAT
>JALETI010000144.1 GCA_022781515.1 Lachnospiraceae bacterium
CGTACCATTGCCATGGATTTCTGGGCGAGTCTGGAGCACAAGATTTATTACAAATTTGAAGGGAATGCTCCGGAACATATTTATGACGAACTGAAAGAGTGTGCTGATATCATTAATACGCTGGATCAGAGGATGCTTTCATTGAATGAAGAGATTCAGAAACTGAAAGCAACCAGTACTGTGAAGGAAATTCAGTAAAATGTAATAATGCATCAGGGTGATCTGAGGGCTGCCGCAATCGCGGCAGCCCTTTTTTGCGCGGGCAGAATTTTTATTTTCAGAATAATATTGAATTACATTATTTATTTTCTGATTGTATAATAGAAACATCTAATTAATACGACAATTCAATAAAAAAGGACGGAGGATAATATGGGACGTATCGATAAAGATGAAGTAGGATACAGACAGCAGATGATTATGCAGTGCATATGGGAGGCTGGCGGTGCAGCTACTGTCCCGGACATTGATATAAGACTGGAAAAGAAGTGCGGAACAAAACTTTCACGTTCTGCACTGAATACAATGATACAGACCCTGATACAGAAAGGCTTGGCAGAGCCGGATGGAAAGATCCATCAGTCGATTGTGTACAGAGCGTGTATCAGCGAAGAGGAATTCCGGACAAGGGAGTTGCTGCGGGTGAAAAAACTGACTTTCGATAACTCAACGGATATTATGGCACAGACGCTGATTAATTCCCTCGAGGATGCGGAAGAACTGGACAAAATCAGTGATTATCTGGAAAAAAGGAAAAAGAAGGTAAAGTGATATGGGCTCCGGATATGTATGGAAGGTCTTCCGATATAATATAACCTTGTTTTCCAGCAGATTTGTCCTCTTCCTGCTGATGACATCTGTTATCTACGGAATTGTATATGCCATATATAGAAAATGGAATCAGGTTCTGATCAGAAAGCATTATATTGCGGAATCATACCGGCTGATGCATTTGTTTCTGGTGGGAATCATGGTGCTGCAGGTTTTGTGTATTGTGCTGTTATTTTATGTGTACTGGGTTCCGTCAACTGTTGCCATATGGGGGATGGAAGATCGGTCACAAAAAGTATATAATTCCATGTCCGTGATATGGCTGATCGGGATGTTGTCTGCCTTTTCCGTAAGGCTCAGAAAACAGATGGTTCAAAAGAAGCTGGTCAGAAGCTGTTTTCCTGCTGAACCCTGGGTACAGTCCATGGCCCGGCAGACAGCAGAGTCTTTTCATCTGAATATAACCGTTCAGGTCAGACAGGGGTATGGTCTGATGACATCGGAACTGCTCACAGAAAAGGGAAATCCTGTAATCCTGATTCCGGCAGGAACATTGGATGAACAGCAGGCAGAACATATTCTGATGCATGAACTGACGCATTATCAAAACGGGGATCGGAAAATCAGAAGGCTGGCTGCCATTCTGGAATGCATTCACTGGTTTAATCCCTTACTGCAGTCCCTGTTTACCCAATTGGAAAGGGTGGATGAACTATACTGTGATTATTGTGTCACGGGAATATCCGGTGTCGATCCATTGGCATATGCAGAGACATTGTATCGGGAAGGCGTGCGGTATCAGAAGCTGCGGGAATCGTTAAAAACTCCCAAAAATGTATTGAATATTGGCTTTGGAAAAAGCAGAAGCGTATTAAAAGAAAGGATTGAATGTATTATGGAAACCGATCATAAAAGGAAACTGAATTACCGAATTGTTGCAGGTTCTTTCACCGCATGTATACTTCTGACAGCTATGATTTTCCCTGCAGTTGTATATGCATCGGATCGGATTCACAACGGCATGGATAAAGGGACAGAAAGCGGGCTAGAAGAAACCCTCCGGATGGATGAATACGATGGTGTGGAAATCATCGAAGAACCGGGAGCGGATGCTGTATTGCCGGAAGAATATGCTGAGATACAGGCAGAACCGAATGGTTGGATATCCACCACAGTGTCAGGATACAGCAGATGGTACAGCGGCGGATTTTATGCAGCCTCCACACAGAGCATCACCGTATCTGTAACCGGAAATCCGGGCACTGTTAAATATAAAGCAGGAATCGTAGAACCGGATGGAACAACAAGATATATTTATAAAACAGGGGACATAATGCATAAGTTTGTTTTGTCAAAGTCCGGAACATACAGGGTATTTGTGAGCAATCCCAATTCCGCAAGTGTGAAAATAACGGGCAGTTATTACACAGCTGATCAGTATTAGTATTGTGCCGTTTTTATCTGGTATGACTTGTACATAAATAAATCCCCACTTGAAACTCTGAAACAGGTTGCTTTCAAGCGGGGAATACTATTATGAATCAGGATAGGAAGTGGAAACTATATTTAAGAAACCAAAATCCAATCGCCTATCCATTCATTTGTTGAATAATTGTAAAGACGTTTATAAGTTTTTCCATCTACTGTTTTATATATCCATTTTATTGGGGCGGACATTGTTCCAATTTCTTCTGCAACAAAGTTCATGATCTCCAAATTTCCGAAATTGGTTGATATAGAATCAGTAGCTGTAAAGTATATATGACAAGATAAAAACAAAACTAAACTTGCAGATAGTAATCTAATTTTTTTCAATTTCGACTCCTTCATTGTTATCATTGTAATAAACAACCATGTCATCCGGATAATACTCCAGAGAATCGGTATTTTCCAGATAGTCATCATTGTAATAGATATTATAGTTTCCATCATCCTGTTGAACAGCATAGCTGTTTTCGGATGTTAATTGAAATACTCCCTCTAAATCTTCTGGAGATATATACCATGGTTCAAAAATGTATATATAAGAACAAAGTGTTAACAGACAGACCGGCAAAAGAATCAGCTGGTATCTGTTATGTTTTTTTCCGGAATCGGTTTCCATTAATATTCTGAGTCTCTTATTCAGCAGAATGCCGCTTTCAGTAGTAAAGAAAAGTCCTGCCAGATTGCTTTGCTTCTGCTGGTTAAGCTGACCGGCAACTTTAATCAGGCAGGAAAGATAGCCTATTTTATCTTCTGATGTTCTGCCTCCTGTTTTCTGGTCCACCTGTAATTCCAGAAGAAGATCAAGCTGTTTTCGAAACAGGATGC
Organism: Lachnospiraceae bacterium; assembly: GCA_022781515.1. Lineage (GTDB taxonomy): Bacteria > Bacillota > Clostridia > Lachnospirales > Lachnospiraceae > TWA4. The sequence goes on from JALETI010000144.1 coordinate 3,085, forward strand.
AGAAAGGATTCCACCAATACAGGATACTCACAATATGAACGAGATTTTTAATCAGCAGATCATGATGCATGATATGAAAGATTTCGTGAGATAAAATATTATTCAACTCGCATGAATTCAGTTGCAAAGTGTCCGGCAGCAGGATGTAATATGTTCGATAATAATACACTGCAGGTTCCTGAGCAAAAGAGCATTTTATCAGGCGGATTTCTTTTTTACATGATATCTCATCACAAATCTGTCTGAGAACAGACGAATAAGGTTCGCTGTCTGTTATATCAGAACCATGTGCACGAATCAAATGAAAAAAGCGCAGATTGGCATGGATATAACAGTATAATTTGTACAGGCATCCGATTATCCAGATGAATACCATGACATTCCAGATAGAATAGGAAATATCATAAAATGTATAGTCTTTTCTTAGTATCACGGTAATGAAACGGGACACATGGTCTGGAAAATAGATATTTGTTGTTATGGGCAATTCAAAGGGAAAAAGAAGCCGGAAAAATACAATCAGAAGAATGATATTCAGCGTCCGAAAACCTGTGTTAAGAAGAATTTTATGACTGCTGAAAATCAAACTTAAAAAAATAATCAGAATATTACAGCAAATCATGGAAACCAGCACGCTGCTGAATGTAAAATTTAACATACCATATTTCCGTCCTATTCGAATGTATTCTTTTTTTGCCTGTAAGATTCCAGAAGTGCTTCCAGTTCACAAAGATCTTTCTGAAATTTTTCCTGATTCTTTTCTGTTTTTAAAAGGAATGAAAGAAAAGAAGCTTTTGATACATCTTTTTCCAACTGCCTGTACTCGGAAGACAGGCGATAAAGAGATACTTCCTCTCTGGATACAGAAGGAATGTAGCTTCGGGACAGAACCGTACCGCTGTATACAATGTCAGCCACCTGAATCAGTTCATTTTTCAGGAGTTTTCGTAATACGGGCTGAACGGTGTTTTTGATCAGTGCAGGATTAGCTGCTGTGATTTCTGAAGCAGTTAAAGGCTTTTTGCTGTCCCATAAAACAGCCATAACGTCCATATCCCGGGGAGTTAACTTTGCAGCTATTTCAGATAAATTCATGTCGTATCACCTCATTTATTAACTAAGCTTATTATATAATAAAAAAATATAAAATACAATGAAACAATAATTGAAAAAATACACAGTATATGATACACTTATAGTGTAAATTAAATACACTATAATATCATATTTTGAAAACAGATAGTTTTTAAAAAATGGTAAAATACATCGAGAACGATTTAAATAATCTGGTAAGAAATGCATACGCATCCTACAGGGATATACTGGATGATATCTATAACAAAGGGGATGTAATGGAATTTGCCTGTGGAATAACGAATATATTCTGGATGCTTTCGGCGCTTCGATGTATTAATCATAACCTGGAGGTTGTTACATTTGATTTACAGGACGGCAGAAGGTTTTATTCAATTTTTCTTTTTAAGTTTTATTTCAATAGTCTATGGGAGTCATACCAGAGATAAAAAGTCGGAAAAAATTTATTCATAAAATCTAATTAATTAAATAATCAGATAAATTTATCAATACGAAAGCGGGTGAGTATTATGATTTGATTTATGAAATAGTTGTGTATAAGTAAATAACATGAAAAAAGGAGAGATACAGATGAGTAAAGCGAATGATGCAAAGTTTGTGAAACGTGTAACAGCGTTGTCTCTTGCAGTATGTATGACAGTCACTTGTAGTGACTGGTCTGCAGTTGCACAGGCAGCTGGAGAGAAAAAATCAGCTTTAATCGAAGAAGATATTGCGTCCTCATATATTTATGTAGAGCCGGATAATATCAGTAAAACAGAATTAAAAGACAAAAGAACGAAGGATCTGTGGCTGATAAATGGCCGGTCTTCCGGTATCAGAGTAAAAAGGGGCAAGAAAGTCCCCGACAGGATCAAGATTCATGGAAGTAAGTTTATTCCAGGAATCGGACATAGAATGAAGTCTTTTGAGCTGAGATGGCTTGAGCAGAGTCACAGCTTCAGAAATAAAATGCTGGTATTCAGCATGAGTATCCCAGTGTTCCAGCATGAGTGGCACCTCCGAAAAAAGATTCTTTTAACGAAGGGCGAAGCCCTAAATTTTGGAGCATTTGTCACCCCCTTTTTGAAAAAATATTCAAAAAATATGCAGAAACATTGAGGCGAAACAAAAAATCAAGAAATAAAAAAAGGCGGAATTAGGGGATGTATAGAGTTTCCGAGACCGCTTACTTAGTAAAAAGAGGTGTGCATATGAACAGAGACATTATGCTGGTTTGCAATTTCATCATGCTTTTGATTATTCTGATAGTGTATACTGCTATCTATTATTGGGGTAAAAAGAAGAAAAAAGCGGTTTGGATAGAGTTCCTTGGATGGACAGGAATAGCTGTTGCGGCAATGGTTGTTTTTAATACAATTTATATTGAAAACTGGGATTATGACAGGTTCGGGAATGCATACATAAATAATCAGCAGGATTCAGACGACAGCAGTTCAGAAGAACTCAATATAAACTGCAATCTGATTTTTCAGGACGCAGACGGAAGTCGGTATGTTGTCAGAGAGAATCAGGTGGTAAGTATAAACGATTCAAAACAAGTGGCTGGAGTGCGTGATTGTTACCTG
>JALETI010000048.1 GCA_022781515.1 Lachnospiraceae bacterium
GATCATCAAGCTGATGACCCTGGGACTGACAGAGGAAGAAGCTGAAGAACAGATCATCAACGGATTCCTGAAATAAATGAGCACTTCAAGCCAACCCTTCTGACCGGGTTGAAGCATGAAAAAGGGACTGCACACCAAATTGATTTGGTTCTACAGTCCCTTTTGTATTCTTTTTTGTATTCTTTTTAACATCCGCAGTCAGATCCATAATGACCGCAGGGACGATTTTCCTCCGGATTCTTTCGGCGTCGGCACCCCTGTCTGCGTATGCAGTCTTTCGCATGTCCCTCACAGATCACATAACTGCCGCCTTCAATCAGCAGTTCTTTTCCTCTCACAAGACACTCTGCCAGTTTCATCCGGGCACTTCCGTAAATGGCCTGTGCCGTGGTTCTTGCCACGTGCATCTGCTCTGCACACTGCTCCTGTGTCATGCCCTCCAGGTCGATCAGGCGAATACTCTCATACTCATCCAGTGTCATCACAACAATATCATTCCCCGTTTCTTTTCCGGACGGAACAAAGCGCTCACAGGCAGGTATCTCACAGATACGTCTTCTTTTACATGGTCTGGGCATAACAGTATCCTCCTTAAGTACATCCACCAGGAGCCAGATCGTTTTGACCCCTGCATAAATTTATAGTACAATAACATCCTGAAGTAATTTTACCAGTATATTTCACAAAATGCAACGGAGGACTACAAATCATGATCAGACCCGCAACCAGAGGCGATCTGCCCGCTATCCTTTCCATCTATGCTGCAGCCAGAAAATTCATGGCAGAAACCGGAAACGCTTCCCAATGGAATGACAGCTATCCGCCGGTTTCCCTTGTTGAAGAGGACTTAAAAAAGAATCAGCTTTATGTCATCACCACCGACACCGTTTCACAGGAGACTGTCTCCGATGATTTTTCTCCTTTATCCGGTACAGTCCATGCTGTATTTGCATTTCTTCCCGGAGAAGAACCGGATTATAATGTTATCACTGACGGACACTGGTTTTCCGATGCACCTTACCGCGCCGTACACCGGGTTGCCAGTGACGGCACAATCCGAGGTGTGGTCAGCCAATGTATGGATTACTGTAAATCCCAATGCAGCCACCTGCGCATCGACACCCACGAAAATAACCTGGTCATGCAGCATCAGCTGGAGAAAAACGGCTTCCGCCGCTGCGGCGTCATTCATATTGCAGACGGCAGCCCCCGAATCGCCTACGAATACGACAGTTCTTTTTAATCTACGCTTGCTGCCGGTAATCCGGCGTCGGATCCGGTTTGCGAAGCAACCATTTTCCTATCCGGTGTATATTAGATATTCAGGGTGCAATCCTCACTCTGAATATCATTTACCTCTTCATCCCAGGCGATACACATCTTTGTCCACTGCTGCAAAGCTGCATCCAGAAGCAGACGGATTTCCCCGCTCTCTGTAAAAGACTCCTCATACAGTTCCCTGAGCTCTGCTTCCCGAAGCTTATCTTCCAGCAGAGCTGCTTTATTCTCCAGCCGTTCCAGATCCTCTTCCATCAGTCTCCGCTTCCAGTCCTGATAAGCTTCCTCCGTGGAAATCCTGCGAAATCTTCCCTTTTCTGCCTCCGGCACCTTCCGGAATCCTTCAATCAGAGCCGCATCTTCCGCCGACATACCCACGCCCAGCAGTTTTCCGCCCATCATATCTTCTTCCGATTCCGAATGATCTTCTTTGCTCCGTTTCCGAAGGGGTTCTATTTCCTCAGCCTTTTTCTTCCGATGCAGATAATGGCGATACCCGAAGGGATAGTAAATCACCTGCTCCGGTTCAAATACCAGCAAAGCATCCGCCACCTGACTGATAAAATACCGGTCATGGGACACAAACAGAAGGGTTCCTTCATATGCCCGAAAGGCTGCTTCCAATGTTTCTTTTGCCGGAATATCCATATGGTTGGTGGGTTCATCCAGCACCATGAAATTGGGACAGCACTGGAAAATTTCCGCAAACATCAGCCTTGATTTTTCTCCGCCGGATAATTCTCCGACCTTCACAGCCACATCCTGCCCCTTAAAAAGCCATTTTGCCAGCACACTCCTTGCATCCCGGTCCGTAAGCCCCGGATACTGCTTTCGAAAATGATCCAGCACCGAACAATCATCGTTTATGGATGCTGTCTGCTGATCAAAATATTGCAGAACCACCCGTTCACCCAGAATGCATTTTCCTTTTATCGGAGGAATGAGGCCGGCTGCCGTCTTCAGAAACGTACTTTTTCCCACACCATTGGGACCAATCACGCCAATCTTCTGTCCCCGACGGATCCGAAGCCCCAGTTCCAGCAGCGCATGATCATAACCAATCTGCAGTTTCTCCGCCTCCAGCACATACCTGGCACTGATGGTTTCCGGCTGAATACCGGCAAAAACCGGACGAACATCCTCCCCATCCGGTTTCCCGATCCGCTGCATTCGATCCAATATCTTCTGTCTGGATCTGGCAAAGGAAGCTTTTTTCGGCTTGTTCCGGAATTTTTTAATCAATTCATTCAACCGTTCCACTTCCGCCTGCTGCCGTTCCCATTCCTTTTGCTGAATCCTCCGGTTTTTCTGCTTTTCCTCCACATAAGCAGAATAATTTCCCGCATATCGCATGAGGGTGCGATTTTCAATCTCATACACCACTTCTGCTGTTTCATCCAGAAAGAAACGATCATGGGACACCATCACCACAGCCTTTTCATACTGTTTAATCCACTGCTCCAGCCACACCAGCATATCCTGGTCCAGATGATTGGTGGGTTCATCCAGCAGCAGCAGATCTGGTTTCATCAGCATCAGACGGATCAGGGCGATTCTGGTCCGCTGTCCTCCGGAAAATTCGGACAGTTTTTTCTTCTTATCCTCTTTTCGAAATCCAAAACCGGTAAACAGGCGGTCATACTCCTGCTCATACAAAAACCGTTCCCGATCCCAGGTATCCCGGACAGGACAATAGAAAAGCAGCTCCTCTTCAACGGTCCGGTCGGAATCTTTCTCCGAATCAAATACCTGCTGTGACAGCATACCAACGGTAATCTGCCGGGATGAACGAATCCCCGGCTGCATTCTTTTGTCATCCCGATCCAGGTCCAGTTCACCGGACAACAAACGAAGCAGAGTTGTTTTCCCGGTTCCATTTCTTCCCACCAGCGCAATCTTTTCCCGGCCGCGGATTTCAAAATCAAAATGAGACAGAAGCACCTCTCCTCCAAGAGAAATGGTTCCATCCTGTATCTGATATAACATTCCTTTTATCCTTCCTCTGTTTCCGTAAAGTCAAAGGACTTGTCTTCCTTCGCATGGAGAAAATCAGAAGGCCTGCCTTCCTCCGCATGAAGAAAATCAAAGGGCCTGCCATCTTCCGCATGGAGAAAATGCATCAGCATATAGGCACACATCAGTGCAACCCGTTCTTCCTTCAGAATACGGCGCACTTCTTCCTTATCCGCAAGCACAATCTCCAGTTCTTCTGACTCTTCCAGTCCGGCAATGCTGCAGCTACCATCCGCATACCCGTACACTGTCGCACAGGACTCATCCGTCATTCCCACGGTGGTGAATCTGGGTTCACTGTAAATGGAATCCACTTTCAGGGGATGAAAGGTCAGACCGGTCTCTTCTTTCATTTCCCGGACTGCTGCTTCTCCGAAATCTTCATTTTCTTCCACCAGACCCGCCGGAAACTCATAAACATAATCGTTAATGGGATAACGATACTGCCGGATCAGCACAACACGGTCCCGTTTCGGTCCGTATACACTGTAGATCACAACACCATCCGCATTGTTCTTATGGGTTACCGCTTTCAGTTCCTCCTCCTTCTTCGCTCTGGATGCGACAAAATATTTGGACTCTTTTCCGTTTTTATGTGTAACATCAAATGTAAAAAAATTCAGGAAACGGTATCCTGTCTCCTGTGTAATTTTTCTGATGATTCCCATGATCGTTTTCTCCTGCCTCTGATTTCTCATTCCACTTCTGATTTTCTGCTGCTGCGTCGACAAAACCAACAGCAGATTCTGTTTTCACCTGCAGTTTCAGGATTATTTATCCCTTGTCAAAACTAATTTTAACTGATTTACTTTCATAACTCAAGCAATGCAAAAAAATATTGCATAATTAAACAGAGCGGCTTTTCCAGCCGCTCTGTTTAATAAAAGGAGAAAGTTATGAAAAAAATCTATCTAAAAAAACTTGTAATCCATTCATTCACGAAAGGTACCGGATGGAACCTTTCTGTTTTTCATGGTTTCATCTTACAC
>JALETI010000163.1 GCA_022781515.1 Lachnospiraceae bacterium
GATTCGGTTATACTAATCACAACCTGAAATGTTCGAAATGAAGTCCTGCTATTTTGAACCTACATTACTTTAAATGGGATTCCTATATCGTAGAACGGATGTCGGGCCTCCTTTGAGTGGATGGCAGAAGTTCTTACTGCGGTTGCCCACCTGGCTTTCGCTAGGAGTCAAAGTGCAGGATTCGGCATTTTGGGTTATTTTTTTATCTGATATGTAATGTATTATGAAAGAGCAGGAAATTCCGGTTTTCTGCTCTTTTTATAGATAAGCCGTTATAACAGAAAAGGTATTGCATATGAAACATTGTGGAACACGAAGGTTGGAAACGGAGAGATTGGTTTTAAGGCAATTTGTTATTGAGGATTCGGCTGCGATGTATAGAAATTGGGCATCCGATCATGAAGTAACGAAATATCTGACATGGCCTGCACATTCCAATCAGGAAATCAGCAAAAAGGTCATTGAAAATTGGGTGAATTCATAGATTTTCTTTTTGATACAGTAGATGTCAATCGTATTGAGGCAAGACATGACCCGAAAAACCCTAATTCAGGCAAGGTTATGAAAAAATGCGGAATGAAGTATATGGGTACTTTACGCAGTTCCGATCGAAATAATCAGGGTATTTGTGATGTTTGTTATTATGGAATATTAAGATCCGAACGATGACAGTTGTAAATTACATACCTTTCTTTTCTACATAGGATCCATTTTATGAAAACAACTGAATGAAAAAACGTTTGTATCAGGGGGCAAATACTTTTGCCCCCTGGCTCATATAATGTGATTACAACCGAATGGAATGAGGAAAGTCTGTGTTATTAAAGTGGATCAGTGAGTGGATTTATCAATTGAAAACGTTTTTTGTTCAGATGATGTGTTTTCTCCATGGCATATCATTTCAATCTTATATTCTTTTTTCTATTTTTCTTTTATTGGTGTGTAAAGCTGTATTTTCCGGAAGAGAGGAAGCAGCTGAAATGGAACAGACGAAACCGCAGCCCCTGTCTGCCGGTCATGTGGAGATTACGAATGCCTGTTTTTCATCCGATTCGCTGATCCGAGTTCAGATATCAACCGTTTCAGGTTCACTTTATCATCCGGATGTTCAGCTCTGCAGCAGTTCTGCGATCCGAATTGTTTCAGATGCGGGAGAGGATTCGATCTCTCCGGATCACGAAATGGATATCCGATCCTATTTTAAAGAAAAATCCATTGACCAATGTGTGGTAAAGTTATTTTCGGATACCGATTCAACAGACGGAATCCGGCTCCTGTCCATTCAAAGAGGAGATGAAAATCCGATTTATCCGGGAGAGCTGGAGATCTGGTATGAATCAGACTGCGATGCATTTCAGATTGTGAATACCGTTCCCATGGAACAGTACCTGCCTGGTGTGGTTGCGTCTGAGATGCCTTCTTCTTTTGGTCTGGAAGCATTGAAAGCTCAGGCAGTTTGTGCCAGATCCTATGCGGCTGCATCCATAAACAGCGGATCAGAAGTGCTTTCGGATACAACGGCGGATCAGGTATACCGCCCTTGCCATATGGATGATATCGTACGGACTGCCTGTGAGGAAACCAGAGGAGAAATTCTGACAGATGAAAACGGAACCATTCTGAAACCCCATTATTATTCCACCGGCTGGGGCAAAAGAGCAGACTCCGGTGTGTTTTCAAAAGGAAAATTAACAGAATCGGATCGGACAAATCAAACGGTGATACCGGCTGCGGTTTCTTTGATAGAAGCCTTTCCTCTGACAGAACAAAACACACTGGAAAATCCGGATGCAGAGTCTCCCTGGCATATGTGGCGGTGCGATCTGTCGGCAGACAGCAGTCTGATGCAGGAAAAGTTTGAAAAAGAGGTACAGGATCTCTATGTGGTTGAGCGGGCAGACAGTGGATACGTGACAAAGATACAGATTTGTTTCCGCGATGGAACCTGTTCCGATCTAAGCGGTGCATCATCCATCAGAAGTCTTCTTGGTTCGAAAGATACCGTTTATACCCTTTCAAACGGCGAAAGCAGAAGCAATGTCCGGCTGCTGCCCAGTCCGTATTTTACAATTCAAAAAGAGGAGTCTTTGCAGAACAATACACAGGATCATACAGGCTCATCAGAGGAAACTCCGGTTTTTCAGATAATCGGCAGCGGATTCGGACATGGCTGCGGCATGAGCCAGTACGGAGCCTCCGGTCTGGCTGCAATGGGATATGATTACAGAAGTATTCTGGCCTATTATTTTGGCTGAATCATTCATTTTGTACGGAATAAAATACGTTAAATTGTAAAAGTGTGTTTCACATTGACAAAAACAGACGAAATAACCTATAATATTCCAGTGAACAGGAAATAATATAGGAAGTATTCCCCAAATATGCAGAAAACTTCCGGAAGGAGTATCACATGGAGAAAATCAAAATGACCACTCCCCTGGTGGAGATGGACGGCGACGAAATGACCAGAATTCTGTGGAAGATGATCAAGGATGAACTGCTGATTCCTTTTATTGACTTGAAGACAGAATACTACGATCTTGGACTGGAATATCGTGAACAGACAAAGGATCAGGTTACAATTGATTCTGCACTTGCAACAAAGAAATACGGTGTTGCTGTGAAGTGTGCCACGATCACACCCAATGCTGCACGTGTAAAGGAATACAATCTGACAGAGATGTGGAAGAGTCCCAACGGTACAATCCGTGCAATTCTGGATGGTACTGTATTCCGTGCACCTATCCTTGTAAAGGGACTGGATCCCTATGTACCCACATGGAAAAAACCGATTACCATTGCAAGACACGCATACGGAGATGTTTACCGCGGTGTGGAAATGAAGATTCCCACAGCAGGCAAGGCAGAACTGGTATTTACCGATAAAGACGGTAATGTTTCCAGAGAAACCATTCATGAATTTGATGGCCCCGGCATTATTCAGGGTATGCACAACCTGGATTCCTCCATTGAAAGCTTTGCAAGAAGCTGTTTCAATTTTGCATTGGATACAAAACAGGATCTGTGGTTTGCAACAAAGGATACCATCTCCAAAAAATATGATCACAATTTCAAGGATATTTTCCAGGAAATCTTTGATGCAGAATACAAAGAGAAATTCGATGCAGCAGGCATTGAATATTTCTATACATTGATTGATGATGCTGTAGCGCGTGTAATCCGTTCCGAAGGCGGTTATATCTGGGCATGCAAGAACTATGACGGTGATGTTATGAGTGATATGATTGCAACTGCTTACGGTTCACTGGCCATGATGACATCGGTTCTGGTATCTCCCGAAGGAAACTATGAGTACGAAGCAGCTCACGGTACGGTGCAGAGACATTATTATAAGCATCTGAAGGGTGAAACCACTTCCACCAACTCCGTTGCAACAATTTTCGCATGGACCGGCGCTCTGAACAAGAGAGGCGAACTGGATAACATCCCTGCATTATGCGATTTTGCAAAGAAGCTTGAAAAAGCAACCATCGATACCATCGAAAGCGGCCATATGACAAAGGATCTTGCCCTGATGACATCACTGGAAAATGTTACAACGGAAAACAGCGAAAGCTTTATTAAGGAAATCCGCAAGAACCTGGAAGCTATGCTGTAACTGGAAGCTATGCTGTAAGAAGTAAGTAGAAGAAATATATATTTAACAAGCACCTGCGTTTAGCGAAATACTATACGCAGGTGCTTGTTTTTATCGATTTTATCCTTCCATCAGCTTCTTCCATTCGTCCAGTCCGTTCATATAAGCAAATTCGTCACCTGACCGGAAACCTTCCAGCAATTTTGTTCTGATCCATTCCGGATAACTGCTGTCCGTGCTTTTAAATTTCATGTGGCGGAATAATCCGGATTTACGAAAATCATACAGGCTGTCCACGTTTTCCAGTAGCTGCTTTACAACCTGATAGGTTCCTTCCACATTTTTTTCTGAACACATCACATCCAGCATGGCAGAGCATTCATTGTATTTTCCCATATCAAACAATTTTGCCAGATCCCCCAGTTTGGATGCGAGAAAATGAGCGTCTTCTGTATTCTGTTCTTTCAGAGCCAGATTCAGAAGCATGGATAAAGTCAGATTTAAGGTCTGGTACTCGGAAAATAGCAGTGATTCAAATATTTCACAGGCTTCTTCATTCCTTTCCTGTTCCATATATAACCGGCCCTTATGTATTTTTTTCATGGGATCATGATCTGAAAAATACACCAGATATTCCTCTGCCCTTGCATATTCTTTTTTTCTTAAATAGAAACCAAACAAAGAATCGGCTGCATGGCGCTGTATTTCTTCATTTTTATCCCGCAATGCCATTTCATACCAGGTATTAATCGGATCATCGTATTTCTCAGGATCCTCGCAGTCACCGGTCAATCTTCTTGCATCAAGGACAACAGCCGCCTGCCAGATGAGCATATTGCAGTTTGGGTATTCCTGAATCAATTTTGAAATCCATTCATATGTTTTCTCAAATCCTTCCGATTCAAACATGGTATCTATCTGACGAATCAGATCTGCAATTTCAGCCGACGTGAGTTCTTCCCGAAAAGACAGCAGGGTATCCAGTGAAATGTGAAGCAATCGGGCGATGGGAGCCAGCAATTCAATATCCGGATAAGAATTTCCATTTTCCCATTTATTGACAGCGGGCGTTGTCACTCCCAGTTGTTTTGCCATCATTTCCTGTGTCAGACCTGCTTCTTTTCGATATTTTCTGATTACATTTCCAATATTCATGTTCCATCCTCCCAAAATTACTCCAAAGGCCTTTGTAATGTCATCATAACAGGAAGCAGGGCTTTGCACAATTGAATCGTTGTTAAGTATTTTTCAAATTCTTTAACCAGTGGGAAACATGCTTCTTTCAAGCTGTTTGATCTACAGAGCCAGCGATCATTATTTCCAGGATATCATTCTGCTTTCTTTTTTTCTTCTATCATCATCTGGTATAGTTTATTCTGATAGGATTCACGGATGGCATTGATTTCTTCCTGTGCTTTGATCTGTGCCTCCTTCCGGATCAGTTCCTGTTCACTTTGCATCCATTGAATTTTCTGTTCATATTCCTTTGTCAGATGTTGAAGTTCCCGGCTGTGTTCCTGCATCTGTTCTTCTGAACGGCGATTCAATTCCTCCTGCAATCGAGCAATCTCTGCATGGTATTTTTCTTCCCATTGTGCATCTTTTTTCTGAAGAATCTGAAGAGACTGCTGCAATTCCATAATGGACTTTCTTTGCTCTTCGTTGTGTGTTTGCGCATCCTTTAACTGATTCTGAAGTCCTTCCAGTTCAATCTGACAGGAATCCAGAAGAGAGGCCTTTTTCTCAGCGGCGGAAAGCGCAGTGGAAAGGGAAGCAATGGCCTGCTGACCGGCTGCGCTGCCTGCGGCTGTTTCATCCAGCTGTTTCTGAAGGGCAGCAGATGTATCTTTTTGAATTTCCAGTTTTCTTTTCAGTTCATCAATGGTTTCCTGTGCATTGGAATCTTTCCGGATCTGCTCCCGCTGAAGCTTCAGAACTTCATCCTTTAACTTCTCGATTTCCAGATTCCGATCATTCAATTCTCTGCGAAAATCATCTCTGGCCAGTTCTCTTGCATTCTGACAGTTATGGAGCAGAGCGGAAAACTGACTTCTGACGGCATTCAGGTATTCATCCAGTTCATCCAGCTTCACCGCCTGTGTACCAAGGCCGTTTCGTTCCTCCTGCCGATCAAATGAAGCCAGCAAAAATGAGATGGTATCATCCATACTGCGGCCATCGGATAACGTCTGAAGCCGACCGTAATTTTCTTCACTCATACGCAGGGAACGGGGTTTTATTTCTGACATAATCTGATCCTCCTGTATCTATCCGGACTGAAAAAGCCTTCTGTGCAGACGGAAACCGCCGCAAAGGCCTGTTTCATATGTTTATTTAGGGAATGTTTGCTTTGCAAACCGAATCCGGCGGCAAATCTCCGCAAGCGCCGTTTTGAAAAAACTCCTGATGTAATACTTGCGAATACATTAATTACTTATGTAATACATTTTATATAGATAACATACGGTTGTCAAGAAAAAACAGTTGATAGAATCAATAAAAGTTCGTATAATACATATTATACGAACTTTTAAAAGGGATTTTACCGAAAAAAGAGAAGAAAAAACCTGTAATCGGAAGTATTACACAGAAGTAAGAGTCAGAAATGAATGAAAACAGAAAAAACAGAAAGCAGGAGAGTACCATGGCAAACAAGAAAACCATTGCTGTAACACAGCAGGAATATGAATTGCTGATCCGAACCATATCGGAAGGATTTGAAATAAAATCGAAAGGAAAAGATGAAGATGATCAGGAAAGAGAATCCCAAAAGGACAATCGGTTCCGATACAGGCCCAACCCGCGGCTTGCAGCAATTCTCATTCTGGAAGCCAACCTGGGCCTGCGTATCGGTGATATTCTGAACCTGCATCTTAAGGATATTATTAAGGACGGAGCACGCTACCGTCTGGATATCCGGGAGCAGAAGACCGGAAAAGTGCGAACCTTTACGGTACCGGATGAAATCTATGCTTATATTCACAGATATGCAGAAGAAAACCATATCGATGCAGGAGAGAAGTTGTTTCCCATTACGGTTCGTGCCGTGCAGAAACAACTGAAACTGGCTGCGGATTATCTTGGATTAACCGGAATCAGCACCCACAGTTTCCGCAAATACTTCGCCACATCCATTTACCTGGATAATGGTTACAATATCGAGCTGGTACGTACCCTGCTGCAGCACAGCAGCTCTGCCATCACCCAGAAGTATATCGGTATTCAGCAGAAGGATGTGGAACTGGCACTGCAGAAGCACGTAAAACTTCCGGGAATGGAAAATATTGCAGCTCCCTGAACCAGAAAAAAGAAATTGACGCTGAGTCGGATCGGCCTGCATCACTTCCTTTTTCATGGGAAATCATATATAATATTGTTACCAGAAAAGAGGAGGTATTAAGATGTGGACATGTCCCAAATGCGGAAGAGAATTTAAAAAGAATGAGCAGAGCCATTATTGTGGAGAAAAGCCGAAAACCATTGATGAATACATTCAGGCTCAGGATGAAGAGAAGCAGGGGGATCTGCAGTATCTCCGTCAGATTCTCCGAGATGCGCTGCCTGAAGCAGAGGAACGGATCTCCTGGAGCATGCCGACATTTTGGAAGAAACACAATATTCTCCATTTTGCGGCTTCCAAAAATCATATCGGATTTTATCCCGGTCCTGCAGCCGTTGAACAGTTTGCAGAAGAACTGAAGGATTACGAGACCAACAAGGGAACCATCCGTATTCCCTACGGGAAAATTGATGCTGAGCTGATTGAAAAAATTGCAAAATGGTGTCTGGAAACCGATCATCATGCATAGCAGGCCAATGAAAAGCCGAAGAGCTGTGTAAAGCACATCCGGTGAAACAGAAGGGAACAGGGCGGTTTCTTATAGAAAGGATTGCCATGCTTAGAAAGGATTGCCACGCTGAATTCCCTGTGATATACTGATTTTTGTGAAAAATCATCATACAAATCCCACAGGAGGATAACATATGCTTTTGAAATTACAGAATGGTACAGATGTGAGAGGGATTGCTGCAGAAGGAATCCCCGGTGATGCAGTAAATTTTGTTCCAGCGGATGCCAATCGGATTGCACAGGCTTTTGTAAAATGGCTGTCAGACAAATCCGGAATTGCTGCAGCAGATCTGAAGATTGCAGTGGGACATGATTCCCGCATTACAGCAGAACCACTGAAGGAAGCAATTCTGAAAGGTCTGTCTGCACAGGGGGCAAAGGCCATTGACTGTCATCTCGCGTCAACCCCTTCCATGTTTATGTCAACGGTTTATGAAGAGTTCAAATATAACGGTTCCATTATGATTACCGCAAGTCACCTTCCTTTCAACCGCAACGGTATGAAGTTTTTTGATCCGGAAGGCGGTCTGGAACATGATGATATTACAGATATTCTGACCATTGCAGAGGAACTGTCTGTTCAGGATGCAGATATTTCCGCACTGGAAGAAGTGGATCTGATTTCCAGCTACAGCGCACATCTTTGTGAAAAGATTCGTGTCGGTGCAGCGGATCCCGATCATTACGACCAGCCACTGAAAGGTCTGAAGATCGTTGTTGACGCAGGAAATGGTGCCGGCGGATTTTTTGTGGAGAAGGTTCTGAAACCTCTGGGTGCCGATACCACCGGAAGCCAGTTCCTGAATCCGGACGGCATGTTCCCCAATCACATTCCCAATCCGGAGAATAAGCAGGCCATGGCTGCCATCAAGAAAGCGGTGCTGGACAATCAGGCAGATCTGGGTATTATCTTCGATACCGATGTGGACCGTATGTCCGCTGTACTTCCCGATGGTTCTGAAATCAACAGAGACGCCATCATCGCCATGATGGCTGCTATTCTGGCAGATGAATATCCCGGCGGTACCATAGTTACAGACTCTGTAACCTCTGACCGACTGCAGGATTTCCTGGAAAATCATCTGGGTATGAAGCAGCATCGTTTCAAACGCGGTTATAAAAACGTAATCAATGAATGCAAACGTCTGAACGAAGCCGGCATTGTATCTCCCCTTGCCATTGAAACCTCTGGCCACGGTGCGCTGAAGGAGAATTATTATCTGGATGATGGTGCCTACATGGCCGTTAAACTGCTGATTTCCGCTGCAAAGGCCAATCGTTCCGGCAAACAGATTGCAAGTTATGTGGAAGCATTGAAGCCCGGTTTTGAAGAGGTGGAATATCGTCTGAAATTATTCGGCGAAGATTTCGGGGCATACGGAAAACAGGTATTAAAGGCATTTGAAGAAAGAGCTATGGCAAAGGGACTGCAGGTTGCTCCCAATTCCTATGAAGGTGTCCGCATCAGCTTCCGTTCCGAAGAAATTCAGGGCTGGCTGCTGCTTCGTATGTCCCTTCATGAACCGCTGATGCCCATGAATCTGGAAGGTGTTCGGGAAGGAGATTGCGAGCGCATGAAGGCGGTTGCCAGAGAACTGCTGGCAGGCTTTGACCGGGTGGATCTCTCCCTGCTGCAGTAAAAGATATTTGGAGGATAAAAAAGCAGATGACCGTAATCCGTATTTTCGGATCAGACGGAACATCTGCTTTTTCTTTATCCGCTCATTTTCCAGGAAAAATGAATTCAGATCGATTCTTATCTCATATCTTTCAGGAATGCCTTGTATCCGCGCACGCCTTCATAAATGTCTGCCTGACTGGATACTTCCATGGGGGCATGCATACAAAGAACAGCCAGACCACTGTCGATGACTTCCATACCGAATTTAGCCATGATCCATGCAATGGTTCCGCCGCCGCCGACATCTACACGGCCCAGTTCTGCTGTCTGGAAACGGATGCCGTTGTCATCCATCACCTTACGAAGTTTTGCGATGTACTCTGCATTGGCATCGTTGGAACCGCTCTTGCCTCTGGAACCGGTAAATTTGTTGAATACCAGACCATTTCCAAGGAAAGCAGCATTTTTCTTTTCAAACGCTTCTCCGTAAAGGGGATCAAAGCCGGCACTTACATCAGAAGAGAGCATTTTGGAATTCTGAAGAGTTCTCCTGAGGGCAAGGGGATTGGTGCAGCCGCATAATTCCAGTAATTCTGCGGTCATGTTTTCGAAGAATGCAGACTGCATACCGCTGGCACCCACGCTGCCGATTTCTTCTTTGTCCACCAGCAGGCAGCAGCAGGTTCTTTCCGGAACATCTTCCAGTTCCAGCATAGCCATCAGAGAAGTGAATGCACAGATACGGTCATCCTGACCATAAGCCAGCAGCATGCTGCGGTCAAAGCCCAGATCTCTTGCCTTTTCTGCAGGAACCAGTTCCAGTTCAGCGGAAAGAAAATCATCTTCTTCGATACCGTACTGATCCATCAGAATCTTCAGCACATTTTCTTTCACCGCATCTTTTTCCGTATCATTTAACGGGATACTGCCAACCAGCAGATCCAGCTTTTCTCCTTCCACTACGGTGGCAGCTGTTTTCTGCATCTGGTCGCCGGCAAGGTGGATCAGAAGATCCGTTACAGTAAATACAGGATCCTCCGTTTTTTCACCAATCACAACATCGATCACACTGCCGTCTTTCTTCGCAATCACACCGTGGATCGCCAGCGGAATGGTCACCCACTGGTATTTTTTGATGCCGCCGTAGTAATGGGTATCCAGATAAGCAAAACCACTGTCTTCGTATAAGGGATTCTGCTTGATATCGATTCTGGGTGAGTCAATGTGTGCCCCCAGAATGTTCATGCCTTCTTCCAGCGGTGCTTTACCGATATGGTACAGAACCATGGATTTTTCGTTGTAATGCGCGTACACTTTATCTCCGGTGCTCAGCTTTCTGCCGCTGCGGATGCAGTCCGCAAGATTGATGTATCCGGCTTTTTCTGCCATGGCAACGGAAGTTCTGACACATTCTCTTTCTGTTTTTCCGTTATCCAGACAGAATTTATAAGTTGCGTTAACCTGTTTCATCTGTTCCATCTGTTCGGGAGTATACAGTTCCCATAATGTCTTTTTCTCCATATATATGTATATCCTTTCTGCTATGTTTTTCCGGTAACAGGATGAAAAAACATCCTGTTATTCAGGTATTTGGTTTGGTTTTCACAAACGTAAGTTAAATTATATCATAAAAATGTTAAAAACGCTACAACATTTCATTTCCAAAAAACCAATATTCGGCAATTCTTTTGATGCAGAATCCGGAAAATGTGCTATACTGATTACGGTTTGATAAAAAGCAGTTTTCTGTTGATATAGGATAAACACCATAGAAAGAAGGAAATAATAATGAATAAACTCGGGAGAAATGATGCCTGCTGGTGCGGCAGCGGTATCAAATATAAAAAATGCCACAGTGCCTTTGATGACAGACTGTATGCCATGGCAAAGAACGGGGCAAAGGTACCTGGACGGAAACTGATTAAAACACCGGCACAGATAGAAGCCATAAAGGAAAGCGCCAAAGTGAATATTGCAGTTCTGGATTATGTGGCCGATCATATCGAAGCGGGTGTTTCCACAGAAGAAATTGATCGCTGGGTCTATGAACAGACAGTAAAATACCATGCGATTCCGGCACCGTTAAACTATGAAGGATTTCCGAAAAGCGTCTGCACATCCATAAATGATGTGGTGTGTCACGGAATCCCCTCCCCGGATGAAATTCTTCAGGACGGGGACATCATCAACGTGGACTGCTCCACCATATTAAATGGCTATTTTTCAGATTCTTCCAGAATGTTCTGCATCGGCAATGTCCCGGAGGAAAAGAAACGTCTGGTTGAGAAAACAAAAGAAGCCGTTTATCTTGGACTGGAACAGGTGAAACCCTGGGGGTTCCTTGGGGACATGGGACAGACCATCCATGATTTCGCCAGGGAAAACGGTTACTCTGTTGTACAGCAGATTGGCGGACACGGAATCGGACTGGAATTTCATGAAGATCCCTGGGTAAGCTTTGTATCGGAACGCGGGCATGAAATGGTGATGGCACCGGGCATGATCTTCACCATTGAACCGATGATCAACATGGGAACCGATGAGATTTTTCAGGATTCCGATAATGGCTGGACCATTTATACGGAGGACGGCATGCCCTCTGCCCAGTGGGAGATTCAGGTACTGGTAACGGAAACCGGTCATGAAATCATTTGTTACTGATCTGTTTTCAGGAAATTACACCCGGAAGTCGATTTTGAGGGGTCAAAGTCTTTTGACCACAACATGATACAATACAGAAAAGTGTCGATTTATAGTAGGATTGGAGTGTATACAGACCAATGAGTATAAAGAAAGTTGTTTTTCACAACATGCAGATCGGGTTGGAGGATATCATGGAACAGTTTGATTCCTCCGGAAAAGAAATGTATGAGGACATTGTAGAGGAACTGATGGAGGATGCATCGGATCTGATCAATCCTGTGGGATTCTGGACAGAGGTCCGCATCAGTCATGTTTCCGATGAACAGATAAAACTGGATGAAGAAGTATTTTCCAGCCGATATCTGGCAGAACATTTAATTGGAGTGGAAAAAGCGTATGCCTTTGTCGTTTCCATCGGAGATAAATTGTGGCAGCATCGAACCACCATGTCAGATGCACTGGAACAGTATCTGTTTGATGCAATCATGAAAACCTGCCTTGACAGAGCCTTTGAAGAAACGGCAAGGGAAATTGTCCTGCAGCTGCCTGACAAGACCGGATATTATATGGATAATCCCGGTCATTTGTCAGACGATGGAAACGGATGGAAACTGGAAGACCAGAAGCGTTTTCTGTCCCTGCTGGCAGATCAGGCACAGGATTCCGATGCATCCTGTCTGCGAATCGATCACAGAGACCATTTCGAAACTTCCTACAGCCTGTCCGGCATTATTTATGCCAAAGGCATGGAACCGGCAAACTGTACACTGTGTCCGAAACCGGAATGTTCCCATCGAAAAGCAGAGTTTGACGGAAAGGCTTTGATCAGACGGCTTCACGGAAGCGCAGAAGCAGATCAATAAATTTGTCCGGCAGATACTCCGGCAATGTTTCCGGGTGCAGAAGCCCGGAAACGGCTGAGCCTTCTTTTTCGAAAAGGAAATGGATGACAGGTTTGCTGAGCATACAGGAACAGGTGCAGTCTGAATGTACCGGATTTCGGCAGACTTTATTTGTGTACGATTCCATACCTTTTCGGTATGGATTTTTTCTGATATATTGCCTCTGCCCCTGCGAATTTTTTTATGAAATCGCAGGGGCTTTTCTACGTATATTTTTCTTCCTATATGTTTCTATCATATGAGTTACCCGACAAATGAGCCTCACGTCGATTTTTTCGTGCTTTGCACTCTCAAAATCGACTCAAACATTCGAAATCCGCTCATTTTTCCAGGAAAAATGGCTACTTTCTCATGTTTGGCGGGCCCCATAGACATAAAAATACATGCAAGCATGTATTTTATGTCCATTTGTCCCTTGGCTCATCATATTAAACTGAACAAGTATGAAATCGATTTCAACATTATTTCACAAAAATATTCCTGTAATTTAGTCAAAACGTCAATTTACAGAAATAACATAATGGTGTAACATGATTCATGCAAATGAAATCGATATCATATATTTGAACTTGACAAAAAGAATAAAACAACAACAAATTGAATGCAGGAGGATACGATGAATAAAAAAGTGATTTTTCTGGATATTGACGGAACGTTAACAGAACCCGGGAGCAATCAGCCGCCCGCATCTGCGGTATGGGCGATTGAACAGGCAAGGAAACAGGGGCATTACGTGTTTCTGTGTACAGGCAGAAATTATGATATGCTGTCCCCTTTGCTGAAATATGGATTTGATGGCGTCATTGCCAGTTCAGGCGGTTACATTACATTTAATGATAAAGTGTTATACGATTGCCCGATGACAGAGTGTCAGAAAAAGACAGCCATGGATCTTCTGGAACAACACGGTATTTTCCGAACGGTAGAGTGTATGGATGGTTCTTACACCGATGAAGGTTTCAAGGAATTTCTCCGAAACCATGCAGGAGAAGGAAGCAATAGTGAAATGCTTCGCTGGCGGGAACAGATTGAAAAATCATTAAACATTCTTCCAATGAAAGAATACAGAGGACAGCCCATTTACAAAATCGTGTTCATGTGCCAGTCCGAAGACCAGCTGGTACAGCCAAAGGCTATTCTGGTGTCAGATTTTGACTTCTGTATACAGGATGGAAATCATTATGGCTATGTCAATGGTGAAATTGTAAACAAA
This sequence comes from Lachnospiraceae bacterium, assembly GCA_022781515.1. Classification (GTDB taxonomy): domain Bacteria; phylum Bacillota; class Clostridia; order Lachnospirales; family Lachnospiraceae; genus TWA4. Next base: position 13,828 of record JALETI010000163.1, read on the forward strand.
CAGTTTGATAAAGGAAAAGCTGTTGCAAAGGTTTGTGAGCATCTGCAGATCGCGCTGTCTGATTCCGTGGCATTCGGAGACAGTATGAATGATCTGGAGATGATGGAAACTGCCGGACTCAGTATCTGCATGGAGAACGGCAGTGAAACTTTGAAAAAAATGGCAGATGCAGTTTGCCCGTCCGTTAAAAACGACGGATTACGTACTGCCTTTTTAAAATATCACCTGGTTTCAGAATAGCAAATGGTTTATGCAGCCATTGACTGAAATCGTTTTCACAAAAAATGAAAAAAGAAGAACAAAGGAGAAAAAATGCTATGGATTATGCAAAATGTGCAAAAGAAATCTACGAAACCCTTGGCGGCAAAAGTAATCTGGTAAGCGCTGCACACTGTGCGACCAGACTTCGTCTGGTTACCGTTGACAACAGCAGAATTGATATGAAAAAGCTGGAGAATATTGACGGTGTAAAGGGTGTATTCAGCAACAACGGTCAGCTGCAGCTGATCATCGGTACCGGCACTGTAAACAAAGTGTACGATGAATTTCTGAAGGTCAGCGGGATGACTGCTGCTACAAAAGAAGATGTAAAAGCGGCTGCCGCTGCAAAACAGCCCCTGTTCAAACGAATGATCAAGTCTCTGGGAGATGTATTCGTCCCCATTCTCCCTGCCATTGTAGCTTCCGGTCTGATGATGGGTCTGGTGGAAGCTCTTGGTAAAGCAATTCCTTCTTTTGCAGGAAGCGACTGGTACGGTATTCTGGATATGATGGCCAATACCGCATTTGTATTCCTGCCGATTCTGATTGCTGTATCTGCTGCACGTGTATTTGGCGGAAATATTTTCCTCGGAGCAGTTATTGGTATGATTATGATTCATCCGAACCTGATCAATGCATGGGCAGTAGGTTCTATGAACAGTTCAGAAATTCCTGTCTGGAATCTTCTTGGTTTCACAATTCGTCAGGTAGGATATCAGGGACATGTCATTCCTGTTATCATTTCTGTATGGCTGATGTGCCGGATTGAAAAATGGCTGCACAAACATGTCCCCGAAATGATTGATTTATTTGTAACTCCTCTTACAACGGTACTGGTAACCGCATTTATTACATTAGGTCTCATCGGACCGATATTTTCAACAGCAGAAACTTATGTTCTGGAATTTGCTGCATGGATTATTACTGTAGGCTATGGTGTCGGCGCTATGATCATGGGTGCGCTCTATCCCCTTACCGTTGTCTGCGGTATTCACCATATGTATAACGTAATTGAAGCGGGTATGCTTTCCGCAGCAGATGGCCTGAACATCTGGATGCCCATTGCCTCTGCCGCAAACTTTGCACAGGGTGCTGCCTGTCTGGCAGTCGGTTTAAAAGCCAAAAATATAAAAACAAAATCCATTGCTATTCCTTCCTCCATGTCCGCAGCCCTTGGTATTACAGAGCCGGCTATTTTCGGTGTAAACCTGCGATTTATAAAGCCTTTAATCTGTGGCATGATCGGCGGTGCAGCAGGCGCACTGCTTGGTTCTTTATTCCATATCGGAGCAACATCCTATGGTGTGACAGGAATTCCCGGTTTTCTGATTACTCTTGACTACACATTACAGTATGCTGTTGTACTGGCAGTATCCTTTGCAGTATCCTTTGTACTGACCTGGATTGTCTGGAAAGAAGAAGACGGTGAAAATGAATCCGGTAAAAATGAAAGTGAAATGAATCCTGCATCTGATGAAATAACCAAAACAGTTACAACAGAATTATCTGCTGAAACCGATGTATGTTCTCCTGTTAAGGGAAATGTAATTGCAAGAAACGAAATTCCTGATAAAACCTTTGCTTCCGGTGTTCTTGGGGATGGTGTGGGAATTGAACCGGAAACAGGAGTAGTAATTGCACCCTTCGATGGAATTATCTCCTCCGTTACCGACACCCGCCATGCCATCGGTATCACCGGTCCCAGGGAAATGGAGCTGCTGATTCATGTGGGTATTGATACCGTTAATATGAAGGGAGAAGGATTTGAACTTCTGGTATCAGAAAATGAAACAGTCAAAAAAGGACAGAAGCTGATGACATTTGATATTGCCAGGATTCAGTCAGCAGGTTACTCTGCCACAACTGCAGTCCTCCTGACCAACAGCGATGATTACCCGAATTTTAAAGTGGTGAAAACAGGAAAAACGGATTCTATGGAAAAACTGTTTACCATTGAATAATCCAGAGAAAGGAACAGGCATTTTCAGATGAAGAAAGCAAAGAAAACTTCTGTAAAAGATGTAAAAAAGAACAGTTTAAAAATTGAAAATGAAAAAATGACCATGGCAGCTGTATCGAATGCAGACGAAATCTTTTATAATCGTATGAAACGTCATCATGATGAACTGCGCTGGCTCTACATGGAATTATATGGAAATGATTCCATGTTTGCAGAACTTTGTGATAATCTGAGACGTTTCTATCTGGAAAGAAATGAAGAATTGAAAGATTCTGACCAGAAACGGGAACAGGACCCGAACTGGTATAAGAAAAATGATATGCTGGGTATGATGTTCTATATCGACAATTTTGCCGGAAATCTGAACGGTGTGGAATCCAGACTGGATTATATCGAAAAATGCAATGTCAATTATATTCACCTGATGCCGTTTCTGGACACACCAGAAGGACGTTCCGATGGAGGATATGCGGTATCCGATTTCCGAAAGGTGCAGGAAAAGCTGGGTACCATGGAAGATCTGAACAGTCTGACAGCTGCCTGCCATAAAAAAGGCATCAGTGTCTGCATGGATTTTGTCATGAATCATACATCAGAAGATCATGAATGGGCAAAAAAAGCCCGCCAGGGTGACGGCGAATATATGAGCAGATATTTCTTTTTCAATAATGCCCATGAGCCTGCTCAGTATGAAAAAACGGTACCACAGGTTTTCCCCACAACTGCTCCCGGTAATTTCACATGGATTCCGGAAGTGGGACATTATGTAATGACTACATTTTACCCCTATCAGTGGGATCTGAATTATAGAAATCCCAGAGTCTTTAACGAAATGATGTACAATTTCCTTTTCCTGGCAAACCATGGAATTGATATCATACGTCTGGATGCCGTTCCGTATATCTATAAGGAATTAAACACACAATGCCGCAACCTTCCTCAGGTACATACCATTGTGCGAATGATGCGTATGATCAGTGAAATCGTCTGTCCGGGTGTCCTGCTTCTGGGAGAAGTGGTAATGGAACCTGAGAAAGTTGTACCGTATTTCGGAACTGTGGAAAAACCGGAGTGCCATATGCTGTACAATGTAACCACCATGGCCACAACCTGGCATACAGTGGCCACAAGAGATGTGAAACTGCTGAAAAGACAGCTGGATATTGTGAATTCCCTGCCGAAAGAATATGTATTTTTAAATTATCTTCGCTGCCATGATGACATTGGCTGGGGACTTGATTACGGTATGCTGAAGGCAGAAGGGATCGGAGAACGCGCCCATAAACAGTACCTGAATGACTATTTTCAGGGATATGCCGGATCCAGCAGCAGCCGGGGTGTATTATATAACGCAGATCCTGTCACCGGTGATGCAAGATTCTGCGGAACCACAGCCTCCATGTGCGGTGTGGAAAAAGCAGGATTTGAACAGAATGCAGAGGCCATGGAAGAGGCAATTAACCTGGATGTGATGCTTCATGCCTACATGTTTATGCAGTCCGGCATTCCGGTCCTGTATAGTGGAGATGAAATCGGACAGGTTAATGATTATACCTATAAAGAGTATCCTCATAAGGCTCCTGATTCCCGATATATTCACCGCGGTGCCATGAAATGGGACCTGGCAGATAATATTTCAGATTCGGATACCGTGGAAGGAAAAATTTTCCACAGACTGGATCAGCTGGAAAAAATCCGCAAAACGGAAAAGGTATTTGTATCCACTGCAGAGGTTCATACCATTGAGACAGGAGACCCGTCGGTTTTGTGTATTGAAAGACATTTTGAAGAGGAAACCCTCATCGGTCTGTTCAACTTCAGTGAGCATGAGAAAACCGCGTGGCTGCGTGAAGATGGTAATTATACAGAACTGTTATCGGGCAAGACAATGAAACTCATTGATGTCAAATTACCTCCCTATGGATTCTATTATTTAAAGAAAAACTTATAATTGAAACAGCTGCTCTTTTCACACAGACTGGAAAAAAACTGTATTCTATGTTATACTTATACAGCAAAAACAGGAGTGAACGCAAATATTTTATCATTTTCATCAGGCGGTGAAAGTATGTCTTATCGGATATATAACTTCTGTTTTTGTAAAAACCTAAGGAGCAATATGTATGAATATAGCAGAAATTGCAAAACTGGCTGGAGTGTCCAGGGCAGCTGTTTCCAGATATTTCAACAATGGATATATATCGGATGAAAAAAAGGAAGCCATCCGCAGGGTGGTAGAAGAGACCGGTTACCGTCCATCTGTACAGGCACAGACTTTGCGGACGAAAAAGACCAAACTGATCGGTGTCATTGTACCGAAAATCGCATCTGCATCCATTGGAAGAGTTGTGGAAGGAATTCTTTCGGTGCTGAATAACAGCAGTTATCAGACTCTTCTGGCTGTTACACAGAATGATCCCAAAAAAGAAATGGAATATCTGTCTGCTTTTAATGACAAGCAGGTAGATGGGGTCATTCTGGTTGCCACCGTGTTCAGCGCAGCATACAAACGTATTTTGAAAAATCTGTCGGTACCGGTAGTGATCGTAGGGCAGCAGCTGTCCGGATACTGCTGTGTGTTTCATGATGATTATCATGCATCCTATGACCTCACGGAACTTCTTCTGAAAAAAGGAAGAAACAGACTGGGTTACATTGGGGCAATCCAGCAGGATAAAGCAGTCGGTGCGGAACGATACCGCGGCTTTAAAGATGCGGTAAGCAGCAGCGGATATGAAGAATTGGCTGATAACCATGTGATTGCGTCATTTTCTGTTGCTTCCGGTTATGAAAAAACAGGAGAATTGCTGGAAAAATGTCCGAATCTGAACGGGCTGATCTGTGCAACCGATACCATGGCTGCCGGTGCGGTTCAATATCTTCAGGAACATAAAATCCGGATACCGGAACAAATCCTTGTGGCCGGTCAGGGTGACTCCGACATGTCGAAGGTAACATCACCTCCTCTGATCACCGTCCATTACTCCTATGAAAAGAGCGGAGAACTGGCCATTCAGATGTTAATGGAACTTCTGGAACAAAAAGAAACTGCAGTGAAAGAAGTAAAGCTTGGGTACTATCTGGTGGATCCTGATCCAGCGATTTGAAATCATTCTAAAAGTAAGAAAAACTGATTGAATTCCATTACAGGATGTGGTATGTTTAAACTAACTACTCCATCAGGAATGCAATCTGAGACAAAAAAGCACAATTGCAATAAGGACAGATATGTCTGATGGCAATTGTGCTTTTTATAATTATTCTGTAATGGGATATAATGATAGAAGAAACTGAAGTAATACTAAAGGAGGTTACATTATGCATTTAATTGGAACAGAACTGGAAGATTTTTGTGTGCAGTCTTATCACGCAGGTGCTTTTGAAGAAGTAACAAAGGATTCCGTGCTGGGACACTGGTCCGTATTCTTTTTCTATCCGGCAGATTTTACCTTTGTGTGTCCCACAGAGCTTGGGGATCTGGCAGATTATTATGACGATTTTAAAGAAGCCGGATGCGAAATCTATTCGGTATCGGAAGATACCCATTTCGTTCATAAAGCATGGGCAGATGCATCCGAAACAATTCGGCGGATTTCCTATCCCATGCTGGCAGACCCGGCCGGAAAGCTTGCCCGTTTCTTCGGTGTGCTGGTGGAAGAAGAGGGACAGGCCCTGCGCGGAACCTTTATCCTGAATCCCGAAGGAAAAATCAGAGCATATGAAATTCACGACATGGGAATCGGCCGCAATGCAGAAGAACTGCTGCGTAAAGTTCAGGCAGCACAGTTTGTGGAAGAACATGGGGATCAGGTATGTCCTGCCAAATGGAAACCGGGTGAAGATACCCTGATGCCCAGTCTGGATCTGGTTGGATTGCTTTAATAATAGATAACAGCGCCGCTGAATCAATAGGCGGCGCTGCTGAATTGGGGGATTATATGATCGATTTAAAAGAAATATCTTCAGAATGTTCTCTGCTGAATGAAAAACTTTGTCAGGATATCGAAGGGATTATAAAAAGAATACAGAAACCGGTGACTATTAAAGCCGTGCTGGATCCAACACAGGATAAATCCATGGAACTGGCATCCTTTTTAAAACGTTTCTGTGAAATTCCTGCCGGACAGCCCATCAATCTGGAACTGTATTCCATAGAAGAATTATCGAAAAAAACGGAAGCGGACGCCATTTCTGCAGATCTGAAGCTAAATACGCAGTATCTGCCGGTGATGGGGCTGTATACAGAGGATGGTTTTTCCAATGTATCCTTTCACGGAATACCGGGTGGAAAAGAAATCAATGCTTTCATTCTGGCCATATACAATCTGGCAGGTGCCGGTCAGGAACTGAGTGACAGTACACGGAAAAAAATTCAGAAACTGAAAAATCCCGTTAATGTGAAGATCTGTGTGTCACTGGGATGTCATCATTGTTCCGGTCTTGTGACGGCATGTCAGCGGATTGCCATGCTGAATCCACTGATTGAGGCCGAAATGATTGATGCCAATCTGTACCCCGACCTGGTAGAAAATTATCAGATCAAGCGGGTGCCTTTTATGATTGTCAATGACAGGGATACGTATACGGGCCCCAGAAGCATTGAAGATTTAGTAGTTTTGTTTAAAAACAGCAGATAATTTTCATATTGTTTATAAACAATTGATCTTTTCGCGTTTGTTGTAAGTTTAATACAAAGAAAAACAGATGGCAATACATTATTGTTGTTAATTCATACAAAAAAGCAAAATCTTATTGCGTATTATGCGACAATATGCTAAACTGTGTACAGATAAAAAAGGAAGCGCGTGAGACAGGAGAGCACAGTAGGGACGGCAGAAATGCTGCTTGTTAACTGTGCTCTTTTTCTCTGGGTGATACCGAGGAGAGCTTCTTTTTGAGGGAAAGATGGAACAGAGAGTTTACGATTCGGTAATATTTTTGCATTATGAAAGCATATGTAATATAAGGACCATCGTAAAACAGATGAACGTTGTGGATAAAATTGCATCGCTGCATATGAATCCGGCAGTCAATCTTGCTGAAGGAAATCCATCTATATATACTCATGTTAATGCAGAATGAATTTGCAGGATCTCCGAATGCATGCAGCAGATTATTGTATTCATTCGAATCATTTATCTGTCGAATCGATACCTGCAGTTTATTATATGTTGCCGCTTCATATAGTATCGTACAGTTGATATTCTTCGATGCAGTATCACATGAGCGATATGTTTGAAACAGCATCAGCGATATGGCTTGAGAGAAGAGCCGACCGGGCGACCGTTCGGATATGAGCGGGAGTCAGAAACACATTTATTATAATACTCAATAAGGAGGTATTTTTTTATGGCAAAGTATGTAATGGCACTGGATGCAGGTACAACAAGTAATCGTTGTATCCTGTTCAACGAGAAGGGTGAAATGTGTTCCGTTGCACAGAAGGAATTCACACAGTATTATCCTCAGCCCGGCTGGGTTGAACATAATGCTGATGAAATCTGGAATACTCAGCTTGGCGTTGCTGTGGAAGCGATGAACAAGATCGGTGCTACAGCAGACGATATCGCTGCAATCGGTATCACAAATCAGCGTGAAACCACCATTGTATGGGACAAGAACACAGGTATTCCCGTATACAATGCAATTGTATGGCAGTGCCGCAGAACTTCTGAATATGCTGACAGTCTGAAAGAAAAGGGCTTAACCGAAAAGTTCCGCCAGAAAACCGGTCTGGTTATTGATGCATATTTCTCAGGTACAAAGGTTAAATGGATTCTCGACAATGTAGAAGGCGCAAGAGAAAGGGCGGAAAAGGGCGAACTTCTTTTTGGTACCGTTGAAACATGGCTGATCTGGAAACTGACCTATGGTGCAGTTCATGTAACCGATTACTCCAACGCTTCCCGTACCATGCTGTTCAACATCAATACCCTTGACTGGGATGATGAAATCCTTGCAGAACTGAATATTCCCAGATGTATGCTTCCCGAAGCAAAACCTTCAAGCTGCATTTACGGTACAGCAGATCCTACACTGTTCGGCGGTCCGATCCCGATTGCAGGTGCTGCAGGTGATCAGCAGGCAGCTCTGTTCGGACAGACCTGCTTCAATCCCGGCGAAGCAAAGAATACATACGGTACCGGCTGCTTCATGCTGATGAACACAGGTGAAAAGCCCGTATTCTCAAACAACGGTCTGTTAACTACTATTGCATGGGGTCTTGACGGCAAGGTTAATTACGCTCTGGAAGGTTCCATCTTTATTGCAGGTGCTGCAATTCAGTGGCTGCGTGACGAAATGAGACTGGTTGATTCTTCACCGGATTCCGAATACATGGCAAGCAAGGTGAAAGATACCAACGGATGTTACGTTGTTCCCGCATTCACCGGTCTGGGCGCTCCTCACTGGGATCAGTACGCACGTGGCACCATCGTAGGTCTGACCCGTGGTGTTAACAAGTATCATATTATCCGTGCTACTCTGGAATCACTGGCATATCAGGTTAACGATGTTCTGCAGGCTATGAAGGCTGATTCCGGTATCGAACTGGAAGCTCTGAAAGTTGACGGCGGCGCAAGTGCAAACAACCTTCTGATGCAGATGCAGACAGATATCATCAATGCTCCTGTTAACCGTCCCTGCTGCGTAGAAACAACAGCTATGGGTGCTGCTTATCTGGCAGGTCTGGCAGTTGGCTATTGGGAAAGCAAAGAAGACGTTATTAAGAACTGGGCTATCGACAAGACCTTTACACCTCAGATCAGCGAAGAAGAACGTGCCGCTAAGATCAAAGGCTGGAACAAGGCTGTTAAATACTCCTACGGCTGGGCAAAAGAAGATTAATTTTCCAGATATCCGGCTGAGTGGAAACAAACCGCAGTTCAATATAAAAATCCCGAACATCAGTCATGTGTCTGAGCATGCCTGCATGTGCAGACACATGAACATTGGCCGGGCTGACATTTAATTACAAAGTATAAACTTTAACGGAGGAATTCATTATGTTGCCTTATATAGCAGAATTTATTGGAACAGCTATGCTTATCTTATTAGGTGATGGCGTAGTAGCAAACGTAACATTAAATAAATCAGGTATGAAGGGTGCCGGTTCCATCCAGATCACACTGGCTTGGGGTCTTGCAGTTATGGTTCCCGCATTTATCTTTGGTGCAGCATCCGGTGCTCATTTTAATCCCGCTCTGACAATCGCTCTTGCAGTTGACGGATCAATCGGCTGGAATCTGGTTCCCGGTTATATTATCGCACAGTTTGCTGGAGCATTCCTTGGCGCATGTATCGTTTATATTATGTTCAAGGATCAGTTCGATGCAACCGAATCACCTGCAACCAAACTGGGTGTATTCTCAACAGGTCCCTCTGTTCCCAACATGCCTCTTAACATCGTAAGTGAAGCAGTTGGTACATTCGTACTGGTATTCGCAATCAAGGGTATTGCTCAGGTTCAGAACTGTGCACCTGGTCTCAGCAACTTCCTGGTATTCGGCATCATCGTATCCATCGGTATGTCATTAGGCGGTCTGACCGGTTACGCTATCAACCCTGCCCGTGACCTTGGTCCTCGTATTGCTCATACAATCCTTCCTATTAAAGGTAAAGGCGATTCCAACTGGGGTTATGCACCCGTTGTTATCATTGGACCCATTGTTGGTGCAGTTTTAGCAGTTCTTGCATATGGCGCTATTCCGTGGTAAAATCTTCAATATTATCGCGTTCTATGACGCATAATAAGATGTGTAGATGCAGTGCATGCAGCTGCATGCGGAAAGGAGAAGAGTATGGCCAAAAAAGCTCCTGAAAATGCCGGATGGGCAAACCTGAACGGCATGACAGATAACGAAGACAAAACCTGTGCATTAAATGATATGAACTGTGTAGGTGAAGAAGATGAATCTACCTGCGGTATCAATGATATGAATTGTACCGGTGAAGATGATGATTCCACCTGCAGTCTCAATAACATGAACTGCGAAGAAAAGTAAAAATGAATCATTTCTAAGAAACATCCGGCTGAGATCAGACAGCATCTCAGCCGGATGTTTTTATCTGCCGATTTTTGTTCAGTTCAGATTTCAGCACGGTATCTCCTATCATATATTTCAAAATGAATAATATCTCTTGATAGATAAACGACCGTTTACTAAAATATATATAAACGGTCGTTTATATAATTACATTCAAATCGACGCTTGCAGAAATCTGGCATCGGATTCGGTTTGCAAAGTAAATAATTTCCCACTTGAATCCGTGTGTAGTTTTAACTTCAGGAGAAGATGAAAGAAATGAAAGACAATAAAGATATTAAAGATATTAAAGATATTATGAGACAGTATGGTTTATCTGAATCAATAAAAAAAGCAGCGGAACAATATGCAGATCTGACAACAGCACGTATTATCTCACAGGAAAAGGGGAAATACAGGCTGATTTCTTCCCAGGGAGAGAAATGGGGCGAAATATCGGGCAGATTTTATTATGATGTACAGGCAAAATCAGAATATCCGGCAGTCGGTGATTTTGTAATGACTGACTGGAACGAAAGCGGAGGCAATGCAGTAATTCACCATGTCTTGCCGCGAAAAAGCAGCTTTATTCGAAAAGCAGCCGGTGAAAAAAATGAAGAGCAGGTTGTTGCTGCCAATATTGATACCGTTTTTTTGTGCATGTCTCTGAACAACGATTTCAATTTGCGTCGGTTAGAACGATATATTTCAGTTGCATGGAACAGCGGTGCAATTCCCGTTGTTATCCTGACCAAAGCGGATTTGTGCGAAGACCTGGATAGTAAAATGGCAGATGTTTATTCTGTTGCTGCCGGTATCGATATTCTTGTAACAAGTGCCTTGGATCAAACGGGTTATGAGCAGATTAATCCGTATCTTGAAGCAGGAAAGACAATTGCGTTTATCGGTTCATCCGGTGTGGGAAAGTCCACATTGATTAACTGTCTGCTGGGTGAAAACCATATGGAAACCAATGGACTTAGAAATGATGATAAAGGGCGTCACACAACAACACACCGAGAACTGATTCTTCTGCCATCCGGAGGCATGGTAATTGATACGCCAGGGATGCGTGAACTGGGGATGTGGAATGCCGGGTATGGAATCGATCAGACTTTTGCGGATATTGAGAAGCTGGCTCAAAAATGTCGCTTCCGCGATTGCACGCATTCAGGAAAAGAGCCGGGGTGTGCCGTGCAAAAGGCAGTGGAGCGTGGTGAGTTATCACCTGATCGAATTCATTCCTATCAGAAGCTGATGAATGAGAATCGCTATGTGGAAGACACTCAAGGTTATCTGATGGAAAAGAAACAGAAGTTTAAGAATATTGCGAAAATTAATAAAAAGAATCGGAAAAGATAACGTCTGCTATCATTCATTTTTTTCTAATTCATTACCACCAGCTCTGCTGGTGGTTTGATTTTTGCCCTATAAGGGCACATACTTGCGCGCCTAGAAGGCGGTGTCTCAAGCAGTTATGCCATCAAACCTCTAAAAGAGGTCCTATCGGGTATCTTCTCTCTTCGAC
>JALETI010000177.1 GCA_022781515.1 Lachnospiraceae bacterium
GGTGTCTGCAGTTTTTCTTCCAGACAGTAGGCACGAACAAGAGGAGAAGGGCGGTACATTTTGTAAAAATTGCGGATCTCTTCGGGAATATCGATGTAAGCATCCGTATCATTTAATTCCTGTCGGATCAGTTCATCACAGAAAACGGGACGCAGGTCATCGAACGTCATAGGTTCGTGGGTGCCGGGATTTAACAATGGTGCCGGTTTATTTTTCATATCAGCACGTACATTGTACCATTTATCCGGCATTTCATTTTCCTTCAGATAGATTTTGTAGGGAATGTTATTGTCCTTCATATCATTTCTCCTTTCAAAAAAGTGTGTGCCTGCGCATATTTTTATACGGAAGCGGTATACGCAGCATATGTGTTCTTTCTGACCGAAGCGGAGCCTTTTTTCTTTTCAGAGAAAATGTATTTCATGAAAAGAAAAAGTCCCTGCAGTATAACAGCAGGGACAGATTATCAATACGATCAAAGCCCCGGCATGCAGCCTGGGTTTCAGGATTCCAATGAATTTTTTATATCATGGCATAATGAAAAAGTCAAGGGAAGGATATACGGTGTTATTGACCATTTTTTTGCTGCTGGTATCATATGATATAATGCTTTTGAGAACGTAAAACGCGAAGAAATTTGTTTGTATCATGAAGTCGCATTTATTTGCCTTATGGTACTGATCTGCTATAATCAATTTGAAGGGCAGATGAAAGCTTCCTGTGAAAAACCGGAGCTGAAAAAATGATTTTCGAAGATGGATTCAAAATACTGAGGGCGGATTAATACAAGTAGATTGATACAAAAGGAAGGATGATAGATATTATGAAAGTTCTTGTGATCCCTGATGTTCATTTAAAACCATTTATGTTTAAGCAGGCAGCAGAGTTAATGAAAAAATCGGTTGCAGATCGGGCAGTATGCTTAATGGATATTCCGGATGACTGGGGGCAGGAATTAAATATTGAACTGTATGAACAGACTTTTGATGCAGCCATAGAATTTGCTAAAGCTTTTCCGGACACCTTATGGTGTTACGGAAACCATGACCTGAGTTATCTCTGGTATCGTCTCGAGTCCGGATACAGCAGTATGGCATCTTATACGGTTCAGCGGAAGCTGCTGGATCTCCGTATGGCTGTTCCGGAAAATAACTCGATACAGTATGTTCAGAGGATAGACAATGTGCTTTTTTCACATGGCGGAATCCGGGAGTTTTTTGTTAAGGAAAATGTGAGCAGTGAAATCTATCATGACGTTGATGCTGTTGTTGCAGCCATCAATGATCTTGACAGCTCGCGGATGTGGAATGATATTTCGCCGATCTGGCTCCGGCCGCAGTATGGCAGTTTCCATATGTATAAGTCAGAAGAACTTCTTCAGGTTGTGGGACACACTCCAATGAAAGAGATTACACGTCAGGAAAACATTATTTCATGTGATGTCTTTTCGACATATCCGGATGGAGATCCCATCGGTACTCAGGAGTTTTTGCTGCTGGATACCGAGACCTGGGAATATGAAGGGATTAAGATGAAGATGAGAAATTCTGTATGGAGGAAATCATAGCACAGTCATAAAGCAGTGAATTCGATGAGTAGATGAATAAATAAAGGAAGGCCGATTATAGGGTATATAGATTTGCAGCCCATGATCGGTCTTTTTTTATTATTTGGCACTGGCGCTGTACCAGTATCGGATTTATTGACAAATTCCATTAAAACCATTATTATAAATAACGCAATGCGTTAATTATGTATATCATAAAACGTGGAGGTTAACGTGCGTAAAAAAATAAATATCATTTCGGATCTTGAAGGGAGAGAAATAGTTGTAATTAATGATATTCGCTTCAAAGGAAAGAGAAATATTGATTGGGAAGAAGTTGAACAGTATTTGAAGGAATACATTGGTGAGTGCTATGAGGTGGTCGAAACATCAGATCAGGTATTTATCGATTCTGATTTTCTAGGGGAATTAAAAGGTTTTGAGGATACAAGAAGACTATTTGGAACGAATGCAAAGGCAAAAGCAAATGCAACGCAAGGTATACCAATGTTACTTAAGTGCACTACGAATCGACGTTGGCAAGAAAACTTTAATGGAAAACATAAAGTTGATGCTAGATTTGTTTGGTACAGGTTTACTGCAAGATTTGCACTTCCTGTTTATTACAGTAATTCGAGTGAGATAGAAAGATTTAATGTTTTAGAATAGAAATGCTGATCAGATATGCTGCAGATGGGAATTTATACTTATATGATATGGTGAATATAAAAAAAGAAACGAGCACCCCGCTTGAGCAATAGCTGTACGGTAACAAACCCATTTCTTGTTTCTGATTGTAACTTAAAAAATAGAAAAGTCAATTAAAAAATAAATTAATGGGTGGAGATTTGATGTGAGCAGAGGAAAAGAAGTAAAAGAATTAAGAGAAAAAATGGGAATGAACAGACGCGAATTCAGTGATTACTACGGAATCCCATATCGAACGGTTCAGGATTGGGAAGCAGAAAAACGAGAACTGCCTGACTATCTTTTACGTTTACTTAAATATAGAGCAGAAATAGAGAAAATGATAAAAACAGAAGAAAATGAAGATGAAAACCAGAAAGGATGGATAAATTATTGAATCGTTATGAAATTGAGATAAAACTTCCGGTGAAGAATCCGGATGATATAAAAGAACAACTGCGCAGCAGAGGTTTTCAGGAGAAAGCAATGATCCGTGAATGCGATATGTACTACAACAGTTTGTATCATGATGTGAAGAAACTGGGGGAAGCACTTCGGATCAGGAAGAGCAGGGATTTATCAACCGGTAAAATACAGGCACAGATTAATTTCAAGGGAAAAAAGCTGGACCGGATTTCCATGTCCAGACAGGAATATGAAACTCTGATTGAAGATCCGGATGCAATGGAAAAAATACTGATCGCTCTTGGTTTTGAACCGGCAGCCGGTGTGCAGAAAACAAGATGTTATATGGAATACGGCAATATGACCGCATGTCTGGACCAGGTGGACAATCTGGGGAATTTTCTGGAGCTGGAAATGATTGCGTCCCGGAAATCCATGCGTGAACAATACCTGCAGACTATGGAAACCTTTATAAATGAGCTGGGATTTTCCATGGAAGATACTGTAAATACATCATATTTAAGCATGTTGATCGGAGAAAATGACTGAATAAAACGAGAACATTTCTCAACAACAGAAAACCTCGTTGACAGAAAAAGCAGAACTAAAGTATACTCTTTGTTAGCAGAAGCTAACTCGAGATACTAGTGCTGCTTTTATTTTTAACATGAGGGTTAGTTATCTATAACTATTATGAAAAGGAGGAGTAAACAGATATGAAAAAGTTTACAATGCTGAAAAAATATATGTCAGGTTTTCTGGCAGCAGCAATGGTAATCGGTCTGATGCCTGCCGATGTAGCTTTGGCAGTTACCGGAAATCATGTTGCTGAAAACGGCACATATACGAAAACAGCTCACGTGGAAAGAACCGCGGAAGACGATGAAAATGAGGATGAATGGAGTGAATACGATGTAAAAGTAACTCTGAACGTGACAGATGGTGTTTTTTCTGATATCACGGTAATACCTCAGAATGGTTATGACGAGGATGAAAGCAAAACGTATTTTGCAAAAGCATATAATAAGTCAAAAGGTTTTCAGACTCTTTTAACGGGAAAAACCGCATCAGAAGATACCATCAATGAATGGGTTACGGTTTCAGGTGCCACCCGTACATCAGATGCAATCAGAACAGCTGCACTGGAAGCAATACACGAAGCAGAAGAAGCAGGTCAGTCTTCCGGAAGTGAGCCCGAGGAACCCGGAACGCCCTCAGAAAGTGAAACTGAGGAACCCGGAACACCCTCAGAAAGTGAAACTGAGGAACCCGGAACACCCTCAGAAAGTGAAACTGAGGAACCCGGAACACCCTCAGAAAGTGAAACTGAAGAATCAGGAACACCCTCAGAAAGTGAAACTGAAGAACCCGGAACACCTTCAGAAAGTGAAACTGAGGAACCAGGAACACCTTCAGAAAGCGAAACAGAAGAACCTGGAAAACCTGCAGAAACCTATGTTTTAATGAACATTCCTTATGCAGAGTTCTATGAAGCAGATGTAAATAACGATGTACCGGTGGATGCATTCTCTTCCGCAACCCTGAATAAGACCAGAACACCAAGCCTTGCAGGCGGCTCTTATCATGTGAATGCAGACGGAAGTGAAATCACAGGTATCACATTCCCCGTAAAGATCGGAGAAGGCGTAGACCTTTCCGGATACAAAAAAGTTACCGATGAAGATTCTGTGGAAATCACAGTAACCAACCGCGGACAGACCAGTACCACCACATATACCGGTCAGGATGCCCTGTTCGAAAATGAAAGCTACGCATACTATGTTTTAAGTGAAACTCCTTCTTTCTACAAAGAAGCTGTTGTGGACAAAGATGGTTCTCTGAGCTTCGGAAAGGTAGTTGGTGAAGTGGAAAAACTGACCGGAGTGGAAGCAGAACTTCTGACAGATTCTTCCTATGGAGATTACCAGCTGGATCTGGAAGGACTGGATGCCATTGATGCAGCTACAGACAAAGTATACGGCGTGGTTGTAAGCACCAGCGAAGGTTCTGATTACGGTATGCGTCATCTGGAAAATATCTGGAGAGTGACTGAACTGGCATGGTGTACCGGATTTACAGACAGCGTACATAACTGCCCCACATCATCTGCACATTATAAAGCAATGATGGGCCAGCACATCAACAAAGTAACATACTACACCAGCAAGGGAATCTATGAGATCGCAGTGGACAACATTTATGTACCTGTGAAATTTGACGGTTCCGTAAGTGTGGAAGATGCATACGTTGATGACGGAAAAACAGAGGTAACCGTAACCGGCCTGCCTGAAGACTTTGAAGCACAGTACAAAGTGGAAGGCCTGAAAGATGCAGAAGTAAAAGACGGCGTATTAACATTCAGCAAAGAAGCAGAAAAAGGCAAATATACCCTGACTGTAACCGACGCAGCAGACAAATATGCATCCATGAGCACCAGCTTTATCCTGTCCACAAAGGAAATGCCTGCGGCATACAACGGTGATGATGAAGCACCTGCACTGGTGGCAGCAGAAGGCAGCAGCGATGAAGTATTTGCAGACTATCTGAAGAACATCAGCACCGTAACTGTAAATGGAAAGAGCTATGCAGCAACCGGCAGAGGAGCTGTTGTAATCATCAATGAAGACGGAAGCCTGAACTTGGAAGCAGTATCCGGTGATGCAGCAATTTTTGCAGAAAACGGTGCATATGAAATGACCGTTGATTCCGTTGGTTATCATGAACTGACCTTTACTTATACAAAGAAAGAGGCAGCACCCACAGATCCTTCCGAACCGGATGACGGAAAAGACGATCCGGCAGTACCTGTGGATCCTTCCGAACCGGATGACGGAAAAGATGATCCGGCAGCACCTGTGGATCCTTCCAATCCTTCCGATGAAGGAAATAATGGAGGTGCAGCAACACCTGCAGTTCCTTCAGATAATGTAAACGGCAATGGAACACCTGTATCCGGAAACGGCAATCAGAATATACAGAATTCTGATTCTGTAAATACAGGTGACAACAATTATGCTTATCTGTGGATGGCTCTGCTGATGCTCAGCCTGTGCGGCGGAGGTTATGTGATAATCTCCAGACGTCGTAAAGATGTATAAATCGATTTAGCTGATTTGAATCCTGAAACAATTTGAATCCCCAAATAATTGAAAGCATATAATCAGCTTATAATGGGGTGGACGAACCATTATCTGGCTGTCTTTAAAAGACATTGGTATCCGAAGCCACATTATTTTAAGGCCACCTTTTTAAGGCGGCCTTGTTTCAGTGTATATCAGAAAAAAGGCGTTGGTACATCCTATGCCTAAGGAGAAAAAGATGAAAAAAATACTGTTTTTAACCATGCTGATGATTCTGCTATTTACCGGCTGCGGAGGAAGTTCATCGCAGCAATCATCAACGCAGTCATCTGCACAACAGTCATCGCAATCATCAACACAGTCATCATCACAACTTTCATCCCGGCAGGAAATCTTTGCCATGGATACGTATATGACGCTGACCGGATACGGAGAAAACTGCGAAGAAGCCGTGAGTGCAGCAATAGAAGAAATTGAAAGGCTGGATGAGCTGCTTTCTGTGGGAAAAGAAAACAGTGAAATTTCAGCTATCAATACGAATGGAAACGGAAAAGTTTCTGAGGATACAGAAATCATGCTGAAGGAATCACTTTCTTTATATGAAACAACGGAAGGGGCTTTTGATATAACGGTCTATCCGCTTATGGAGGCATGGGGATTCACATCCGATGATTTTCACGTACCGGAGAGCGGGGAGATAGAGGCGATTCTGAAAACCGTGGATTCCTCTGCCATAAAGTATGACCCAGCGTCAAAGACCATTGAACTGGATGACGGTCAGGGAGTTGACTTCGGCGGGATTGCCAAAGGATATGCTTCCGGCCGCGTTATGGAGATATTCGAACAATACGATCTGACTTCGGGTATGGTTTCGCTGGGCGGCAATGTACATTGCTATTCCACAAAAACCGATGGCAGCCTGTGGCGTGTGGGAATCGTAAAACCGGATAGCGTGGAATCCGATACCGATATACTGGGAGTGGTATCGGTGAAAGATAAAGCAGTCATTACCTCAGGCGGGTATGAACGCTTTTTTGAAGATGAAGAAACGGGCAAAACCTATCATCACATTCTGGATCCTGAAACCGGATATCCGGCAGAAAGCGGATTGATCTCCGTCACGATTGTAAGTGAGAATGGGATGCTGGCAGACGGATTATCCACGTCCCTGTTTATTATGGGACTGGAAAAAGCGGAAAATTACTGGCAGCAGTATGGTGATACATTTGAAATGATCCTGATGGATGAAAATGGAACTGTATATATTACAGAGGGGCTTAAGCAGAATTTCTCAACGGAATTCCCCCTTTCTGTTATCAGACGAGAATAGACAAACGTGAGGAAATATATGAGAGAACTTAAATCCGGAAACGGACAGACAGAGACGGGAAGGGGAGAACACAGACCGGAAGATGGCAAAAAGTGCAAAGCTATTTCCGGCTTGACTCCTCTGATCAATCTGTGGCCTGCAGTACTGGCTGCAGTTCTGATCATCGGTGCACTTCCTGTTACCGAACCGGTTCTCAGGGAAGTACCTGATTTATTAACCATTAATGCAGAAGCTTCGGAAACACCGGCAGCAGAAGAAGTGGAAGAAGAAGACAGTGCTCAGGGGGATTTTGAAGATGGCATTTATACGGGTACGGGAACCGGATATGGCGGAGCCATAACCGTTGAAGTAACGGTAGAAAACAGAAATATAGTTTCTGTGGAAATTATAAGTGCGCCGGGAGAAACTCCTTCTTTTATGAAGCGTGCGAAAGCGGTTATTGACTCTGTAATCAGCCTTCAGTCATGGGATGTGGATGTGGTATCCGGTGCAACTTACTCATCAAAAGGAATTCTGGCGGCAATTCAGAATGCGCTGACCGGTGAGAAAGTGGAAACAGAGACCGCTCCGGTACAGGAGACTGTGCCGATCGTAGAAGAACTATTTGAAGATCCGGAAGGATATACGGATGGAACCTATTATGGTTCTGCCCGGGGATTTGGTGGTACCATTAAAGTGAAAGTGGTGATTTCCGGAGGAAAAATTGCCGATATTGCCATTGTGAATGCCTCCCAGGAAACACCTTCTTATCTGTCTTCCGCAAAAGCAGTGATCAGCCGCATGCTTGCAGCCCAGAGCCCCAATGTGGATACCGTATCGGGGGCAACCTATTCCTCCAACGGTATTATGAATGCGGTAAAAATTGCGTTAAAACAGGCAGCAGGCTCCGGTGTATCAGAGGACCTGGACGTTGATGAAGACAGCGGAAATATGAATGCAGGCGGTACAGGAACACCAGCCGGCAGCAGTTCGTCACCGCAGGTGAAACCGCCTGTTATTATAAATCCTGATGAAGGCGGATATGTGGATGGTGTTTATACCGGAACTGCAGAAGGGTTCGGAGGCGATATCACGGTTCAGGTGACCATTCGTGACGGAAAAATCCTTTCCATTGAAATTCTCAATGCGGAGGATGAAACCCCTTCCTATCTGAAACATGCAGAAAATGTTATTGAAAGGATGCTTGCAGCCCAGAGTACAGAAGTAGATGTGGTGTCCGGAGCAACCTGGAGTTCAGCCGGTATTATAAATGCAGTTTCAGAAGCATTATCTAAGGCAATTTCCACAGAAAACGGCTCTTCCGGTTCTGAAAGTACAGAAAAGCCGGATTCTGATAGTTCGCAGCAGCCGGGAAGGGATACAGAAAATTCCGGTTCCGACAGCTCTGAGGAATCCGGAGAAGAAAAGCCGGATGAAAGCGGTTCCGGATTCGAAGAAGAAGCGAACACAACCCTGTATAAAGACGGAGTATATCAGGCATCGACGATCTGTGCAGACGAAGATATCTTTCTTTATACGGTACAGGTCACTGCTGTCATAGAAGAAGGAAAAATTGCAGATCTTCAGGTGGAAAAAATGGATGACATGTCAGATGACCCTGGAGACAATGACGTTTATCTGGATTATGCGATCAACGGACGAACCCGCAAAAATATCTGGTACGAAGGTGTTGTGAAACAGATACTGACAACACAGAATGCAGAAGAAATTGATGTGGTCAGCAGTGCAACATATTCTTCCAATGCGATCATAGCTGCCGCACAGGAAGCACTGCAGACAGCCCTTGCAGAAATTCCGGAAGAAAGTGAAGCAACAGAAGGAACTGAAACTCCGAAAGAAAGTGAAGCAACAGAAGGAACGAAATCCGCAGAAGAAACTGAAACCTCGGAAGAATCTGAAGCAGCGGAAGGAATTGAAACATCAGAAGAATTTATCCTCAGGAGGTTTCGGGCATGAAATATAAAAATTTTACAGTTCGTTTTCTGAGTCTGACTGCAATCATCGTGATGTTGTTTGCATACAATTCTATTGCAGCAGAGCGTCAGCTGATGGTGGAAGAAAATGAAAAAAAGATAGCAGAAGCAGAGGCTTATAATGAATCGATCATGGCACTGGAAAATGCAGACGGAGCAGAAACCGATACAGTTGTCTATGAAGATGGAATCTGGGAAGGAACCGGAATGGGATTTGGCGGAGATATCAATGTAGCTGTTACTGTGACGGACGGAAAAATAGCACGGGTGGAAATTCTGTCTGCAAAGACGGAAGATTCCGCTTATCTGAATATGGCAGAAGCAGTGACGGAGGATATTGTTAAGAAACAGAACACGGAAATTGACACCGTATCAGGGGCAACCTTCAGCTCCGGAGGCATTCTGGAAGCCGCGGCTGATGCGCTGAGTAAGGCGGTGACGCCATGACCGCATTTCAGGAAAATAAAGATGCTGTAAAACAGCCTGTTTTCGGAAAAGAAGGAAAAACGCTTACGGCGGGCCAGTTAAAAAAGAAAAAAGCTGCCATCCAGCGGCTGATGCGGGCAGTGATTCAGGCGATTTTCTTTATTACCATGCCCTCTGCTTTTGTGGCAGGTTTTTCAGGTGTGAAATACATCTTTAATCAAATCGGAACCGGCAGTGTGCTGGAAGTCGGAAGCTTTTTGATCACACTGATCGGTCTTGTCATATTTACCATTCTGTTTGGCAGATATTTCTGCGGTTATGTATGTGCTTTTGGAACACTGGGAGATTTTGTTTTCTGGATTTCGGGATTTGTACAGGCGAAAATATTCAGAAAAAAGAAGCAATTTTCTCTTCAAGAATCCTGTTTTTCGGTCTGTCAGAAAATTAAATATCTGATTCTGACGCTGATTGTTGTCTTCTGTGCACTGGGGATTTACGGAAAATTTTCCGGCACCAGTCCATGGGATGTATTTTCCATGATGACAGCCGGCAGATTCAACCTGAAAGGTTATGCTGTCGGAATGATTCTGTTTCTTGCGATTCTGGTGGGAATGGCACTGCAGGAACGGTTTTTCTGTCAGTTTCTGTGCCCCATGGGAGCTGTATTTGCGCTGCTTCCCATACTGCCCATATCAGTATTAAAACGGAATGAAGCCAGTTGCCGAAAAGGCTGCAGTCTGTGTCAGAAAAAGTGTCCGGTTCATCTGAAACTGACCGATGACAGTCTGCTTTCCGGAGAATGTATCCGATGTGGCAAATGTGCTGCAGACTGCCCCGGAGAAAACATTCAATTTACAGGGAGACTGACAGGCAATGAACTTTGGCTTGTGATTGTTCAGGCTGTTATTTTCTTCATAATGGGAACACTTCTTGGATTGTGTCGGTTTATATAAGTAAATTAAGGGAAAGCGTTGAGGTCGGTTGACTTCAGCGCTTTTTCGGCATAAATGTACCGTTGGGGAGTAGATTTGATGTTATTGAGAAAATCTCCTTATTTAAGAACTTGAATATCATATTTAGTTATGGTATTCTAATTATAGTTAGATAAAACTAACTTAAGAATGATATTATTCATATTAAGATTAAAATATAAATGAAGGAGGAAAATAGATGAGTGTAGTTATTATAGGCGGAAATGAATGTATGGTTCGAAATTATAAAGTTTTATGTGAAGAATACAATTGCAAAGCAAAAGTATTTCCTAAGCAGAACAGCAGCCTGAAAGGAATCGGAAATCCGGATCTGCTGGTTCTTTTTACCAGTACCGTATCACATAAAATGGTGCAGAATGCATTAAGAGAAATAAAAGGACAGGATACAAAGGTTGTTCGTTCTCACACGAGTTCCATATCTGCATTAAAGACTATTTTAAGTAGTATCTGACATATTAAATGAAGACATATTGAAAGATATGGAAATATCTGCCAGAAAAAACGGCCTGTTCATGCATTAATGAGAAAATATCTCAATAAACGATTTATCAAAGAAATTAATGGGAAAAAATATTGACAAATCATGTTAGTTAAACTAAACTAATTAGAGTTAAATAAAGATAACTATTTTTAGAATCTACTAACTTCATTTGGAAGTGTATGAGATTGAGCAGAAAATGTATGGAAAGGCGGGGCATAAGATATGAGTTTGGCAGATGCAATAATCGGAGAAGAGTACATTGTGAAAAACATTGACGCTGAGGACGAAGAACTGAAGTCTTTTCTGTTTTCTCTGGGATGTTACAGCGGAGAACCAATTACTGTGATTTCGCACATAAAAGGCGGTTGTGTTGTATCCATTAAAGATGCCAGATATAACATCGATATAGAT
>JALETI010000221.1 GCA_022781515.1 Lachnospiraceae bacterium
TGATCCCAAGGTATTCCTGATGGATGAACCGCTGTCCAATCTGGATGCCAAGCTTCGTAACCAGATGCGTGCGGAGATCATCAAGCTGCGTCAGAGAATCAACACCACATTCATGTATGTAACCCATGACCAGACAGAAGCTTTGTTCTACGTGTGGATCATGATCTGTGCAGAAGACCATCATCTGGTACCCTCGCTGTGTAATGGCATTATTCAGATGATCAGCCAGCATGCTGAAATAGGGACCCGAAGCCGATAAGTTTCGCCTACGGGTATCCCATTGATTACTTTGGAAACTGTTCCGAGGGAGACACCTGCTTCACGGGCAACATCTTTTATTGTAGAAGAAGTGTTTTTTTCGACATAATAATTTTTCTCCAAAGGTAAAATGGTGATTTATCTGAGAATTTTATGAATCCTGTATCAGATAATGCAGAAATTCCGTGGACGCAGATAGTCTGGGACTGTTCGCGAGGATACCAGCGTATACAGGGGCAGTGAATCCGGCATTCTGAAAGAGCGGAAAACGGCTGATGTCAATTCCATTGACAGCACGTTCTGTCACAACACGATGTTCATCAGCTTCGTTTAATTGAAATTCTATGGCGTTGTCCTCCAGGACAACGTCATTTTCTGTTAGGTAAGAAGCATATTCCTTCATGCAGTCAGAAAGATCCAGAAGATATCCGCTTTGTGAAAAAATATTATATGCCTCCTGATTCATCAGGACTATGTCCAGCTGTCTGGCATTTACAGCAGCCATCACTTTCATACGGGATGCATAGGCGTATTCATGGTCTTCTGCTGCAGGATCCATTGACAGATATAACCCGGAATAGATATTAACCTGATTTTTCTTCAGGTCTGCACCTGCGTTTTCCAGAAAACCCCGGGTCAGAGCCTTTTCCAGATCTGTACCGACCGATACGTTGACAAGCCCCAGATAAACAACAGTCTCTTTTCTGGTGATATAACGGTAAAGGCTGGAACTCAAAATCAGAAATGCGATCAGAATCAGCAGGATTGGCAATTTGTAATAGGTAAAGATATAATCCACTTTTGTGCGGAAACTCATATTCCGGAAACTCTCTCGAAGAGAATCCTTTTCCTGTCTGGAAAGTTTCATTCTGCTTCCTCCTTATCCGGATCATCTTCTTTTTTATTTGGGTCATAAGAACATGCACGGATGACATTGGACAGCAGATAGGAACTAAGCAGTGCACACAGTCCTTCTCCAAAAATAATCAGAGGAGTAAAGATGGCCACAACTGCAAAGAACATGGCAAAATGGATGGCAAATACCAGAATAGTACAGAAGAGATAGCGAATACCGATCAGGAAAGAGTTTTTCAGCATTGCACGGTTGGTATTTTCCACACTGGCAATCAGTGGAAATACATAAAGCAGAACAATGACATATATGATTGATGCAGCGATAATCAGAGCCAGCATTAACGTCCAGACAACGGCGACAGGACCGGAAAAGGTGTGATACAGATGATAGAGTATGTATCCGTCTCCGCATAACAGGAGACCGATACCAAGCAATATCATCCACAGAATCGTTGCCTGGCGGAAATTTTCCCGAAATCCACGGAAAAATTCTTTGACAATGTAAGGATCTTCATCTCTGGCTATTTTCAGTGTTGCCCGGTAAAGTGCAGCAGTAGAGGCACCAATTGTAAAAATCGGGATGGAGCAGAGCAGCCACAAAAGATTCAGACAGCAGCTGGAACATATTTTCAGCATAACCTGGCTGAATTTACTTTCATAGGATAGAAATTTCATAAAATTACCTCACTCAGTTCATGGTAGGATTAGATTAATCTTGAAAAGTCCATAATCAATTCCCAGATGGGATTTAATCTATTTTTGCAGAGTCACGATAAATCAGATCTGTCTCGGTATGTACGATCCGGAAGTCAAGAAATGGATGCTTGATTCTGGAAATCAGAAGGTGAACTGCAGTAAACGCCATAATCTGTGTGTGAATATGTATAGTGGTTATAGGTGGTCTGCTCATCCTGGATTCCGCAGAGTCATCAAAGCCGCAGAGTTTGACATCATCAGGAACGCGTTTTCCAACAGCAGTCAGAGCCTGCAAGGTATCACTCGCAAGGAAATCATTGGCGCAGATGAATACATCCGGCAGTTCATCAAGTGATGCAATTTGTGACTTTATATCAGAAAGTGTATTTGAATTAATGACAAACTGATCTTCTACTTTCTGACCGGCCATCAGCATAGTAAGGTAGAAAGCAGTATATCTTTCGAAAAAAGACTGACAGTGATTGTGATTGCCGATAAAACCAATACGGGTCAGGTTGTTTTTCAGCATATCATTAACAAATCGTGTAATTTCCGTGGTGTTGTCCATATATAACTGATCAGCAGGAAGGGATCTTCCGCTTTTCTTGGAAGGACCGTCAACGAAAAGTATGGGAAGACCGAGATTACAGAGCATTTCAGCGTAGTCCCAATCGAACATTTCAATACAGATGATTGCCTTAACCTGCTCTTTCTGAAAGGTAACAGGGAGCGTCATGTCAGCCAGATTGCGATCAGTAATTCTGTGAGTATTCATAGTGTATCCCAGATCAGATATTTCACGCTGAAATTTATCCAGCATCAGGGATGCAAAATGAGAGCGCGTCAGAAATAAACCTGTAAACAGTGCGATTTCTCCCCGAAAACCTGGGGGAGTTGGATTTTCTTTTGATGAGGATGCAGAAATCCCCGCAAGTGTATTTACATATGAAAACTGTTTATATCCCATCTCTACAGCTTTCAGCAGAATTTTTTCCCTGGTGGCATCAGCAAGCCCCTCAGAGTTGTTGATTGCCTTGGAAACGGTGTTTCTGGATATGCCAAGAGCATCTGCAATATCCTGAATGGTTACTTTTTTATTCATACCTCTCTCCTGTTATCTTTTCTGATATTTTTCTTTTCTTATACAATTATTACAAATGAACTTTATGCAATAGTCAGAGGAACTGTTAATAAAAACGGATCCTATCTTCTGAATAGAAGGTTTGTATCATGGGGGAAATCCTTTTGATACTCAAATTTCAATAATATTATATCATGTGATGTGTGCAAATGTCAAATTCGTGTTTTTGTAATAGTGTTCAAAATATACTCTTCAAAATTGTGCAATCTATCAAAAATGCGCAAATATACTATTTTCAATTGACATAAATACAAACCAGTGATACGATGAAAACACCAAATTGATTCGAAAGTGTGCAAATGCACAATTTGAATCGAAAAAATACATAAGGAGGACTCTTTTATGAAAGAAGCTTCGAAAAGCACCTCTGAAAAGAAAGGCGGAAGACGCAGAGTGCATAATACTCTGGTTTACATGCGTCAGCACTGGCAGCTGTATTTAATTTTCATAATGCCTGCGTTGTTGTTGACTTTGATCTTCCGTTATATTCCCATGGGCGGTATTATGATTGCCTTTACGGAATACAATCCCATCAGAGGTATTATGGGAAGTGAATGGGTTGGCTTCAGCCACTTTTCCCGCTTCCTGTCATCCCCGGATTTTATGAAGTATCTGATGAATACACTGAAGTTGAGTGTATTTGGTCTGCTTTGGGGTTTTCCGGCACCTATTCTGCTGGCTTTCCTGCTGAATCGAATCATGAGCAGCCGTATTAAGCAGAAAATTCAGCTTGTGCTGTATATGCCCAACTTCATTTCCGTTATCGTCCTTTGCGGTATTGTCCGGATTCTGCTTTCTCCCACCGGTATGCTGAACATGCTGCTGGGAACCTCTTACAACTTTATGACAATGCCTGAGGCTTTCCGTACCATCTATATTGCCAGTGGTATCTGGCAGGGGGCAGGCTGGGCATCCATCATTTATACTGCGGCTCTTTCCAATGCCAGCAAGGATCTGAAAGAAGCAGCGGTTCTGGATGGCGCAAACATTATTCAGCAGATTAAAGCTGTAGAATGGCCTGCGATTAAGGATACTGTTTTGATTCAGTTCATCATGAGCGTTGGTAATATCATGAGTGTTGGTTTTGAAAAAGCATATGCATTGCAAACTGACCTGAACCTGAATTCATCCGAAATCATTGCTACATACGTTTACAAAAAAGGTTTGCTGGATGGTGATTATGGTTTCTCAACCGCTGTTGGTCTGTTCAACACGATAATCAATGTCGTCCTTCTGATTTCCATGAATACCATTGTGAAGAAAATGAACGATGGCAAGGGCGTCTGATGAAAGGAGAATAATATGGAACAGAAATTCTCTAAATTGACAGGCGAAGATAAGGCAATTATGATTTTTGCCTATACAGTTCTGGCACTCTTTATGGTGGCAATCATCTTCCCCGTTATTTATATTATACTGGCTTCTTTTATCGATCCTGTTACGCTGCAGAATAATGGTCTGACCTTTGATTTCAGTAAATGGACTCTGACAGCTTATGAACGTGTTATGTCGAATGCTCAGATCTGGGTTGGTTTCAAAAATGCCATGATTTACTCGGTTCTGTTTACCATTATTTCTGTTGTTGTAACACTGTTAGCAGCATATCCCATGTCCCGTCCGGATTTTAAGGGAAAAGGATTATTTAATACCATTTTTGTTATCACCATGTTCTTCGGCGGCGGTCTGATTCCTACATACCTGCTGATCAGTGATCTTGGTATGCTGGATACCATCTGGGCGATTCTGATTCCCGGTGCGTTCAGTGTATGGAATATGATCATTGCCCGTACCTATTATATGGGTATTCCCGGTGATATGCAGGAAGCTGCTGAAATTGACGGTGCATCTGAAATGGTGTATTTCTTCCAGATTCTGCTGCCTTTATGCGCTCCCATCATTGCGACTATCGCTATGTGGCAGTTCGTTGGTATGTGGAACAGCTACTTTGATGCAATGATCTATCTGAATGATGCAGCAAAACAGCCTCTGCAGCTGGTACTGCGTTCTATCCTGATTCAGAACCAGCCTGAACCTGGTATGGTTTCTGATATGCAGAGTACTGCTGCACGTGCACAGCTGGCAGAATTGCTGAAGTATGCAACCATTATCATTTCCAGTATCCCGTTGATGATACTGTATCCCTTCTTCCAGAAATATTTTGACAACGGTATTATGGCCGGTGCCGTGAAGGGATGATCCATCTGTACCTTATACAGACTAAGTCTGTAAATAAATATGAAAAGGAGAACCTATATGAAAAAATTTACTAAAGTTCTTTCACTGGCTCTTGCTGCAGCAATGACTATGTCAATGTTTACTGCATGCGGAAATAAGGGCGGCTCAACATCCGGAGGAAATTCCGCCGGTACTGAGGTGGATGCTTCCACTCTGAAATTCCCTCTTTCTGAAACAGCAACTATCACAGGTCTGACCAGTTTCCCTGCAGGTACCGAGTCAGAACCCAACAATCGTACTATTTTTAAGCGTCTGGAAGAACAGACTAATGTTCATGTTGACTGGAAGACCATCCAGGGTGACCAGTGGGGCGAAAAAATTGCTCTGGAAATGGCAAATACGAAGACTCTGCCTGATTTTGTATTCAATGCTGGCTTTAGTGACACGGATCTGCTGAAATATGCAAAACAGGGTGTTATTATCAATCTGGAAGAATACATTGACAAATATATGCCTAACTTACAGAAGGTTTTTGAACAGGCTCCTGAATACAAAACTATGTGTACCGATGAAAATGGACATATCTGGGCTTTACCCTGGATTGAACAGCTGGGTTATGAAAAAACAGCTATTCAGACTGTTGGCAATATGAGTTTTATTAATACTGCATGGCTTGATTTCCTGGGTCTCAAGATGCCTACAACAGTTGATGAATTCGAAGCTGTTCTGAAAGCTTTCAAAGAACATGCTTCTGAATTGAAAGCGCAGTTTAACATTGAAGGTGAAATCATTCCAATGGCTTGTATCATGAATGATGGTGATCAGGATCCCTGTATTCTGATTAATGGTTTTGGTGAAGGATATGGCGATTCGGACAAAGGCCGTCATATTGCTGTAACCGATGACAAAAAAGTTGTTTGTGTTGCTAATTCCGAAGGTTTCAAGAAGGGTATTTCCTGGCTGCATGATCTGTATGCAGAAGGACTGATCGATCCGGAAGCTTTCACACAGGAATGGTCTACATATGTTGCTAAAGGTAAATCCGGTCGTTACGGTGTCTGCTTCTCATGGGATGTTGCAAACATTGCAACTCTCGAAGGCTGGGAACCGCTTCCTGCACTGACTGCTGATGTGAGAAATATCACCCCTCAGAATGGTTCTTTCACTTCTGGTTTTGACCGTGGCCGCTGTGTTGTAACTGCAGCTGCGTCCAATCCTGCTCTTGTATGTGCATGGCTTGATCAGATGTATGCACCTCTTCAGTCTCCTCAGAATAACTGGGGTACTTATGGTGAAGGTGATGAGTTTGATATCTTTGTTATGGATAAGAATGAAAATGGTGAAGATATGCTGAAACATGCGCCTCTGGGTGATGCATCTCCTGTAGAAGTTCGCGAGGCAGAAAGTGTTAACGGCCCTCTGGCTATTCTGGACAGCTACTATGGCGTTTATGTAACCTGCCCTGATGATGCGCAGTATCGTCTGGATTGGATTAAGGATATCTATACTCCTGATATGAACTGCAAGTATGTATTCCCCAATGTTTTTATGAGTACTGAAGATACCAAGAGATTGTCTGACCTGACAGCTGATATTTCCAAATGTATCAACACTGCTAAGTCTGACTGGGTTATGAACGGTTTTACAGATGCTGACTGGGACAAGCTTCAGGCAGATCTGGATGCTTATGGTCTTGAGGAGTACCTGTCTATTTTCCAGAAATATCTGGATGCTTACTATGCTGAATAAGTATTTACAGAATATGTAAAAAATCTCCTGGAGATTCAGCTACATATATGTAAAAAATCTTTTAGAGATTCAGCTGCATATAAGTTCCTTTATGAATATCTCCGGTTTTCTGTATGAAACAGGGAGCCGGAGGTTATTCAGGACTCTCTGGTGAGTCCTGGCGGGGCCGCCAATAAAACAGCAAGGAGAAATATTCATGATTAGTGAAAAATTGCAGCAGGCTCGTGATTTTGAAGAGAAATACCTGCCTCATGTTCCGGAAACAGAAAGACCGAAATTCCATGTAACAGGAGCGATTGGCTGGATCAATGATCCCAATGGATTTTCCATGTATAAGGGAGAGTATCACCTCTTTTTTCAGTACCATCCCTATTCCACCAGCTGGGGACCGATGCACTGGGGTCATGTAAAGACAAAGGATTTTGTGAAATGGGATCGTCTTCCAGTGGCAATGGCTCCTGATCAGGAGTATGACAAGGATGGCTGCTTCTCCGGAAGTGCCATCGAGCTGGACGACGGCAGACAGATGCTTGTATACACCGGCGTCCGCAGGGAACGGCAGGAAGATGGCCTGATCAGAGAATTTCAGACCCAGTGTATTGCCGTCGGTGATGGCATTGATTATGAAAAATATGAGGCCAATCCGGTTCTTACCCAAATGGATCTGCCCGAGGGCGGCAGCGCCGTGGATTTCAGAGATCCCAAGATATGGAAAGAAGGAGATACGTTCTATCTCGTAGTGGGCAACCGTCCTGCCGACGGCAGCGGTTCCATCCTGATGTATGAAAGTAAGGATGGACTCCATTGGGAATATGACGGCGTAGTAGCAGCATGCCATAATCAGTTCGGCCTGATGTGGGAATGTCCTGATCTCTTTGAACTGGACGGAAAACATGTGCTTCTGACCAGCCCTCAGGAAATGATCGCCATGGGACTGGAGTTCCATGCCGGCAACGGCACCCTGTGTCTGATCGGTGAATATGAGGAAGAAAAACACCATCTCAGAAGAGAGTACGTGCAGGCGATCGATTACGGCACCGATTTCTATGCACCGCAGACGCTGCTGACTCCGGACGGACGCCGGATTATGATTGCATGGATGCAGAACTGGGAGACATCCAACAGCCAGCCCAGAAATATCCACTGCTTTGGAGAGATGACCCTGCCCCGGGAACTGAGCGTGAAGGATGGCAGACTGTATCAGAACCCTGTAAGAGAGATCGAAAATTATCGTGGTGTTGAGATTGCTTACCGCAATGTAATGATCTGCAGCGAGACCAATCTCAGAGGAATCAGCGGGCGGACAATCGACATGACAGTGACGATCCGTCCCGGCAATGAAAACCGTATGTACAACTGGTTCCGGATCAACCTTGCGAAAGACGGCGAGCGGGTGACAACCATCCGTTTTAAACCGGAAAACAACACAGTCCGTGTGGACAGGACAAGATCCGGTTTCCCCCATGATATTGTCAACGTGAGAGATTTCCAGGTCCGCTCCGGACAGGGTGAGATCAGGATTCGGATCATACTGGACAGACACAGCGTTGAACTTTTCGTCAATGACGGAGAGCAGGCTGCTTCCTTTATGATCTACACACCGGAAAGTGCTGATTCCATCAGTTTTGATGCAGACGGACATGCACTGATCGATGTGGTGAAATACGATCTGGTGATTGACTGATTCATATGCCGGAAGGTTCACTCCGCTTATTGACCTTTCGGGCATGAAAAGAAGGAGAAATGGAATAAAATGTCAGAAGTTGTAATCAAAAATATGAAAAAGATTTACGACAACAAGGTAACTGCTGTACATGATGTGAACATTACCATCAAAGATAAGGAATTCATCGTACTGGTAGGTCCTTCCGGCTGTGGTAAATCCACAACCCTTCGTATGGTAGCCGGTCTGGAAGATATTTCCGACGGCGAACTGTACATCGATGGAAAGCTCTGCAACGATATCGCTCCCAAGGATCGTGATATCGCCATGGTATTCCAGAACTATGCCCTGTACCCCCATATGACAGTG
>JALETI010000223.1 GCA_022781515.1 Lachnospiraceae bacterium
CCGGTGACGATCATTTCCTTTCCTTTTTCATCAATGGCACAAAGGATATTGTTGTTGATCACATTTTTGATTCTCACAATCCTCACCTCCATATCTCCATGAAAAAAAAAGAACCAGCCCCATACAATCCCAATATCCCCATTGCGGGGAACAATGTACAGAGTTGGTTAAGCCTGCATGACCAGTAACATTCCAACAAATTTCTTACAATGGGAATGATATCAATTCCCTTAAAAAAAGTCAAGGCAGAATTTGACGTATTTTATAATATTGGAGAATTGTACAAAATGTATTCATCTGTTTTGTATCATTTGCTGTACGATTCCATAAAATATTCTCTTTTCCCTTTTAAACCTATTGACTTACTAGGTATTAAAGAGTATGATACTATCATTCCAATACATGATACAAACACAGAGAAAACCATTTGTATCATAGCGTCATGTTCTCCCGCTCCAACATCCGTACAGGAACCGGAGGGCAAACAGACATGAAATACCCAATATATTAAAAAAGGAGATGCACTCAATGGATATAGACGCAATCATTTCCTATCTTCCTTTGTACAAAGATGCACTGATTCTTACGGTGAAAATCGGTATACAGGGTGTCATACTGGCATTTCTGCTGGGGCTCATCTGTGCGGTCATTATGCATTTGCGAATCCCTGCTCTGCGGCAGCTCATCGCATTTTATATTGAATTGTTTCGAAATACACCGCTGCTGGTTCAGCTGTTCTTTCTGTACTTTGCCCTTCCGAAAGTCGGACTGCAGATCTCACCGCAGATCTGCGGCACTTTGGGACTTGGTCTTCTGGGCGGTGCCTATATGGCAGAGACCTTTCGAAGCGGTCTGACAAGCGTTGCACCCATTCAATACGAAAGTGCACAAAGTCTTGGTATGAACCGGATACAGACATTCCGGTATGTGATCCTGCCCCAGGCCATTTCTTCCAGTGTTCCCGGCATCATGGCCAATGTGATTTTTCTGCTGAAGGAAACCAGTGTTTTTTCCACCATCAGTCTGATGGACCTGATGTTTACGGCAAAGGATCTCATCGGCATGTATGCCAAAACCATCGAATGCCTGACCCTTCTGGTTGTATTTTATCTGATCATGCTGCTTCCCGTATCGGTACTGGGTAGTCTGATCGAAAGGAGGCTCCGTTATGCAGAATTTGGGAATTGACCTTCTCTTCAAAGGAAAAAACATGATCCGGCTTCTGGGAGGACTCTGGGTAGCCGTCCAGATCAGTCTGATTTCCGTTGCAATCAGTATCACACTGGGACTTCTTGTGGGCGTGCTGATGACATCCGGAAATAAAATTCTGAAACTGTTTTTCCGGATTTATCTGGAAATTGTACGTATCATGCCCCAGATGGTCCTGCTCTTTGTGGTATACTTCGGCACCACAAGGGTATTTGGCTGGAATCTGTCCGCAGAAGCCTCTGCCATCATCGTTTTTACCTTCTGGGGTGTTGCGGAAATGGGCGATCTGGTCCGCGGGGCTCTGATCAGTATTCCGAAAATACAATATGAAAGCGCCGAAGCCCTGGGACTGACTTCCGGTCAGACATACCGCTATGTCATCCTGCCCCAGACGGTACGGAGACTGATTCCACTGTCCATTAACCTGATCACACGAATGATCAAGACAACCAGTCTGGTTATGATGATCGGAATTGTGGAAGTCTTAAAAGTTGCACAGCAGATCATTGAAGCCAACCGCAGGGTTTCCCCCAATGGTGCATTCGGAATCTTTCTGGTAGTATTTCTGCTTTATTTTCTGATCTGCTGGCCAATCAGCAGGCTGGCATCATATCTTGAGAAAAGGTGGGCATAATTATGGAACAGACACTTT
The DNA here is from genome assembly GCA_022781515.1 of Lachnospiraceae bacterium. Taxonomy (GTDB): domain Bacteria; phylum Bacillota; class Clostridia; order Lachnospirales; family Lachnospiraceae; genus TWA4. The sequence continues at coordinate 1,862 of JALETI010000223.1, forward strand.
TGAAAATCAATCATCTACATAAAAAATTTGGAGAACAGGTTATTCTGGATGATTTTAATCTGGAAGTAAAAAAAGGGGAAGTCATTGTCATTATCGGCCCGTCCGGCTGCGGGAAAAGTACCCTTCTCCGCTGCCTGAATGCACTGGAGGATATTCAGGGCGGTGAAATTCTGCTGGATGGCCTCCCCATTCGGAAGAATGCAAAGGATATCTCTTCCATGCGGCAGAAAATCGGTATGGTTTTCCAGAGCTATGATCTGTTTCCCCATAAAACGATTCTGGAAAATATCCTTCTGGCACCGCTGAAAGTTCAGAAAAAAAATCGTTCGGAAGTGGAAAAAGAAGCCATGGAGCTGCTGGCCAGAGTAGGTCTTGCAGATCGATGCAATGATTATCCCCGCCAGCTTTCCGGCGGACAGAAACAGCGAATTGCCATTGTCCGCGCCCTGATTATGCACCCTGAAATTCTTCTTCTGGACGAAATCACCGCTGCCCTTGACCCGGAAATGGTTCATGAAGTCCTGGAAGTTGTACTTGCATTGGCCAGAAACCAAAGTACCATGCTGATCGTCACCCACGAAATGGCATTTGCAAAAGCAATTGCAGACCGGGTCCTGTTTCTGGAACACGGAAAAATTGTAGAAGAAAGCCGGGAGCCGAAATCATTTTTCACAAAACCGCAGACAGAACGTGCACAGCAGTTCCTGCATTCTTTTGAATATTAAACTAATGTCGGGTCAAAAAGATTTGACCCCATAATATGGGAGAGGATTACAGATGAAAAAGATTTTATGCTACGGTGATTCCAATACCTGGGGATTGATTCCCGGAACACAAAATCGTTTTCCACAGAATGTTCGATGGACGGGCATTGACGGAGCTATTCTGATGCTGGGTACCAATGACTGCAAAGCCTGTTACAAAGCCAGTCCGCATGAGATAGCCAAAGGACTGGAATGCTGTATTGACGAATTGCTGTGCTGCATTCCTGCAGAAAACATTCTGGTGGTATCCCCTGTCCATCTTGGAGAATCCGTATGGAAACCCCAATATGATCCGGAATTTGACAAGGTATCCGTAGAAACGTCAAAACAGCTCCATGCAGAGTATCAAAAGGCTGCACACAGAAAAAATGTCCGAATCATTGCCGCATCTGATTTTGTAAAAGCAAGTGAAACCGATCAGGAACATCTGGACGAAACAGGCCACCGGATTCTCGCCGAGGCGATTTATCAAGATGTAACCGGCATGAAAATCCCCTGTTTTCAACGATTTTGAGAGTACGAAGTAAAATAAATCGATGTCGGGCTCATTTATCGGATAACTCATAATATAATTCATACACAAAACGGCATATTTCTCAGGAACATCCGGAGAATATGCCGTTTTTATATCCGGATTGAAGATACTGAAGAAGATACTGAAATTGTAAAATCCCTATTGACTTTTCTCTTGCAAACTCTTTTTCCCGGTTCTATAATTATTTTATTCATACAATCCGACTTCAACAAATAAATCGAATTCCCCATTTCGCAAGACAATCCCACGCGAACATACGATATCGCACATCGTACTCAGTTAATCTTACCAACCGTGGATAGAAACAAAGGTCAGAAGAGCCAATGTTCTGGTTATTGACCTTGCAATACATTATTTAGGAGGAAATCAAATGAAAATCATAGGTCTGGATCTGGGCGGTACCTTTATCAAGTGTGGTCTGCTCAATGAAAAAGGTGAAATCTCTTCCCGCTGGAAGATTGCTTCCCCCACCGCTTCACTGGAAGATCTGCTGACAGCCCTGGACGAATGCGTCAAAGATCATCTGGCAGATGCAGATGGCATTGCCATCAGTATGCCCGGTAAAATTGATGTTCGGAAAGGAATTGCCCACACCGGCGGTTCCTATAAATGGATTGTGGATCTGAACATCATGGAAATTCTGGAAGAACGCTATCATGTGCCGGTCAGCGTGGATAATGATGGAAAGTGTGCTGCCAATGCAGAAGCATGGATTGGTGCTCTGAAGGATGTTCCCAATGGACTGGTATATGTACTGGGCACCGGTATCGGCGGCGGTATTGTTCTGGATCACCAGGTGATCCACGGCAGCCATATGGCTGCCGGTGAATTGTCCGGCTGTGTTGTGAATCACAAAGATGCATATTCCTTCGACAATCTGGCAGCCCTCACCGGCTCCACCAACTCCCTGTTAGGTCAGTATCTCCATAAGTCAGGACGAAAAGAACCTATTGATGGGATTGAATTCTTCCATCTGGTAAGGGAAGGAGATTCTACAGCCCTTTCCGTATTCCAGGATTTCTGTCAATTTACAGCTAATTTCTTTTTCACACTGCAAACCATCCTGGATGTGGACCGCATTGCCATCGGCGGCGGTATCTCTGAAGAACCCATGGTAATTGAGGGAATCCGAAAGGCAACCCATGCGGTTATGAACTATGAAGGCCCCTTCCCTCTGCCTGCAGTGGAGCCGGAAATCGTGAAATGCCAGTTCGGCAATGATGCGAACCTGATTGGGGCCGTACGCAATTTTATCGATACAAAGGTACGCCGGTAAATCAGACATCTGCATACAATGTACAATCTGAGGCAGAAAATATGTTTCCTGCGGCATTGAGCGATTAACTGTATATCTCCGGCAGGAAATGATGCAGTGCCTTCGCAATGCCATCTTCATCATTGGAAGCTGTCACATAATCTGCGGCAGCTTTCAATTCTTCGGTGGCATTGCCCATGGCCACACTACAACAGCCGCTCCACCGCTTCATACAGCATCTGAAACCCGCCGTCAAACTCTTTCGTCTGATGATAATGACCAAACATCCAATTATCAAAAGTGAGTCCACGATCCAGAAGTGTATCAAAATAATCCGTCAGAACATCTTCCTTCCATTTATTCTCCTGATTAAAAGTACGAAGAACCGATGTGGGACAGCAATGCGATATCACATAATCCACTTTCCAGTTATGTCTTTCCAGATTTCGGATACCGGTTTCCATTTCCTCTTCCGTAGGAAGTTCTTCTTCCCACCAGGACTCTCCTCGGATGCGGAATCGCTTTCCCTGGCGGTAAAATCGGTCGATTCTTCTCTTGTCATCCGGTTCCAGCACTCCATCCTCCATATCATGGGAAGATGCACCGCCAAAGGCAAAAAAAGTACGCCCCTGCAGATGATAAACCTGTCCCCGCATCAGATGCATCATATTCGGACCGATTTCATGAACAAAACCACCGCAGTATTCCCTCACCGGATAGCTGTACAAACGGTCAAAGTTTTCGTGATTTCCATCCACAAAAAGTACGGTAAATG
>JALETI010000001.1 GCA_022781515.1 Lachnospiraceae bacterium
CATCGGAGCAGCAGGAATGCTCTGCATCCTTCTGATTGTATTTGTTCCGTTGTTCCGTCTTTTGTGGGCTTCTTTTCTATATCATCTGCTGCTGGCCGTTTTGTCTCCGGTTTCCGACAAAAAAATCTGCGGATGTCTGAAGGCTTTTGCAGTGGGGGTGGAAAATCTGGTGAAAATCATGTTTATGTCTGCGATGGTCAGTCTGATTCTGATTGCTGCCGCTGCATGGTGAAAGGGGGAACATGTTGGATACGGTTTATCTGTGGATCCGTCAGATTGCAGTTTTTACCGTGATCTGTTTTCTGGTTCTATACCTGTTTGATGGAAAAAACAGAAAAATTATTCGGTTTTATTTATCGGTACTGCTGCTGGTTCTGATTTTCAGACCGGTTTTGAAGGCCGGTTCTCTGGATCAGATGATGAATCATCGTCTGTCAGAAATTTCTGAGGCATTTTCTTCTTCCATCCATCAGAAGGAAACGGAATGGGTGAAGGAAAGTACAGTCAGGAAAAATCAGGAGAAAATAGAAGAACAGGTTGATCAGGGACAGGAGGCGGCAGAAAATTATACCAGAGAACAGATTCTGCAGTATGTGAAAAAGCAGATGGAGGAAGCAGGTTTTTCTTTTGCAGACGGCAAAGTGATTTTCGACACAGAACGGTTTCGGGATACGGCGGAAATTGTTGTAAAAAAGCTGCATCTGTCTGTGAAACAGGGGAAAGAAGAACTGGCTGCTCATCAGGAAGAACTTGCCGGTCTGAAAAATCAGATTGCCTCGATACTGGAAATAAACCCGGATGACATAGAAATCGAACCGGATTAGGGAGGAGATACCATGGGGAAAGTCTGGAAAAGGATGTCAAAGGATAAAATTACCATGGGACTGCTGGCAGGAATTCTGCTGTTTCTGCTTTCTTTTCCATTGGAGACCCTGACCGGATATCTGCAGGGAGATTCCGTTTCTGAAAAAAAAGAGGACACGGAGCTGTACACGGACACTGATTACCGATTACAGCTGGAGGAGCGGCTGGAGGATATGTTGTCCGGGGTACGCGGTGCAGGACAGGTTCGGGTAATGGTGACATTTGTGGATCAGGGGACCCGGATTGCGGAAAAAGATGTGCAGTCGGAAAGCAGTTCCGAACAGGAAGGGGATGCGAATGGAGCAAAGAAAGAAATTTTCGCAAAAGAGGAAAAGACAGTAACCGACAGCAATCAGGAGCCATGGATCTCCAGAGAAATCCTTCCGGAAGTATCCGGTATCGCAGTGATTGCCCAGGGTGGAGGGTCTTCTGTGGTGAAATCGGAAATCAACCGCATTCTTCAGGCATTATTCGGACTGCCTGCACATAAAATTGAAGTAATCGAGGGCGATTTGAAGGAGTAGCATGTATGAAAAGAATCAGAAAAAAGAATCAGATCATTCTGACCCTTCTGGCAGTCATGATCATAGCTGCCGGTTATCTGTCCTATCTGCCGGGAAATGATGCTGCAGATTCGGTTCCTGCAGCAGGGAATCAGGATGGTTCTGCTGTCATGGATATTTCAGATGAGGATATTCTGGCGGAAAATATTGCAAGAGAGCAGTCTCTGTACACAGCCGGCCAGACGGCGGAAATTGAAGTGGTGGGAGAAAGCGATGGAGAGGAAAAACAGGAAGAAGACAGTACGGTGCAGCCCGGGCAGGCAGTTCTCACCTGGACAGAACAGGTGGAAAATATCATGGCAGATGCGGCATTAAATAAAGAACAGACACGGACACGGAATGAGGAAACACTTAATTCCATTATCAATAATGAAAAACTGGATTCTGCCCAGAGGAAAGCAGCGGCGGATAATCTGCTGAAAATGACACAGAATGCGCAGCTGGAAGCCAGTATCGAATCCATTCTGGAAGGCAGAGGACTTCCGCAGACAATGGTTACCATTACGGAAAATGGCGTGGAAGTTCTGGTGGGAAGTACAGAAATATCCGATAAGGAACGGGCTCAGATTGAAGATACCGTGAAGCGGGAAGCCAATGTAAAAATTTCAGATGTGGTCATTTCTCTGATGAACCCGGTAAATACAGAAGTCGTTGAGGAAAAGTAAAGATGGATTTTCGGATAGCTGATCCGGAACTATGACCTTGGGGCTGTAAAATCTGTTTGCAGTTCTGAGGTTTTTTTGCTATACTGTAAAAAATGGGTGGGGTACACGAATGAGGATGTAAAACACCCGGTTTCTCAAATAAGCAGGATTCCCACTTCTCACATGTTCACGTTAAGTGGTGAGTTCGCGATGACAATATATTTGCCTCAGGAGGTATTGACGTGTCGAATGATTTTGAAAACAGAAGTACACATGTTATTCATGAGAATGGTCAGGTAGGTTCTGTTCAGATAGCAGATGAAGTTGTAGCAATTATTGCAGGTCTTGCAGCCATGGAAGTGGATGGAGTTGCTTCCATCGCAGACAGTTCAGCCAATGAACTGGCAGGCAGACTTGGTATGAAAACTGCTCCGAAAGGCGTCAAAGTGACAGTAATGGAAACATCTGTTTCCTGTGATCTTGCGATTAATCTGAAATATGGTTACAGCATTCCGAATCTTGCTCTGAATGTTCAGGAAAAAGTAAAGAGTGCAATTGAGAATATGACAGGTCTTTCTGTTATTGACGTAAATATTCGTATTGCAGGAGTGGAAACAGAATAAAGCCACAGTTCATATACGAAATCCGTATCTGCGGATACACGACCTTGATAATTTAAAAACACAGGAGGGGTGCATTTGTTTTTGTGCACCCTTTTTTTACAGGAAGAACCCGATGGAACGCAGACGAAGGATTTTGAAAAAGATATGTTCGGAACGGTCAGAATACATCTGACAGGAAAGAATATACAGCAGGAAAGATTATACAGGATGGGAGAATGCAATGAAGCGCAGAGAATTAAGGGAACATACATTTAAACTGGTATTTATGAAGGAATTCTATGAGCCGGATGTCCTGGAATCACAGGTAAATCTGTATCTGGAATCCGAGGAACTGGCTGAGTATACCGATCAGGAAAAGGAAATTCTGAAAAAGCGTGCAGAACAGGTGCTGGCTGTGACAGAAGAAGTGGATGAACTGATCAACCGGTATGCAAAGGGATGGCAGACAAGACGTATGGCAAAGGTGGATCTGAGCCTGATCCGTCTGGCTGTATTTGAAATCCGTCATGATCCGGATGTACCGGATAAGGTTGCAATCAATGAAGCTGTGGAACTGGCGAAAAAGTACGGCGGAAATGATTCTCCTTCCTTTATTAACGGTATTCTGGGTAAAGTGGTTCGAACAGAAGAAGCATGAAACGAAGTATTTATTCCGTAGAACAGGTCAATACCTATATTAAGAACCTGTTCACACAGGATTTTGCTCTGCGCAGCATATATGTGCGCGGTGAAATATCAAACTGCAAATACCATACATCCGGTCATATTTATTTTACATTGAAGGATGCATCCGGTGTACTGAATGCGGTGATGTTCCGGTCCCAGAGGCAGAATCTGAAAGTCCGGCTGCAGGATGGTATGACCATTGTGGCAGGGGGCAGTATTAATGTTTATGAACGAGACGGCAGATATCAGCTGTATGTGCAGACGGCAGAAGCCGATGGAATCGGCGAACTGTACAGACAGTTTGAACGGAGAAAGGCAGAACTGGAAGAAATGGGTATGTTTTCTCCGGAGTATAAGCGGCCAATCCCCAGGTTCGCATCGAAAATCGGTATTGTTACGGCATCTACAGGTGCTGCAATCCGGGATATCTGCAATATTGCAGCCAGAAGAAATCCTTGTGTTCAGCTGATTCTTTATCCGGCTCTGGTGCAGGGAGATATGGCCGCTTCCTCCATTGCCAGGGGAATTGAAACCCTGGATGCCATGGGGTTAGACTGCATCATCATCGGACGGGGTGGAGGTTCTCTGGAAGACCTCTGGGCATTCAACGAAGAGGAAACTGCCTATGCGATTTTTCATTCGCAGACTCCGATTATTTCTGCAGTGGGCCATGAGACGGATTTTACGATTGCGGATTTTGTGGCGGACATGCGGGCACCGACTCCGTCCGCAGCCGCAGAACTGGCGGTTTTTGATTACGAAAGCTATCTGCATACCCTAGAGGTACTGAAAAAACGATTGGATCAGGCAGAATCTGCAAATCTGGAACGGATCCGGGTTCTGGTAGATTCTTATAAAAAGCGCCTGGATGTGCAGGATCCTGTGCGGAATCTGGAACAGAAGAAACAGCAGCTGGATGCACGGGAGCAGAAACTGAAACTTCTCATGGAAAGCCGGATTCAGCAGATACGGATTCAGATCCGGTCAGGTGCCGGCAGACTGGATGCCCTTTCGCCGTTGAGAAAACTGACCGGAGGGTTTGCCTATATCACCGGAGAAGATGATAAACCGGTGGTTTGTGCAGCGGATTTGTCCGAGGGCGAACATGTGGGTATCCGTTTTTCAGACGGAAAATGGAATGCGGTCATAACCGGAAAGGAAGTAAGTCAGGCAGACAGTGTGCAGAAGGAAACAGAATAAGAGGTGACGGAACATGGTGATTGCAGATAAGGATGAGAAAAAGCTTTCCATCGAGGAGGCACTGGAACAGCTGGATACCTTGCTTGCCAGACTGGAAAACAAAGAGTGTCCCCTGGAAGAATCATTTCATTTATATAAAGAAGGTGTCGGACTGGTGCAGTATTGCAGTCAGGTATTGACTGAGGTGGAGCAGCAGCTTCTGATTCTGAATGGTGAAGGATAAAAATATGCATTTTAAGACAGAATTACAACAGAGAACAAATGAAGTACAGGCAATTGTTGAGGCATATCTTCCAAAAGAGACAGGACATCAGAAAACGATATTTGAATCTATGAATTACAGTGTTATGGTTGGCGGAAAAAGGCTTCGTCCCCTGCTGATGCAGGAAACCTATCGCCTGTTTGGCGGAAAAGGAAGAGAAGTGGAGCCTTTTATGGCAGCAATGGAGATGATGCATTCCGCATCTCTGGTTCATGATGATCTGCCTGCCATGGATAATGATGAGTACCGCAGAGGAAAGCATACCACATGGGTGGAGTATGGCGAGGATATGGCAATTCTGGCCGGTGATGCACTGATGGTATACTGTTTTGAAACCGCTCTGAAGGCAGGGGCTATGACAGAACATACGGACCGGGTTCTGCGTGCCGCTTCGATTCTTGCAGAAAAGTCCGGCATATACGGTATGATAGGCGGTCAGACCGTTGATGTGGAACTGACCAATAAACCGATTCCCAGAGAGAAGCTGGATTTTATTTACCGGCTGAAGACAGGAGCACTTCTGGAGGGATCCATGCTGATCGGTGCCGTTCTGGCAGGTGCTTCCAAAGCGGAAGAAGAAAAAGTTTTGAGCATAGCACAGGATGTGGGACTGGCATTTCAGATTCAGGATGATATTCTGGATGTGATCGGTGATCAGGGTGTCATCGGGAAACCGGTCCACAGTGATGAGAAAAACAATAAAACAACATACGTGACACTTGAAGGTCTGGAACAGGCAAAAAAAGAGGTTGGCGTTTTATCGGAAAGAGCGATTGAAACATTGAACAGCCTTCCTTATGAAAATGGATTTCTTACAGAATTAATTCGTATGCTGGTGAACAGAGAAAAGTAGAGGAACTGGCCATGTTACTTGATAAAATCAATCAGGCAGGGGATATTCACAAAATAGATGAGAAAGATTTACCGTTGCTGGCATCGGAAATCCGCCGTTTTCTGGTTCAGAAAATCAGCAGGACCGGCGGTCATCTGGCGTCCAATCTCGGAGTTGTGGAACTGACAATGGCACTGCATCTGGTTTTTGATCCGGAAAAAGATCGGATGATCTGGGATGTGGGACACCAGTCCTATACGCATAAAATACTGACCGGACGCAGAACCGGATTTGATGAACTGCGTAAATACGGGGGAATGAGTGGGTTTCCGAAAAGAAAGGAAAGCAGCTGTGATCCCTTCGATACCGGTCACAGTTCCACCTCGATTTCTGCCGGTCTGGGTCTGGCAAAAGCCAGAGATCTGAAAGGGGAAGACTATTCGGTTATTTCTGTAATCGGTGATGGCGCTCTGACCGGAGGCATGGCTCTGGAAGCCCTGAATAATGTGGCAGATATTGACAGCAATTTTATTATCATCCTGAATGATAATGAAATGTCCATTTCAAGAAATACCGGTGGAATCAGTGCACACCTTGGAAAGATCCGCAGAACAGCGACATATTATGATCTGAAAGAACGGCTTTCCAGCCGGCTGGAAAAAATTCCCCAGGGAGATCAGATTAAAAATACCTTGTCTTTTGTAAAGAATAAAGTGAAAACAGCAGTTCTTTCCGGCGGAATCTTCTTTGAAAACATGGGAATCACGTACTGGGGTCCCATTGACGGACATGATCTGAAGGGACTGGTCTCCGTTCTGGAGAATGCAAAGCGTATGAAAAAACCGGTGCTGATTCATGTGATGACCAAAAAAGGAAAAGGTTATCGGCCGGCAGAGGTACATCCGGAACGGTTCCATGGCATTTCTCCCTTTGAAATCAGGACAGGAGAGCCGAAAAGTGCAAAAACAGAGAAGGACTGGACCGATGTTTTTTCGGATACCATCTGTCAGGAGGCGGAAACAAATCCTTCCATTGTCGCTGTGACAGCGGCAATGCCTGACGGAACCGGTCTGACGCCGTTTGCAGAAAAATATCCTGACCGGTTTTTTGATGCCGGAATTGCGGAACAGCATGCGGTGACATTTGCAGCGGGTATGGCAGCAGGCGGTTTAAAGCCTGTGGTTGCAGTCTATTCCTCCTTCCTTCAGAGAGCCTATGATCAGATCATACATGATGTATGTATTCAGAATCTGCCGGTGGTTTTTGCAGTGGATCGTGCCGGACTGGTGGGAAGTGATGGAGAAACCCATCAGGGAATTTTTGATCTTTCCTATTTGTCCAGTATTCCCAATATGACTGTCTGTGCACCCAAAAATATCTATGAACTGGAGGATATGCTGAAATATGCATTTACATATCCTTATCCGTTCGCCATTCGCTACCCCCGGGGGACCGGATGGAAAGGGCTTTCAGAATTCAGACAGCCTGTGAAAGCCGGGACTGCGGAGTGGATCTATAAGGAATCCGAGATTGCCCTTCTGGCTGTGGGCAGTATGGTTGAAACCGCAGATGCAGTCAGAACCGAACTGAAAAAAAGAGGTCATGCTGTTTCACTGATCAATATGCGTTTTGTGGCTCCCATCGATGAAGCCTGTATTCTGGAGGCAGCAGCCGGTCATAAGCTGCTGGTAACCATGGAGGAAAATGTCCTGAAGGGCGGTTTTGGGGAACACCTGTGTACCATGTTGATGGAAGCGGAATCCCATACGGATATTCTGAATATCGCAATTCCTGATATTTATGTGGAACATGGCAATGTGGATGTATTAAAAAAAGAAATCGGACTGGATGCGGAATTTATCGTAAACCGCATACTGGAACGGATTGGAGATAATGGATGAAAGAACGATTGGATGTTTTGCTGGTCAATAAAGGACTGGCCGCTTCCAGAGAAAAAGCAAAAGCGATTATTATGTCCGGAATTGTATATGTAGATGGACAGAAAGAAGACAAACCGGGATCAGTATTTGAAATAGATAAGGAAATTGAAGTTCGCGGTACCACATTAAAATATGTAAGCCGCGGCGGTCTGAAGCTGGAAAAGGCAATGGATGTCTGGCCAATTTCATTAACAGGTGCAACTTGTATGGACATCGGTGCATCAACCGGCGGGTTTACAGACTGCATGCTGCAGAATGGAGCCGTCAAGGTGTATGCTGTGGACAGCGGAAGAGGTCAGCTGGACTGGAAACTGCGTAAGGATGATCGGGTTGTCTGTATGGAAAAAACCAATGCCCGCTATCTGAATCATGAATTGATTCCGGAGCCCATTGATTTCTTTTCCGTGGATGTATCTTTCATTTCCCTCAGCAGAATCCTGCCCCCTGCGTTTGAATTGCTGCGTGACGGCGGACAGGCAGTCTGTCTGATTAAACCGCAGTTTGAAGCCGGAAGAGAAAAGGTCGGCAAAAAAGGCGTTGTGAGAGATCGGAAAGTGCATGTGGAGGTTATCGAATCAGTGACCGCATGTGCTCAGGCACTGGGATTTCATATTCTGGGACTGGATCATTCACCGATCAAAGGACCGGAAGGCAATATTGAATATCTTGTATGGCTTGGCAAAGGCTGTGAAAGGCCGGAAAATGCTCCCTATATCCCCTCTGCGGAACAAATTACAATAAAGGCACACGAGGTATTGTAGATATAACAATGGATAAATTTTATGTAATCAGCAACAACGGCAAGTCAGGAAGCAGAAAGCTGGCACAGTATGTAAGGGATTATCTGGTAACCAGAGGATGCCGGTGCAAACTGGATTCCGGTGTATATGCAGAAGCGGCCGATGACCATGAATGGTTTCGCTATACCAATCCCCAGGCGATACCGGATGATACCCAGGCAATTCTGGTAATCGGCGGTGATGGAACCATGCTTCAGGCTGCCAGGGATCTTCGTTACAAAGGAATCCCCATGATGGGAATAAATCGTGGGACACTGGGGTATCTGGCAGAAGTCGATTCAGACAATGTGGAATATGCACTGGATTGTCTGATGGATGATCAGTATACCGTGGAAGAACGGATGCTCCTTTATGGAGAAGTAAAAAAAACAGATGGAACCCTGGTTACCAGTGATCATGCATTGAATGATATTGTATTATCCAGATCCAGCGGACTGGATGTAAATGATTTTAATATCTATGTAGATGGTGTGCTGCTGAACAAATATGTGGCAGACGGCATCATTATTGCAACACCCACCGGATCAACTGCTTACAATCTGTCTGCAGGTGGCCCGATCGTGGATCCGAAGGCATTCAGCATTCTTCTGACACCGATTTCTCCCCATTCGCTGAATAAACGAAGCATTGTGCTGGATGCGAATTCCCAGATTATTGTGGAAGTAGTAAAACGAACCGATAAACGGTTTATACCGGTACAGCTATGTTATGATGGAAATGGTGCCGGTCTGATGGAAGCAGGTGACCGCATTCTTATTCATAAAGCGGCAGAACGGGCAAGGATTCTGAAAATAAAGCATATCAGTTTTCTGGAAACGGTCAGAAGAAAAATGTCCGAACGGTAGTCTGCTGTAATTGTTCCTGTTTTGTATTTTGCATACCAGTATGCCACACGCTAATTGATAAACTGTTTCATGCAGGACAATTTTTCAGTCTGCAAGGCAAAGGAATGGGTCGCAGCAGTGACTGCGGCGATTGATGCCAATGATGCAGATGAAAATATAAACCAGTGAAACAGGAACGTGAGCATGGAGGTTAATATGAAGATAAGAAGACACGATAAAATTCGTGAACTGATCAGTAAATATGAGATTGAAACCCAGGAGGAGCTGGCAGAACGTCTCAATATGGAAGGTTTCAATGTAACCCAGGCAACGATTTCAAGGGATATCAGGGAACTGAAGCTGACAAAGCTTCCCAATGGCAAAGGACGCCAGTGCTATACACTGATGAAAAAAGAAGAGGATGAAATGAAAGATAAATTCATCCGCATCTTTTGTGATGGATATGTGTCCATGGATATGGCGCAGAATATTCTGGTGATCAAAACCGTGTCCGGACTGGCAATGGCAGTGGCTGCCGCACTGGATGGACTTCATTTTCCGCAGGTGGTGGGCACCATTGCCGGAGATGACACCATTATGTGCGCTGTCAGAAGTGTGGAAGATACGGTATCTCTGATGAAGGAAATTCAGAAATTTGTAAATACCAGATCTTTAAATGGAAACGAATAACTTATCTGCGCCTGCAGTGAAAAAGCAGGTGCAGATGAAAACAAAAAAGTTTTCAGTATAAAAACAGACCGCTGCTTCACAGATTCTGTGAAGCAGGACGGGTCTGTTTTTCTTTTTTAAAAAAAAGGCTTGCATTTTATCAGAAGTTGATATAGAATACAAACAAACATTCGAGAACAAATGTTTGCAACATCTGTTCGATGAGTTTTTTGGGAGGGATCTGTGTATGCTGATGCACTTACATGTAAAGAATTTTGCTTTAATTGAAGAAGCTGATATGGAGTTTGGATCAGGACTGAATATTCTGACAGGTGAAACCGGTGCCGGTAAGTCCATTTTGATTGATGCTGTCAATCTGGCATTGGGTGGAAAAGCAGGTGCCAACGTGATTCGTACCGGAGCAGAGTATGCATATGTGGAACTGGTTTTTCAGATTACCGATCCCATTAAACTCAATCTGCTTCGGGAGATGGATATCGAGGCGGAAAAAGAAGACGGTGTTCTGATTCTTTCAAGAAAGATCATGAAAGGACGCAGTGTGTTTAAGATCAATGATGAAACCGTGACTGCAGCTAAAGTCCGCCGGATGACCGGCCTTCTGATTGATATTCACGGTCAGCATGAACACCAGTCACTGATGTATAAGCATAAGCATCTGGAAATACTTGACATCTATGCAGGAGAAGAAGTTTCTGCACTGAAAGAAAAGCTGGGTACTGCATACAGCGAGTACATTCATTGCTGCAGGACACTGCAGAACTTTTCCATGGATGAAGAGACCAGAATCCGGGAAGTGGATTTTCTGAAATATGAGATCAATGAGATCCGGTCCGCAGCTTTAAAGGAAGGAGAAGAAGAGGAACTGGAACAGGTATACAGACGAATTGCCAACAGCCGCCATATTATGGAATCCATGGGTATTGTTTCTGATGCACTGGGATATGGAGATTCCTCTTCCGCAGGAGAGGCTGTATCCAGAGCGGTAAAAGAAATCCAGTCCGCACTGCGGTTTGACGATTCCCTGAAGGATATTGCAGCTCAGATTCTGGATCTGGAATCCCTGCTGACGGATGTGAACAGAGATGTGCAGTCCTATATGGACGAAATGAGCTTTGATCAGGAAACTTATGAGGCAGTCAGAGACAGACTGGATCTGATCCGCAGTCTGCAGACAAAGTACGGAAAAGACTATGACCGGATTATGGAGTCCCTTCAGGAGAAAGAAGAACGATTGGGAGAACTGGAACATTATGAAGAAAACCGGAAAAAGACAAAAGCGGCATGCGAAAAGATCAGAAAACAGGTTCTCCTCTATTGCGAAGAACTGTCTGCTTTACGGAAACAGGCAGCTGTACCGCTGGTACAGGCGATTACTTCCAGTCTGAAAGAACTGAATTTTCTTCAGGTTTCCTTTGACATGCATTTCGAACGTTCCGGTCAATTCGGAAGCAATGGTTTTGATGATGCCGAGTTTCTGATTTCCACAAATCCCGGACAGCCGCTGGCACCTCTCGGTGAAGTGGCTTCCGGTGGTGAACTTTCCAGAATCATGCTTGCAGTGAAAGCAGTTCTCGCAGATACGGATCAGATTCCGACGCTGATTTTTGATGAGATTGATACCGGTATCAGCGGAAGAACGGCAGCGTGTGTATCGGAGAAACTGTCTCTGATCGGAAAAACCCATCAGGTTCTCTGTATCACACATCTTCCTCAGATTGCATCCATGGCAGATAATCATTTTATGATTGCCAAGACTGTCCGAAACGAAAAAACCTGTACCACAATCAGTCAGCTGAAAGATGAAGAGTCTGTTCAGGAACTGGCAAGATTGCTGGGAGGTGTTACCATCACCGATGCAGTTCTTGAAAATGCAAGGGAATTAAAGATGATTGCGCAGGAATATCGGAATCCCAGAAAATGCATGATTTGACTTTCGAAAATCTCACATAATAAAACCAGAAGTTGGACAGAACAGTGACGGAAAATGTTTGCTTTGCAAACCGAATCCGGCGCCAGATATCTGCAGGCGTCGATTTGAATATGAATTGAAACAGAAATCGTCACTGCCTATTCAAAGGAGGGTATTATGAGAGTACGAGTACGAGTACAAAAACGAAAGGAAAAAGGGTATTTTTTCCTGATTGCAGGTTTGTATCTTTTCATGTCATGCTTTACAATATTATATTTTTTCGTTTTTACAGATTCCTATACAGACGATATTCAGCCATTCAGCAATTTGGTAAGATTGGAACCGGGTGAAAAGCCTGTGCTTTCCGGTGCACTTACATCAGAGAAATCGGCTTTCGGATATGACAATCCTGTTTTATCGGTATCCGGAAAATCCAATACCGGTATCTCGAAATCAGAGAAACTGCTTCCCTGCGGTATTCCTGTGGGGATTTATCTGGAAACAAAAGGTTTGCTGATTGCTGAAATCGCAGAACTCCGTACCTCGAAAGGAATGATCAGCAGTCCCTGTCAGGAAATCCTGAATTCCGGAGATTATATACTGGAAGCAGATGGGTGTTACATGGAGTCCAAGGAACAGTTTCAAAAACTGATTCAAAAAAGCGGAGGAAAAGAAATTCAGCTGACCATCGAACATCAGGGGGAAAAAAAGATGGTTGCAATCAGACCCGTTCTGACGGAAAACGGAGAGTATAAGGCAGGTATTTGGATTCGCGACAATATGCATGGTATTGGTACACTTACATGGCTGGATCAGGATGGAAATTTTGCAGCACTGGGACACTGTATTTCCGACATTGATACAGGAGCGCGAATGGAAATCGATAACGGAAAGCTGTACAAGGCAGAGATCTATTCACTGGTTCAGAGCAAAGAGGATGAACCGGGTTCGCTGGCCGGTACCATTGATTATCGTTTGAATTCCTGTATAGGAACTGTAACTGACAATACAGAACAGGGAATCTTTGGAAACAGCAATCCGGAAGCACACAGGATGATCTTCAATGAACTGCGATCCTGTTTTCAATCCGATACATTTGAGGAACTATGGGAAAAGGCCTCTTTAAAAACCGCAGCATCAGACGAAATAGAAAACGGAAAAGCCCAGATGCTGAACTGCTTTAATGGAAAATATCAGTTTTTTGATATTGAGATTAAAAAAATCTCATCTGCTCATAAAGAAATGGAAGGTATGAATCTGGAAATTCAGATTACAGATAAAAAACTTCTGAATCAGACAGGGGGCATACTGCAGGGAATGAGCGGAAGTCCGATCATCCAGGACGGGAAGCTGGTGGGGGCTGTGACGCACGTTCTTGTGAATGATCCCACGAGAGGGTACGGGATTTTTATAGAGAATATGCTGGAGCATTGAGCCGGGCAAAGTATGTTGATTTGTTGGTGTGATAAAAAACAGAATGATTGTAAAGCAGGCAAAGAGGTGAAGATGTCATTGAATTGTCTGCTTTTTATGTGCAAAAAAATTATATTCATTTTAATAACCACGCATTGCGTTTTAGGAAAAATGTGATATGCTATATGAGACATTACATGGAGATGTTCAGAAATAATGGAATCTGCAGATAAAATACGGAAACTTAGGGAACAAACAGGAATGACCAGAAAAGATTTTTCCATACATATTGGAATTCCTCTGAGAACGATAGAGGATTGGGAAGCGGGACGCAGGAGACCGCCGGAGTATATACCACGGTTGATTGAGTATCAGCTGAAGTATGAAGAATTGATCGTGAAAATGAAAAAGGAGGAGCAGGATATTGAATAATAATGAAATCATAATTTTTGAAACGGAAGATAAGCAGGTGAAATTACCGGTAACTGTGGATAATGAAACCGTATGGTTGACTCAGGCGCAAATGGTTGAGCTTTTTCAAAGGGATGTTTCAGTTATTTCCCGTCATATCAGAAATGTGTTTAAAGAAGATGAAGTTGAAGAAAAAAGCAATTTGCATTTTTTGCAAATTCCAAATTCAGATAAACCGGTAGCCTTTTACAGCCTCGATGTAATCATTTCCGTTGGTTATCGTGTGAAATCAAAACGTGGTGTAGAATTTCGCAGATGGGCTAATTCTGTTTTGAAACAGTACATATTGAAAGGTTATGCGGTGAATGATAATCGTATCAGACAACTGGGAGAAGTGATACGAATTATGAAAAGGACGGAGAATGAACTGGACAGCAAACAGGTGCTATCTGTAATCGAAAAGTACAGCAATGCACTCGATTTGCTGGATTCCTACGATCACCAGAATATGACTCGCCCGAAAGGAAATGAAACAACCTATGTTCTTCAATATGAAGAATGTATGGAGGTAATTCAGAGTATGCGATTTGGGGATGAATCGGATCTGTTCGGCAAAGAGAAGGACGATTCCTTCAAAGGAAGTATAGGCAATATTTATCAGTCTTTCGGTGGAGTGGATATTTATGAATCACTGGAAGAAAAGGCAGCCAATCTTTTATACTTTGTAACGAAGAATCATAGTTTTTTTGATGGGAATAAAAGAATTGCAGCAATGATGTTTTTGTATTTTCTGGATAAGAATAATGCGTTGTTTGCAGACGGGAAAAAGAAGATAGAGGATTCAACATTGGTTGCCCTAACGATTATGATTGCTGAATCAAGGCCTGAAGAAAAAGAAATGATGATCAGTGTGATAATGAATTGCATGCAATAAAAATGTTGTCCCTAAAGACAATCACTCGTGAGCGGGAGTTCGATTTTACAGAATGGAAAGCTGGTGGGGGCGATGACCCATGTGTTGGTCAATGATCCGACACGGGGGTATGGGATTTTTATAGAGAATATGCTGGACGCGGCGGGGTAAAACAGCCGAACCTCCCGGAAATTTTTCTCGGGGAGGTTCGGCTTGATAAACTGGAAGTTGTTAAGGATAACTATGGTTAAATATTGATATTTTCTGTTATTTTGTATATACTATGTATATACAAAATGCAAGGAGGTTTCTATATGCAGACACAAGTAAAAGAATGGGGAAATAGTCAAGGAATCAGATTACCAAAAGAAGTACTGAGAAGTGCAGGAGTCGAATTGAATGATTTTTTGAATGTCACAGTATCAAATGGTGTAATTACTTTAGTGAAACCATTTCGTCATAAAACTTTGGAAGAGAGAGCCGCTGAGTTTGATGGAAAGTTAATGCTTGATGGTGAATATGATTGGGGTGAATCTGTCGGAAGAGAGGTATGGTAATGGAATTTTTACATCAAGGAGATATTCTCAAGATAGAAAAAATAAAACATCCCGTATTGGTAGTTAGTAAGGATTTTTTTAATACGAGTGGTGAAATAATTGGATGTCCAATTATTATAAATTCTACCCCGGGTCCGCTTCATATATGGATGGCCACCGAAGAAAATGAAGGCTATATACAATGTGAAAAACTTGCATTGTTA
>JALETI010000009.1 GCA_022781515.1 Lachnospiraceae bacterium
CCCAGGCAAACCAGCAGATCTTAAAATGTATCCTCAGGAATTTCAAAGCATTTTTTGAAGCAGTGAAAGCATACAGGGACAGACCGGAATCTTTTACCGGAAGGCCCAAGATGCCGGGATATAAGAAAAAGGGAGGAATGGCAACCGCCATACTGACCAATCAGATCTGTACATTTAAAGAAGAAAAGTATCTGAAATTTCCGGGGACCAGGGACCTTTTGAATGTAAAGAAGCATGGTCTGGAAGGAAGACTGAAAGAAATACGGATCAAACCACATGGGGACTGTTTTGTACTGGATATCGTCATGGAGCTGGAAGATCCGGATGTCAGTTGGGAGAACCCTTTGCTCTCCATGAATGAGAAACAGCTGTTAAAACATCTCGCTGTCATGGAACGAAACCCCTACCGGGTAGCTTCCATTGATCCGGGGACAAACAACTTCTGTGCGGTCACCAATAACTTTGGAGCACAGCCATTTCTGATCCGGGGTGGTATTGTGAAATCGGAAAACCGTTTTTACAACAAACAGCTGGCAAAGTTCAGGGCTGATGCTAAGAAATGCAACGACACTTTCTCTACAAAAAGGATAAACAGACTACACGGCAGAAGAAACCGAATCATCAAAGACCAGATGCATAAGATCAGCCGTAAGATAACAGACTGGGCAGTAGAGAATGAAGTAAAACTAGTTGTACTTGGCCATAACGTTTTCCAAAAGCAGCGTATCCATATGGGGCATGAGAATAACCAGAATTTCGTGCAGATCCCCTTCCAGGTATTTGCAGGCATGCTGAAGTATAAGCTGAATGAAAAAGGGATAGCATTTTTAGAGACCGAGGAAGCGTATACATCCAAAGCGGATTTTCTGGCAAGGGATCCGGTTCCTCGGTATGAAAAAGGCGAAAAGTCGGTAAAGATGTCAGGAGAGAGACAAAAGAGGGGACTGTATCGCCATAAAGACGGAAGCATCAGTAACGCAGATATCAATGGAGCAGCAAATATCATGCGAAAAGTATTCCCAACCGTAACAGAATGGGATAGAGGCCTAGTGGACAGGCCATATGCCGTAAGGATTGCGTAGCAATCCCGGGGACTGGCACGAAGTGCCAGCATAGAAACTCCATCCGATGAAATCGGTTGTGAGTAGTTCATAAAAGAAATCAGACGGCTTGAGGAAAATAAGGGGGGATCTTTCGATGATAAAAAGACAGTTGTGGAATGAAATAAGGAATCATAAGCTGTTATCCATATCGACTGTGATCTTTATGGCGATTTCATCTATGCTTATTGCACTTTCCGCTGTCTTGTTTACGGATTTACTGGGTTCTGTGAATGGTCTGATGGATATGGCAAAGACACCGGATTATCTGCAGATGCATGCAGGGGAAATGGATGTGGAGAGTGGTAAGAGGAACCTTTCTTTTTTGGACAGAACAAGGGTATTTGTCTATTGTTGTTAATGGGAAATCTGCTATACTGTACTAACATAAACCATGTCGAAAAAAGTCACGTACAGAATCCATGTGGCGAAACATGCCTGTATACGCTGAAAAATTCGTTTACAAAAAAAGGAGTCAATTTGATGAAAGAAGTCTATATTCCATCCACAGATGGAAAGCACCAGCTTCATATTACAATCTGGGAACCGGATGTTCCGGCAATCGGAATTGTGCAGATTTCCCACGGAATGCTTGAATACATAAATCGATATGATCCATTTGCAAGGTTTTTAATGCAGAATGGGTTTCTTGTGATTGGAAATGATCATCTGGGTCATGGAAAAACTGCGAAAAATGATGAAGAATTAGGATATTTCTGTGCAGACAGCATGAGTCGGACCGTTGCGGCAGATTTATATGAAGTAACCCGTTATGCAAAAAAAATCTGCCCTGATGTGCCATATTTTCTGTTTGGTCATAGTATGGGATCCTTTATGGCAAGGCATTACATCATGACATACGGAAGCGAACTGGACGGGGTGATTCTCTCCGGAACAGGAAACCCGCCCCAAATTCTGCTGGGAGCAGCTAAAATGGTAACAGTACTGATAAAAATATGGAAGGGTGACCACCATCGATCTCCGATGCTGAAAAAGCTGTTCTTCAGCAAATACAATGACCGCATATCCAATGCAAGAACATCCAATGACTGGCTTACAAAAGATGATGTTATAGTTGATCAATATAATACGGACAAATTCTGTACATATTCTTTTACGGTAAATGGATACCGTACATTACTGGATGCACTGTCGTTTATACAGAATAGAGCCAATATTGCCGGGATACCAGAAAAACTTCCGATATTTTTGATTGCAGGTGAAGAAGATCCTGTCGGAAATTACGGAAAAGAAGTAAAGTATGTTTATGAAATCTATAAGCAGGCAGGAATTCAGGATATTTCCATGAAACTTTATAAAGATGACAGGCATGAACTGCTTCATGAAACCGATAAAGAAACCGTTTATCATGATATCCTTCAGTGGTTAATATGTCATATCAGGAACAATTGACCGGTATCGGATTACAGAAACCGATGGAATTATCGGTGCTTATTCTTTCGGAACCGGATTGGATCAGTGAGACATCAGAAACAGCAAGCATCATGCTTTACACCAATCCCATGGAACCGGAAAATAAATCTCCCCGGCTGTGGCAGGAAATGCTGCGGGAAATGAAACAGGCAGATGACATTATGATACAGACCCCGTATATGATCTGCAGCAGGCAGATGTATCAGGATCTGGCAGAAGTGTGTTCCAAAGTTGGGAAAACCGAAGTGATGATAAATGCAGTGGAAAAGGGATCCAATCCGTTTGGATGTACGGATTATCTGAATCAGAAGAAAAATGTTAGTAAGACAGGCTGCAGTGTTTACGAATACCTGGGACCTCAGGCATTGCGCAGCCAGATTGAATCCCTGAAACTTCCATTCCGTCATCTGCTGTGATATCTGGTTCTGAAAAGGGGCCGGTGCCAACGTATGAATTCGCCTGATGCGAATTCATTTGAACAGTGGGCACCTAATCTCGCAGGGCAGAAACCTGCGAGATTACCCCTTCCATACAGGATCTTTCGCTAAGAACTTCTAAAGACTCAGGCAAATGCACCCTTTTGGTGGATATATCTGTACTGACTTTTGTGCTCGTTTGCCAAAAAACAAAGATCAGATGCGCGAAAGGAGCATATAAGGCTGTGCGCAATCCCCTTTTTATAATTAAAGTACACCACCAAATTTTGCAATTTCCTGGTTAATGAATTTCATAGTGGATCGAAGGAAAATCAGTGTCATAATCAGTGACATGATTTCTGCGATGGGAAGACTCCACCAGATCAGATTCATTCCACCGATTTTTGCCAGAATATAAGCTGCAGGAAGCAGAATAACCAGCTGACGTGCTACGGAAGTATACATGGTATAAGTGGCTTTCCCTACTGCCTGGAACAGGGAACCTATTATGATACAGAACCATGCGGCAAGATAATGGAATGCGATGACTTTTAATGCATGGGTACCAATGGTCAGCATGTTATCCGATGCGTCAAAGAGCTTCAGAAGGGGAACGGGGAAGAATTCAAACAATGCGAATCCGACCGCACATGCACCGAAACCGATCATGCAGGCATATTTCACAGTATTCATCATACGCTTTTTGTTACCTGCACCGAAATTGTATGCCAGAATCGGAATCATACCATTATTCAGACCAAATACAGGCATGAAGAAAAAGCTCTGAAGCTTGAAGTATACACCGAAGACTGCTGCACCGGTACCGTCATTGTCCAGTCCCAGGAGAATCTTGTTCATACCGGTGGTCATAAAGGATCCGATGGACTGCATGATAATGGAAGGGATGGCAATCTGATAAATACTCTTAATGATTTTACCATCGGGTCTGAACCCTTTAAAAGAAATCCGGATATCGGTATTGAACTTTATATTGAAAATAAAAGCGACAATTCCGGCAATAATCTGCCCTGCAATAGTAGCGAGAGCAGCACCGGCTACACCCATGGCAGGTAAGCCGAAAAGACCAAAGATCAGGATGGGATCCAGAATCAGGTTGATCACAGCACCCAGAGTCTGGGAAATCATGGTCAGTACGGTACGTCCTGTGGACTGAAGAATTCGTTCAAAGATCATCTGAGCGAAAATACCAAAGGAACCGCACATAACAATGGTAAGATACTGAACGCCGAGTTCTGCAATTGCTTCCTGACCGGGTTCGATCATCATTGCATAGAATGGTCTTGAGAAGAGAGCACCGATGGCAGCAATCACAATGTAACTGAGGAAATAAATGAAGATACCATTGACAGCGATGGTATTGGCTTTTTTTCGTTTGCGTTCCCCAAGGGATCTGGAAATCAAAGCGTTTACACCGACACCGGTTCCGGCGGAAACGGCAATCATCAAACTCTGCATGGGGAATGCCAGGGAGACTGCGGTCAGTGCATCCTGAGAAATTTTAGCAACGAAGATACTGTCTACGATGTTATACAATGCCTGAACGAACATTGAAATCATCATGGGCAAAGACATATTAAGCAGGAGTTTGCCTTCCGACATAACTCCCATTTTGTTCTCTGACATATTTCTATTCCTTTCTTAAGTGTTGTCTGTGTTCATTGAAAAAGGCATTTCCTGTAAATTCAGGGTAAAGTCCACGAACCATTTTACAACAATATCGTATTGTGTTCAAGAGATATTCACTTCAGGTACTGTATTAAAAACTTTAACAGAATTGTAAAATTATATTAAATCTCTTCACTTGTGATAAAACAGAATATATGTTATCTTTTTGTTGGTATTAAAGTGGGCGGATTTTTTTCCGGTATGATAAAATACCAACTTTGTTTTTGAGGTGAACTATGGACAAACAGGATAAAAAAATGGAAGAGACAGAAGATTCAAAAAGTATTCCGAAAAAAAGAAAGAAACGCAGCTGTCTGGGCAACGTTTTCTTCTGGGCACTCAGGATTCTCCTGCTTCTGGTTATTACGGGTGGAGTATGTGGTTTGATCCGATTTTATCCGACTTTCAGTGATTTTTATAAAGAAGCGAAGGATAAGGTGGGAAATTCTACGGAAGAGACCTTTCATCCCAATGAAAGCAGTTACATCTATGACAAGGATGGGAATGTTCTTGCAAAGCTGAGACGAGGCGGTGATTCTGCTTATTTAACGTATGATGAGATACCCCAGGCGGTGGTGAATGCATTTGTTGCGGTGGAGGATCAGTCATTCTGGAGCAATCCGGGGATTGATATGAAGGGCATCCTGCGCATCAGTGTGGATTTTGTTCTGTCCAAAGGAAAAGAAAAACATGGAGCCAGTACCATCACACAGCAGCTGGCACGAACGATTTTTCTGACACAGGAGAAAACCCTTGAAAGAAAGGGAAAAGAAATCCTGATGGCAATGATGATAACGAATCAGTATTCCAAAGAACAGATCATGGAATTCTATATTAATAATATTTATTTTGCAAACGGGTATTATGGCATTGAAGCTGCGGCAAAGGGGTATTTCGGGAAAAGTGTATCTGAACTGAGTCTGTCGCAGATGGTCTATCTTTGTGCTATTCCTAATCGACCTTCTTATTATGATCCCTTTGAAAATCCGGAGAATGCGCTGAAACGCCGAAATAAAATTCTGAACGATATGAATGAACAGGGATATATCACAGAGGAGGAATCAAAAGAGGCGCAGGAAGAAGAAATCGCAGTCTCCAGAACCACCTATGCATTGCATAATTATGAAACCACATATGCCATTCATTGTGCAACGGAAGCGCTGATGCAGGCGGATGAATTTGAATTTCAATATCATTTTGATTCTCAGGAAGAGTATGAAGCCTATCTGGAGAGTTATGAGGAAGAGTATGATCTGATGAAAACGGAACTGTATACCGGTGGATATCAGGTTTATACTTCCATTGACCGGGATATGCAGGATACATTACAAAAGGTACTGGATGATACATTAAGCTTTGACCAGGAAAAGACAACCGATGGAATCTATCAATTTCAGGGAGCCGCAACAGTGATTGACAATGAGACCGGAAAGGTGGCTGCCATTGTCGGCGGAAGAAGTCAGGAGGAGGCAGGTACCTATTCCCTGAATCGTGCATTCCAGAGCTATCGACAGCCGGGAAGTACCATTAAGCCGCTCATCGTATACGCTCCGGCTTTGCAGTTGGGGTATCTGCCGAACAGCCAGCTTCAGGAAATCAGTGTATCGCAGGCAAAACAGGTAAAGAAAAAGGCGGTCATCAGTCAGATGACCGGTGAACGATATACCCTTCGCAGAGCGGTGGAATTAAGCAAAAACGGATGTGCCTATCATCTGTTTAACGGGATAGGCGTGAAATACGGTCTGTCATTTATCGAATCCATGCATTTTACAAAAATTGTTCCTTCCGATTACAGTCTGTCTGCAGCACTGGGGGGATTGACCTATGGAACAACCACGGCACAGATGGCAAGCGGTTATGCGGCATTGGCCAATTATGGTGAATACCGGGAGGAGACCTGCATTACATCCATCAAAAAGTCTGACGGGACAGAAAAATATACCGATTACTCCGCGAGAATCTATGATACGGATTCTGCAAAAACCATGCTGGATATTCTGGCCGGTGTCATGACAAACGGTACCGGCAGACCTCTTCACTGGAACAGCGGCGTGGAAGCCATTGGCAAAACAGGAACCACAAATGACAGTAAGGACGGATGGTTCTGCGGTGCAACGCCCTATTATACCATTGCTGTCTGGTGTGGTTATGATACACCGAGAACGCTGGATTCTTTGTACGGTGGAAGTTATCCGGGTCAGATCTGGAAAAAAGCAATGGAATCCTATGTCAGTGACCTGCCGGATGCGGATTTTGAAGATCCGGAAAACGAGATTGGTCAGGAAGAGTACCTGTACTGGTTAAGTGATGATTATATTTTGTCTGCCGGATATACAGCAGGAAATTACAGGACAGACTTTGGGCTTCGGGATCGTGTCCGGTATCTGACAGAGAAAATGAAGGTTCTGGACAAAAATTCCCCCTTTTATGAGGAAAATCTGAAAACCATGTGTGATCAGGCACAGGCCATGATCCGAACCATCTATGGTACAAAAGCAACCCTTGAAACCCAGAAGATTTTTGATGATGCCTGCATGGAACTATTCGGTCATACGTATGTGCCTGATCAGAATGAAGAAGTGCTTCCCTGATAAAGGGCCGGGTATGGTGTCAGCATCACGGATATGTTTCCTGTCTGTATCCATGGATAAGTGACGGAAAAATGCAAAATCTATTACTATAATGACTTATTTCAGTTCGAAAGGAGAAAAAGTAAGCAGCAGATATGAATAACGAAGTGATAAAAAGGCAGATCAAA
>JALETI010000060.1 GCA_022781515.1 Lachnospiraceae bacterium
CTGTGATGAACTGATCCGACAGGAATTAAATGATACGGATGCTTACATCGATATTCCCGAAGAGATCCGCAATTTTTACAAAATGTACCGCCCTTCTCCTCTTGTTCGTGCCTACTGTCTGGAAGAAAAACTGCAGACACCAGCTAAAATCTATTACAAATTTGAAGGCAATAACACCAGCGGAAGCCATAAGCTGAATTCTGCAATTGCACAGGCATATTATGCAAAACAGCAGGGCCTGATAGGTGTGACCACAGAGACCGGTGCCGGTCAGTGGGGAACCGCCCTGTCCATGGCCTGTTCGTATTTCGATCTGGACTGCAAGGTTTACATGGTCAAGGTATCTTATGAACAGAAGCCCTTCCGCCGCGAAGTCATGAGAACCTACGGAGCCAGCGTAACCCCTTCTCCTTCCGATACAACTGCCGTGGGAAGAAAAATCCTGGAACAGCATCCCGGAACCACCGGCAGTCTCGGCTGTGCCATTTCCGAAGCAGTTGAAGCAGCAACCAGCCGGGAAGGTTACCGCTATGTGCTGGGCAGTGTCCTGAACCAGGTTCTGCTCCATCAGTCCATCATCGGTCTGGAAACAAAAGCTGCACTGGACAAATACGGCATCGTACCCGATATGATCATCGGCTGTGCAGGCGGCGGCTCCAATCTTGGCGGTCTGATCTCACCTTTCATGGGAGAGAAACTCCGCGGAGAAAGGGATTATGAAATCATTGCCGTAGAACCCGCTTCCTGCCCCAGCTTCACCCGGGGCAAATATGCTTACGACTTCTGTGACACCGGTATGGTTTGCCCTCTTGCGAAAATGTACACACTGGGCAGCAGCTTCATTCCTTCCGCCAACCACGCAGGCGGTCTGCGCTACCACGGCATGAGCTCCACCCTGTCCCAGCTGTACCATGACGGTTATATGAAAGCTGTTTCCGTAGAACAGACCAGCGTATTCCAGGCTGCAGAACAGTTTGCCCGCATTGAAGGTATCCTTCCTGCACCGGAAAGCAGCCATGCCATCCGTGTTGCCATTGATGAAGCCCTGAAATGTAAAGAAACCGGTGAAGAAAAAACCATCGTCTTCGGACTCACCGGAACCGGCTATTTCGATATGGTAGCATACGAGAAATTCCACAACGGTGAAATGAGCGATTACATCCCCACCGATGCTGACCTGCAGGTGGGCTTTGACGGAATCCCCAGATTCCCTGGTAATGATTTTTAATACTTTGTAGAAACGATATACAGACAAGAACAGCCAGAGAGCCTGTAGGGGGTTCTCTGGCTGTTGGCGCATAAGCGGTTATTTTTTAACATCGTATATGAGGCTGACTGCTGTGAAGCATTGCCTTTCTTTTTCCCATTTTACATTTTTTCATACAGAAAGTCAATACTCTGTAACTGATTATCAGATTTGTTTCACCACATCTCCCGATAATACTTTCACGCACCTGGACCTGCATCAGGTGCTTTTTTATTCCCACAAAAGGAGGTCTCCGCCACGAACAGAAAAATATTCATTACCACCATGTCAGTAAAACCTGACGGTATCAAACACAAATACCTTTTTCTGGTAGATGATTACCAGATTGCCTGCAGCATGATTGCCCTCGGCTTTCATGCTTTTTTTCTTTCTTCAGATGAATCAGACTTTAACTTTACTGTATGCAGTCTGACAGATTATCCGGATGAACTATCATTTAGCAGCAAATATAATGCTGATTATACCTACGTTCCTGCAATACCTGTTTTGGCTGATATAAATAACTAACTTCCTCTTTCTCCATACTTTCAAAAGCATAACGACGGTCAATAAAAATCAAATTATATGGACTGTGGATATATAATATATACATCTGCCCCAGTTTCATCCATTTGAAAACGCATACAGTCCTCGGTTTTCACTCCATTCTGCGCTGCCATATGCGCTTCAATCAGGATTACCTTATTCTCATAGAAAGGATCTTCACCTAAATGCTCCCTGACGTTTTCTGCATCCAGAGGACATGCTAGCATTTCTTTCTAGTCGCTGACTCCCAGTACATGTGGTATTTTTCTGATCTGTTCCAGTTGCTCCACAGTGATATCTGCCTGCCCTGATGCGATATCTATACCAATAGCAGGCCCGCTATAAAGAAATACATCTTTTTTCCTGTTCTGCTGTTTCTTTCATGGCACCATACAGCATAATTCCCAGAAACAGCAGCCCATAATCGAACAGATCAGTAAGTTCTTCTTTCGGTTACCTCTTAAATAAATCAAAAATATCACCTTTTATAAAACATCATTTTTACAACCAATATTCACCCCCTATTACTTCACCGGTAAACAAATCTATATATATACCGATTTTTTTTGATACACCCGAAGAATTGGATTTCGTATATCTAAAAACCCATGCCCAACGAGAGTTCGTTATTCCATCCGCATCTAAAGCAACATTCTCATATTTTGTGTATAGATAATTTGGTTGTACAATATCTTTCTTGGATTCATCTAAAATGAAATCTTCAAAATCACTTTGAATTTCACTGAGTGATTTCTCTGCAATAATAATTGCTTCATTTTCGGAAAGCCCTATCCCATCTTCTTCAACCAGTGAAGATTGAAATATTGTTCCTACAGATAAACTTCCGTTTCTTTCACAAATCAATAGCCGGAAACCTTCAAAAGGATTGCATGTACCGTCTTTTGCTGTGGCATAGTAGTTTACCTCAAGATAGCCGTCTTCTAAAGAATAGTTCGATAATTGATAATGCTGCTTAATGGGAAGTATTTTATAATAACATTCAGCCATTTCAAGCAGTTGTTCTTTCGTATATACTTCTTGCTCCGCAGTATAAATTCCGGACATTCCTGTTACAGATAAAAAATTCCCATATTGATCATACGTAAATGTAGGACAACTTGTTTCAGCCATAAATTCGATTTTAATCACTTCCCGGCTTCTTGACGAATCAAATTCTTTTACAATCGTTGCCTCTTCCGAATCAAAACTTTCTACTTTCAGTTCTTTCAGAAGGTTTATAGAATCCAAAACCAGATTTTTACTTAATTCGTCTAACTGCATTCCTGACTCTGCAACTAGATTATTATTATTAATGATCACTTTCTCATCTCCTGCATCAGTTGAAGCTATTGCATTATTTGATTCATGTATTTGTGGTAGAGGAAGCCGCCATTGATATTCTTCCGCACATGATATCACTCCAATTAACGATATTAATGCAGCGATAAGAAAGTAACGTTTAGATATTTTTTTTCGCTTAACAGTAGTAGAATAAATTACCGCTTTCTCTGCAGCCTGAACATATTTTTCATCAATATTTCCAAATGCAAATAATAAATCTTCACTTTTCATCAAAATAGCCCTCCTTAATCATATATTTTTTTAGTTTCAGGCGGAGACGATGTAATGTAGTCTTTACATGGCTTTCACTCATAGAAAAAATATTTGAAAGATCAGCGATTGAATAGAGATGCCAGTATCTGCAAACAAAAATATTTCTCTTTTTTTCTGGCAAAGTTTCCAGGAAATTATTTAAGATAGCTACTAATTCCTGCTCAATTATACTATCTTCTACATTACTTGCTGAAGAAATGCATTCTTCTAATTCCTCCAGAACCAAAGTAAACTTTTCAATATTTCTTTTTTGCGAATGTTCTTTCTTGTATTTTGCCAGTGATAAATTTCTCGTAATTTTACCTAAATACATTGAAAGCGTATGTGGAATTACAGGAGGTATATTTTTCCATGCAACGTACCAGGTTTCATTCACACATTCTTCTGTATCTTCAATACATTTTAAAATATTATAGGAAATTGTGTAGCAATATTTCCCATACTTATTGTTCGTTTCAGTGATTGCAGTTTCTGAACGCTTCAGATATAAATTGATTATTTCCTGATCATCTATCAATTTTACACCTCCCGCTTAGCGCCACCTTCTTATAACGTAAACCATTCCGTTTTTCACGACAAATTATTATATAAGAACCGATTCTATATATATAAAGTTGCCTTTTCATTGAAAAGGTTACACATTTTATAAACTTTTTTAAATCATATAATATTTTTTGTATCAATCATAACCAGAAAAGTCATCTTTCCAGGATACAATGTATTGTTCACTGTTCTCTGGTTTTCATGTTGTCTGTTCTGTCTTTACACATCATAAGAGGCTGTCGTATTAAGTAATCTAAATCACAGTCATTAATACAACAGCCTCTTCATTTATCTGTATTTTTAATTATTCTTCTTTGCAATATAATCAAGCATTACTTCTCCTCCCTCGTACCTGTTCCTAAAATTATTAGGTTGATAACAAGTATACTATTAAAATGGGAGTTCTGATCAAATCCGTCTCCACTGCTTCATTTCCGTTTTTAGAAAGAGGATTTTTATGATTGATGTATATATTTGCGAAGATAATGTGAAACAGTTGAATATGATTAAAAAACATATCCAGAATGCTATTATGATCGAAGAAACTGGATATGAATATTGTACTGGCACAGGTGA
>JALETI010000025.1 GCA_022781515.1 Lachnospiraceae bacterium
AGAAATCATTTCTGATAAAATCGTTCAGCTAAGGAGAAAATGCAACATGAAACTGGGAATTGGAATTGATACCGGAGGAACCTGCACCGATGCAGTTTTATATGATTACGATGACAAAAAGGTTCTGGCTTCCGCCAAAGCGCTGACCACCAAACAGAATCTGGCCGTGGGGATTCAGAATGCACTGAAGGGACTGCCCGCAGATCTGGTGAAAAAAGCCGAAACGCTGGCCCTTTCGACTACTCTTGCCACCAATGCGTGTGTGGAAGAGAAAGGAGGGAATGCCCGATTGATTCTTTACGGAACAGACACCTCTTATGCCATGCGGGTCATCGGTAAAAATGGTAATATTTCTGAAAAGGATCTGATCTGTTATGACAGCCAGACCACTTGCGATGGAGAAATCCGGAATATGCCGGACTGGTCAGAAATGATCACCTTTCTGGAAAAAGAACTGAAAGACTGTCAGGCAGCTGCTGTTGTGGAATCCTTCTCCCGACAGACCGGTGCGGAACTGGAAAAGAAAACACAAAGCCTGTTACTGGATCAGATGGATCTTCCTGTGGTCTGCGGTTATGAACTGTTTCATGAACTGGATTTCATCAAACGTGGTGCCAGCTGTCTTCTGAATGCCCGGCTGATTCCGCTGATTGATGCATTTCTGAAAGCAGTGGAAAAATCTGCAGAAAAAACAGGCATCGACTGTTCGCCGGTTATTGTCCGCAGTGACGGTTCTCTGATGTCCCGGAATTTTGCGCGCCTCCGTCCCGTTGAAACTCTGCTGTGCGGGCCGGTGGCCAGTGTAATGGGGGCACAGGAACTGACCAATGCGGAAAATGCCGTGATTGTAGATATGGGCGGTACCACCACTGACATTGCTTTTCTGAAAGACAGAGAACCGCTGCGCGTAAACGGAGGCATTCACATCGGCAGCTGGGACACCTTTGTAAAGGGGCTTTTTGTGGATACCTTTGCCCTGGGAGGTGACAGCGGCATCCGCTATACCATACAGAACGGTATCCATCTGGATAACCGGAGGGTCATTCCCCTCTGTGTTGCAGCAAAAACATGGTCTTTTATGGAATCAGAACTGAAACAGCTGGCTGAACTGGAAGAAACCTCCACCAGAAGCATTTATGAGTATTTCATTCTCCAGGAACCCATTGACGGACGTCCCGGTTTTTCGGAAGAGGAACAGAAAATCTGTTCTGCCCTGAAAGAGCGTCCGCTGAATCTGCTTTCCCTCTGTCATAAGCTCCGCATACCGATTTATGATCTGGATACCACAAGTCTGGAATCCCGGAATATCATTATGCGTGCAGGACTGACTCCCACGGATATCATGCATGTAACCGGTGATTATCAGGCATTCAACGGCAATGTTTCCCGTTACGCAGTGGAAGTTCTGGCCAACTGTGCAGGAATCCCCAGCGACCGGATCTGCGGTCTTGCATATGATCTGGTAAAAGAAAAATTGTACTTTAATCTGGCTCGCATTCTTCTGGAACAGCAGTTTGCCTGGATCCGCCGTGAAGGACTCTCCGACCAGCTGAAACAGCTGATTCACGAATCCTGGACACTGCATCTGCAGAAAAAGGCAGGAACTTATCATGGATTTGCTGCTCCACTGCTGCATACAGATTCTGTCTTCATCGGAATCGGCGGTCCGATCCATATCTTTCTCCCCGATGTGGCAGAAGCCTTCGGAAGCAGAGCCATTATACCGGAACATGCTGCCGTTGCCAATGCCATCGGCGCTGCTGTCTGCCAGATTACGTTCACCATCACCGTACGCGTCACCCCTTCATTCAATGAAGTGGCCGGTGTGATCCGGTATACGGTATACAGCCCCGGTGATGCCAGAGAATTTCTTCCGGAAGAACTGGATGCTGCCATGGAATACGGCAGACATCGGGCACAGATCTGCGCTGCGGAAGAAGCGGTAAAACGGGGACTTTCTTCCACACCAGATATCCGGATTACAGAACGCAGAAAATATATTGCGGCCCTCAACGTGGTCAGTGATATTTTCATCGACGCCACCGTATAGACACGCATAGTATACGCATTCCGTCCATCGCCGCATTGCAGTCCCGGCAGGCTTTTGCCTTCATACAATACTTTTCTGCTGCATATGTATAAGTGACAGGTTTTTCAGGATCTGCTGCTCTTCTGTTCCGTCACAGAAAACATCACAAACTGTTATGTTTCAAAACATCACTTATACTGGAGGGTTTTTATGGAAATGAACATGGAATACGATATCTATCATGACATCAGCATGCGGACGGCGGGTGAAATTTATATCGGTGTGGTCGGACCGGTCCGCACAGGCAAATCTTCTTTTATCAAGCGCTTTATGGACCTGATGGTGCTGCCCAATGTGGAGGATCGCAATCTGCGTGAGCGCATGCGGGATGAACTTCCTCAGAGTGCTGCCGGACGAACGATTATGACTACGGAACCGAAATTTATTCCCAAAGATGCTGTTTCTGTTTCCTTTCATGAAAATGCAGAAGCAAAAGTCCGACTGATCGATTGTGTCGGTTATATTATTGACGGGGTTTCCGGTCACCTGGAGGATGGCAGCGAGCGCATGGTAAAAACGCCCTGGTTTCCTTATGAAATTCCATTTACAGAAGCCGCAGAAACCGGAACCAGAAAAGTAATTGCAGATCATTCAACCATAGGAATCGTCATGACCACTGACGGTTCCTTCGGTGAGTTGCCCCGTTCAGCTTTTGTTCCCGCGGAAGAACAGACCATTTCTGAACTGAAGGAACTGGGAAAACCTTACATTATCCTTCTGAATGTCCAGAAACCGTATTCTGCTGATGCGATCTCCCTTGCTGAAGAACTGCAGAACAAATACAATGCCGCAGTCCTTCCGGTCAATTGCGAGCAGTTAAAAAAAGAGGACATTCATATGATCCTGCAGTCGGTTCTGAATGAATTTCCTGTCTCAACCATTTCCTTTCAGGTACCGAAATGGCTGGAACTGCTCCCGCTGTCCCATCCTGTCAAACAGGAAGTGATCAAAAACTGCAGGGAACTGTTTCAGAAATTCAATCATATGAGAGATCTGATCTCCGTTTATACCGGTTTTCATTCCAACTATATCCGGGATGTCCGTCTGCAGAGCCGGAATCTGTCCGATGGTACTGTCACATACAGCATTACCATGCATCCTTCTCTCTATTATGAGATACTGAGCGAATATGCCGGCATCTCCATTGTGAACGAAAGGCAGCTGATGCAGACAATCCGTGAATTTGCTCTGTTAAGAAATGAATACAAAAAAGTATCCTCTGCCGTCGAAAGTGCCGGATCCCGAGGATATGGCGTGGTAATGCCGGAGCGGGAACAGATTCATCTGAACGAACCGGAACTGATGAAGCATGGAAATCGATTTGGTGTCCGGATGAAAGCAGAAGCCAGTTCCATACACATGATTCGATCTATGATTGAAACGGAAATCGCACCCATTGTGGGAAGCGAAAGTCAGGCAAAAGACCTGATTGATTACATAAAAGAAAACTCCAGACACGGCCAGGATGGTGTCTGGGACACAAATATATTCGGAAAATCCATTGAACAGATTGTAATGGATGGAATTCAGATGAAAATTTCCCAGATGACGGAAGACTGCCAGAGTAAATTACAGGATGCATTGCAGAAAATCATCAATGACAGCAACGGCGGGATGATCTGTATTATTATCTGATAATATTCTTTCATTGAATTTGGTTCCATTCTATATTAAAATCAAAGAAAACCGTCTGGTGATACCAAACGGTTCTCTTTGACATACAGCAAAACCGTTATAAAATCAATGATAGAAAATGCAAAAGAAGGCAATACTATTTCTGAAAAGTATTGCAGGAAAGGAGAAATATGCTTAAATCGATTCAGCTTGATCAGACACTTCCAAAGGACCAGTATAAGGCCGCCATGGAAACGCTGATCCCCCGTCTTTCATTCCTTCAGCGCGAAATCAAAGCTGCGGGAATCCCGGTAACAATTGTATTTGAAGGTATCGACATGGCAGGAAAAGGAGTTCTGATCAATGAACTGATTTCTGCCATGGATCCCAGAGGCTATCAGGTTATTTCCACTGAAAAGGAAACAGAGAACGAGCTGCGCCATCCCTTTTTGTGGCGATTCTGGAACCATCTCCCTGCCAAAAGCCGTATTCACGTATTCGACCGCAGCTGGTATCGAAAAGTCATGCAGGATCCTTTTGAAAAAACGATTTCCAAAAAGGATCTGGAGATGGCATATGATGAGATTGTCAGTTTTGAACGGCTGTTAACCGATGATGGAATGATCCTCATCAAATTTTTCCTGATGATTTCGGAAAAGGAGCAGAAAAAACGTCTGAACAATCTTACCGACCGCCGCGAAACCATGTGGCGCGTACGCAGTGAAGAACTGGAGCACAACAAGCATTATAACCGTTATCTGAATATCTGCCAGGATATGCTGGTTCATACGGAAAGCAGCTTTGCCCCCTGGACAGTTGTGGAAGCAACCGATCGCCGTTTTGCAGCGTTAAAAATCATGACCCGTGTAGCTGCAGTCCTGGAAGATGCTCTCGAGACCGCAAAGAATCGTGTCCCTTCCTCTCCCAATGCACTTTGCGATTCCAGTATTCTGGATACTTCAATTCTTGGTGGCCTGGATCTGACAAAAGGACTTACCCGCGAGGAATATGATACACGTATGAAAAAAGTTCAGAAACGTCTGAAAAACCTTCATAATCAGATTTATGACAAGCAGATTCCTGTGGTTCTGGTATTTGAAGGGCAGGATGCCGCAGGCAAAGGCGGTGCCATCAAGCGTCTGACCAAGAAACTGGATCCCAGAGGCTATCACGTGGTACCCACCTCTTCTCCAAATGCAGTGGAAAGAGAATACCATTATCTCTGGCGTTTCTGGACAAAAATGCCAAAAGATGGACATATTGCAATTTTTGACCGCAGCTGGTATGGACGTGTCATGGTGGAACGTATCGAAGGATTCTGCTCGGAAGAAGAATGGAAACGGGCCTTCCGCGAAATAAATGAAATGGAGGAAACCATTGCTGCCCATGGAACTGTTATCCTGAAATTCTGGCTGCAGATTGATAAGGATGAACAGGAAAAGCGATTCAAAGAACGAATGGAAAATCCGGATAAGCAGTGGAAAATAACAGATGAAGACTGGAGAAACCGTGAAAAATGGGATCAGTACCGTGTAGCGGTTGATGAAATGCTGATGAAAACTTCCACTTCTTATGCTCCCTGGATCGTTATTGAAGCAAATAATAAACTATACTCCAGAGTTAAGATACTGGAAACCATCGCAGATGCCATCGAAACGGCTGTCAGGAATAGGTAATTTATCTATTTTGCCATAAAAGTCCCTTTTTTTTAATAATTTTTTATAATTTATGCGGGTTGAAAATATGTAAAAGTATTAGTATAATAGTTTTAGCTGTGAAAGCAGCTGGAGAGTCTTTGAGTCGGACTCTTCTGTATACCCCCTGAGCCCTGGATGAAAATCCAGGGCTTTTTTATATGGCACCGCATCTTACGAACAGAATTTTTTCTATTCCAGACTATAAATATTTTTAATCCTGTATAAATACTGAAAAACTTTTTGATCCTGTATATAAAATTCACAGCTTCCTACAATATCCCCCGGCTGTCCGGAGGATGAAAAACAGTACCATTTCATATCCAGGGTTTCATCTTTTCCGATCAGCACCTTCTGGTCGGACAGATCCGGCGATGCCAGATACTTTTTTCTCACTTCCTTTTTTCCTGTATTATTATTCTCATCTGCAATATATGAGAATTGTACCTTTTCCGGTTTCGGAAGTACCATACTTCTGTATTTTTCGGTTCCATATGAAACCAATCGGTTCATATCTTCCCATTTCAGATTTTTCGCAGGAGGCCAGCCGCAGCCAAGGAGAGCCACAATCAGAAAACATCCGTCCTGATTCACTGCTCCCACATAACAATACCCTGCCTTTCCTGTAAAACCGGTTTTTCCGGATAATGCATGGGAATTCATGGACAGATAGCGGTTGTGATTTTCACAATGAAAAGCTCTTTTTTTCTGTACATCATAAAAATCCGCCTGCGTTGTATTGGTTATCCGCAGAAACAAGTCTTTTTTCTTCGATTCTGCTGTACAATAACGCATGATTTCTGCAAGCTCTGCTGCGGTTGTACTGTGCTGTCTGTTTTCTGTCATGCCGGATTCGGTTACAACCTGCTGGGATGCATCCAGTCCATTGGGCGTAATAAACCAGGTATGGCTGCATCCCAGCTCCATTGCCTTCTGATTCATTGCATCTGCAAAAACCGAAACCAGATATTGGCTTTCCTCCACGGTCCGGTTATCCGGTTCTGATATTATTTTCTGATTCTTTTCTGACTCCTGTTGCTGTATAATCAGCTGTTCTCCCACATATTCTGCTATGGCAACAGCTGAATCATTATGGCTTTCCAGCATCAGAGACAGCAGGAGGTGTTCCATCTGATACTGCTCTCCGGCACCGATTCCCAGCTGAACATCCGGCATGGATGCAGCATAAGGGGAAACCGTTACCAATTCTTCCATATCCGCAAATTCCAGCGCCAGAATGCAGGTCATGATCTTGGTTGTACTGGCCATCGGAACCTGCCTGTCTCCATCTTTTTCCCAGAGAATTCTGCCGGAATAACCATCCATCAGAACGGCACACTGTGCGTGCAGCTTCGGTGGATTTTCCGTTTCTTCTTCTGCCGACGGGGATTCTGCCGGTGATAAGACAAGCAGCAGCAACAATATGATTCCCGTTAAGTAATGCAGACTGTTTTTAATAAGATAAGCACCGCTTTCTCTTCCGGTTTCACTTTATTATATGTTGTGTAACCATGATTATGATTGACAAGGAATCATTCTTTGTTTATACTCAACATGTTTGAGTCGGTTTGAGAGTGCACAGCACGAAAAAATCGACGCGCGGCTCATTTTCGGGGTAATTCCTGTTATGGGCCAAGAGACAAAGGAGTCATCGAACGAACGCATGAAATGGAATTCGTATGACAACTCCATTATCATCATTACACGTAGAAAGAGGTCAATCATATGGCATTATTTGAAGAATGGCAGAAGCTTGCCGAAGCAAACAGCAAAAACCAGCAGGCATATCAGAATTTCTGGAATACGTATTTCGATTCTGAAACAAATATGTATGCCAGACTGCTGGAAGAAACAGAGCCGGTAACCGGAACTGTCGCAGCACTGGCAGAAAAGTTCGGTGTGGATACCATGACCATGACAGGATTTCTGGATGGTATCAATGACAGTCTGAAAACACCCAATCCTCTGGAGACTATGGAAGCGGATACAGTTGTAAGCCTTGATTATGATACAGAAAAACTTTACTATAATATGGTAGGTGCAAAAGCAGACTGGCTCTACAATCTTCCCCAGTGGGATCATCTCCTTTCAGAAGAAAGAAGAAAAGAGCTTTATAAAGAAGAGCATGCTTCCCATACCATTGTAAAAGGTCCCAAGATCGGACGCAATGATCCCTGTCCCTGCGGCAGCGGAAAGAAGTATAAAAAATGCTGCGGAAGATAATCATTTGCTGATTCCGCAAAAAAGCAGATAATGAAAGACATCCGATTGTACCGCTGTCTTCGATTATCTGCTTTTTCTTTTCAAGCACATACGTCCGGAATCATTTCCAATTCCAGAATCTCAGCCAGACCATTGATTCTGACTTTTTTTCCTTTTAATCGCTTTACAATATCATCCGGTAAATACATCATATTCTTCTTATCAACCAGAACTTTCTTCTGCTTCACTCGCATCTCTTTCATCGTTTTCTTATCTACTACATATTCCGGTTTCATATAAATTGAAGTTTTTTCACTGTTCGTATAATACCAGGATAACACCTGACTTTTCAGATTAAACGCATCCGGTAACTGGGCAGAACCGTTGTTAACACATACCTCACAACTGCCAATAATAAACATCTCTCTCATTCCTCTCTGATAATTCTTATTGTTACAGAATGTTTTTTTACGTGTTTTTTTAGTTACAAAAGTAATACAATACAAAATGGGGGTTATGTATTTTTTCAAGTACTTTTGTCTTGGTATATATATAACATAGACATTTTAAAATGTCAAACCAGATAATTTCTTGTTATAAAACGTTTTTCCTTTTTCATTTTGTGCACACTATATAATTTTTTCAAAATAATTTATATAGTATGCACATTGGTTATTTCTCATTTTCTTTAGTTACAAAAGTGTTTTTATTTAATTTGTCAGAAAAAAGAGCCATACCAGACATGCAATTCAGCATTCTGGAACGGCTCTTTTTTTAAAAAAAACGTTTTTTAATGTTTTTTGACTGAATATGACAGATTTATTCTTATTTTAAGATAATAATCCGTAATAATTTACACTTTCAGTATAATCACATGGATCATATGACCGAAAATGACTTTTTTATCACATTTCTGCTCCATCACTGCAAAGGAACAACACCTTAATCAGAAACCGCCTTTTAATGGTGGAACAGGCGGATACCGGTAAATGCCATGGCAATCTGATATTTGTTGCAGGTGTCGATTACATGGTCATCACGGATAGAACCGCCCGGCTGTGCAATATACTGCACGCCGCTCTTATGTGCACGTTCAATATTATCACCAAAGGGGAAAAATGCATCGGAACCAAGTGCAACACCTGTGTTGCCTGCAATCCATGCCTTTTTTTCTTCTCTGGTGAAAACAGCAGGTTTTTCAGTAAAGACTTTCTGCCATTCGCCGTCTGCCAGCAGATCTTCGTATTCATCGCCGATATAAAGATCAATGGCATTATCTCTGTCCGCACGACGGATTTCTTCTTTAAAGGGAAGATTCAGAACCTGAGGGGCCTGACGCAGATACCAGTTATCTGCCTTCTGACCTGCCAGTCTTGTACAATGAATTCTGGACTGCTGACCTGCACCGATACCGATTGCCTGACCGCCTTTTACATAGCAGACAGAATTGGACTGGGTATACTTTAATGTAATCATTGCAATTGCCAGATCGATGGCTGCCGCTTCCGGGATTTCCTTATTTTCCGTCACAAGATTGGTAAAGGAATCCTTTGTAATATTCAGCTCATTTCTTCCCTGTTCAAATGTAATGCCGTACACCTGTTTCTTTTCAATGGGTGCAGGAACATAGGAGGGATCAATCTGAATCACATTGTAATTTCCTTTTCTCTTTGTTTTTAATAAAGCCAGGGCTTCTTCCGAATAAGAAGGGGCGATTACGCCGTCAGACACTTCCCGGAAAATCATTCTGGCTGTATCCATATCACATTCATCAGACAGGGCAATGAAATCGCCGTAGGAAGACATACGGTCAGCACCTCTTGCTCTTGCATAGGCACATGCCAGCGGAGATAATTCACCCAGATCTTCCACCCAGTAGATTTTCTTCAAAGTATCTGTAAGCGGCAATCCGACAGCTGCTCCTGCGGGAGATACATGTTTGAAAGATGTGGCTGCGGGCAGGCCTGTTGCACGCTTTAATTCACTGACCAGCTGCCATCCATTCAATGCATCCAGGAAATTAATGTAGCCGGGGCGTCCGCTTAATACCTGAATCGGCAGCTCTCCTTCTTCCATGAAAATGCGGGAAGGTTTCTGGTTGGGGTTGCATCCATACTTCAATTCCAGTTCTTTCATCGTTCGTTCCTCCATGAGTCATGATTAGTTATTCTTGTTGATAATTCTGCTGGTATATTTTCCGGTTTCGATATCAATATAACGAACAAATAAGGATACCTTGTTCTCTTCGTTCAGACTGTTCCACAGCATATCGGTAAATTCATCCATATCATCGGGAATTGCAACCAGTTTGGGTTCTCCCTCAAAACTGGGAAGGGGATTTCCATCGCACATATAAGTATGGATAAAACGGCCTTCTCCTGCTTTTGCATTGTCATAAGTAAACGTATAGCGGTTGCAGCAGGAAGGATCTCCGTTATTGCTCTTCAGAATAGACATTTTATAATCGTATTCTCCTGCTTCCACATGCATCAGAGCTGAAATTCTGGGGGTATAATTCGGACCATCGGGCTCAAACTCTCTGGTGGTCAGTGCCTGTTCGAAAGTCATCTCCTGATCCATCAGATTGTAAATGGTATCGGTCTGGTCACCATTGGTCACAATGGTTTTGTTTCCGAGAACACGGACCGGTGCATAAATGATCAGGCTGGGATCCACCAGATTGGAGGGATCAAAAGCCTGAGTACGCCTTCCTTCACCGTCTTCAACAAATACACGATTTCTGCTGTTTTCACTTCTTCCCATGATGAAATAAGCTGTTACCGCTTTTTTTCCATCCGCACTGCGTCCCACAATAATGCCGCGGCCGGGATATGAATTTTCTTTCAGTTCCTTTTCAATTGAAATCATTTTCATCTGTAGTTCTCCTTTATATAATGTACAATTATTCTGGCCAGGGAATCGCAGGTGATTCGATTCTCCTGTCTCTGAGCATAAGGTCTCTTACCGCCTCCCTGGCAGGTTTATCGGAAAACAGAACCTTATTTACTTCTTCTACGATGGGCATATATACTCCATGTCGATCCGCCAGAGCCTTTGCTGCTTTTGCAGAATAGACACCTTCCACAACCATATGGACTTCTGCCATGGCCTCATCCATTGTTTTTCCCTGACCGATCAGGATGCCTGCCCTTCGATTGCGGCTGTGCATACTTGCACAGGTTACAATCAGATCACCGATACCGCTGAGACCGTACAGGGTTTCTTCATGAACTCCCATGGCATGTCCCAGTCTGGCGATTTCCGCCATACCTCTTGTTATCAGAGCTGCCTTTGAATTGTCGCCGTAACCAAGGCCGTCTGCAATGCCTGCTGCCAGGGCAATTACATTTTTCAGTGCGCCTCCCAGTTCAATTCCTTTTACATCAGGACTCGTATACACCCGGAAGACATCACTCATGAAAAGGTTCTGCAGCATCTGAGCGGTTTCCCGTTTCGCTGCACCAACCACGCAGGTTGTCGGTATCCGACGGCTGACTTCTTCCGCATGGCTGGGACCGGACAGAACCGCCACCTCTGCCTGCGGAATCTCCTGATGGATCTGCTCACTGAGGGTCATGAGCGTTGATTCCTCGATTCCTTTTGCAACGTCAACAATAACCTGTCCGTCCCTGACATAAGGTTTCATCCGCGCCGCCGTCTGTCTTGTATAGATACTGGCAACTGCCATGACCAGAACATCTGCCTGTTTCACCGTCTTCTCCAGATCCGATTCCATCCGGATCTCTTCAGGAATCCGGACTCCGGGCAGATTTTTGTGTTCATGATTTTGCCGCAGCATCTGAAGTTCATCCTCCAATGCGGACCACATGGTCACCTCTGCCCCATTATGATACAAAAGAATTGCCAGGCCCAATGCCCAGGTACCGGCACCTATTATAGAAACTTTTTTCATTCAACAAAAACCTCTTTTTATTTTATGATGCCTTTTTGGCTCCCAGTTTATTTTCCTTGCCGGCAAGTAATCTGCCGATATTGGACTTATGACGCTCGATGGCCAGGGCCGCCACCAGAAATACAAGAATACAGGATTCCAGTCTGCAGCTGTCTGCCAGAACATTCATCTTATTCCATGTAATAAATGTCCATGAGAGAAAGAACGTGATTGCCCCCAATATGGAACC
This sequence comes from Lachnospiraceae bacterium, assembly GCA_022781515.1. Taxonomy (GTDB): domain Bacteria; phylum Bacillota; class Clostridia; order Lachnospirales; family Lachnospiraceae; genus TWA4. The sequence continues at coordinate 11,742 of JALETI010000025.1, forward strand.
CAGTGATACATATCTTGTCAGAAAAACAGTGCCTGCAAAAACAACCAGACAGATCAGGAAAATCCGGATATCCAGAAGAGCGATAATCATTCCGCTTGTGGATGCAACTCCTTTTCCACCCTTGAATTTCAGGTAAAAAGGAAAGTCATGACCAAGTACAGCACCGGCACCGGCATAGAGTACATAAAGCAGTGTCATTTCCGGATTCGCAGAACTGAAAAGGAGGCGAACGATCAGACAGGCTGCAAAGCTTTTCATCAGGTCACCGAACAGGACAATCAGACCTGCGGTTTTCCCCATAACACGAAGGGTGTTCGTTGCTCCGGAGTTTCCGCTTCCATGTTTGCGAAGGTCAACCCCATGGAATTTTCCGTAAAAGTAACCGGTCTGAATAAGCCCAAGCGTATACCCGATTACCAGGCTTACAACACGTTCCATATCATTTCTCCTTTCGTTCTCTTACAATAAATTTCAAGGATGTACCGCTGAAACCAAAGGCATCACGGATTCGGTTTTCGATATATCTTGTATAGGAATAATGCATCAGTTCTTTGTCATTCACAAAAAGAACAAATGTCGGCGGCTTGACAGCTACCTGCGTCATATAGAAAATTTTCAGTCTGCGTCCTCTGTCTGTGGGCGGCTGCTGTAAAGCAACTGCTTCTGTCAGAATCTCATTCAGCACGCCGGTGGCAATACGGAGATTCTGATTTTCAATGACCGTATCAACCAGATCAAACAGTTTAATCAGACGCTGACCGGAAACCGCTGACACAAACATGATTTCCGCATAGGGAAGAAAAGAAAGAATCTGACGAATCTTTTCCGTAAATTTCTTCACCGTCTGATTATCCTTTTCGATGGCATCCCATTTGTTTACAGCAATAATAATACCCTTACCTCTGTCATGGGCAATACCTGCAATCTTGGCATCCTGCTCCGTTACACCTTCCGTTGCATCAATAACAATGATAACAACATCTGCACGTTCCACCGCAGTTACCGTACGGATGATACTGTATCGTTCTAATTCCTCTTTGATTTTATTTTTCCGTCTGAGGCCCGCCGTATCAATAAAAATATAATCCTTTTTATTGTGACGGATAACGGTATCAATTGCATCACGTGTCGTACCTGCAATGTTGGATACAATAACCCTGTCTTCTCCGATCAGACGGTTAATAATGGAAGATTTACCAACATTGGGTTTTCCGACGATGGCAACTCTCGGTCTGTCATCTTCTTCCTCTTCTTCGGAAACAGCAGGAAAATGCTTTGCAACTTCTTCCAGCAGATCCCCGATACCCAGCCGGCTGGCTGCGGAAATCGGAACGGGATCACCGATACCCAGATTATAGAATTCGTAAACATCCGCCATATACTTCTGGAAACTGTCCACTTTGTTTACAGCCAGAATAACCGGTTTCTGAGAGCGTCTCAACATATCCGCAACTTTGGAATCCGCATCCTGAAGTCCCTGCCTTACATCTGTAAGAAAAATAATAACATCCGCTGTATCGATCGCAATCTGTGCCTGTTCACGCATCTGCGACAGAATAATATCACCGCTGTCCGGCTCAATACCACCGGTATCGATCAGGGTAAATGTAGTATTCAGCCAGGTACAGTCAGCATAGATACGGTCACGGGTTACACCGGGTGTATCTTTTACAATGGAAATGTTGCTGCCGGCAAGTGCATTGAACAATGTAGACTTACCAACATTCGGTCGTCCGACAACTGCAACGATCGGTTTACTCATATATTAACTCCTTTCTGCTCATAAGGTCGAAACCGTTCGGGAACCTCTTCGAAAGAACAAGCACTGATGATGCTGTTCACCAGCGTTTGTCCGCTTGATTTTACACTAAGGACCGGAACTTGTAAAGCATTTTGTACATCTGTCACAGTCACATCATCCAGAAATACCTCTTCTCCGCTTCGCAGCATGTTAATCGGAATCAGTACACGGCTGCCCAGTTCTCTTCCCTTCAGATGCTGAATCAGATCGCTGCCTGTTATCAGACCGGAAACCGTTATCTGCTCTCCAAAAAAATCATTGCGTACTGCAATGACATCTGCATGGATATTCGGAAATTTTTCCTGAACCGCCAGAACGCAGCGGTTCACGTAAGGATATGCCAGACGACCTGTCACCACTGTCAGATGATCTTCCCTGTCATCGCCGGTCATTCCATCCAGCGCCTCTTTTGTCTCTGTCATCAGCAGACGGAGCATACCCACACCATTCTCCAGCTGCAGATACCCATCGTACCGTTCTTCCTCCGGCAGTTCTCTTCCCGCCAGCGTGTAAAATTCATCACTGGCATGAACAAAATGGCATCCATATCGTTCCATACATATTCTCTGCACCGCTTCAATCTGATCAATAACCTCTGCTGCCTCTTCCGCTGTAAAAGGTTCCAGAGGACACAGTCCATCACGGTATTTTGTCAGACCCACCGGTACCACGGATACACTCTGCATCACCGGGCAGTATCTCATCAGATCCTTCAGGGTCCGCTCCAGTTCCGCTCCATCGTTATATCCCTTACACAGAACGATCTGACCATTCATCTCTATCTCATGTTCGTAAAAAAAGTCAATTTTTTCCAGAGCCTTTCCGGCGAAGCGATTGTGCAGCATCTTGCATCGCAGCTCAGGATTGGTTGTATGCACGGAAATATTAATGGGACTCAGATGATATCGGGCAATCCGTTCCATATCCTTCTGCTTCAGATTGGTCAGGGTAATATAATTCCCCTGTAAAAAGGATAATCGGGCGTCATCATCCTTAAAATAAAGGGTATCACGCATGCCCGGAGGCATCTGGTCGATAAAGCAGAAAATGCATTTATTACTGCAGGATCTATATTCATCCATCAGACCATTTTCAAAATCCAGTCCGATGTCTTCGCCATATTCTTTTTCAATTTCCAGTTCCCACTCTTCCCCATCCGGTTTTCGGATAACCAGAGTCACGTTCTCTTCTTCCGCGTAAAAACGATAATCCAGAATATCTTCAATTTCCATACCGTTGATTTCCAGAAGAATATCACCGGGCGCGATTTCCATTTCCTCTGCAATGGAACCCGGAACCACACCGGAAATAATATGCTGTTTCTTTTTCAAGCTTCTCTCCTTATTTTGTTTCTGTTCAGAGCCAAGCAGATTTACACAAAATGTGTAGTGAATGCCTGCATTCATGAGCACATTTTTGTAAATCTATTTGGCGGATACGTCACACCGAGGAAACACGTAGTGTTTTCGAGGTTGGCTCTGAACAGAAACCTTATTTTCAGTTATTATCAGGCTATTTGCCATCTATTATCATACCAATTCAAAGGTTTTTTTGCAACCGCACGCAGGTTCTATTTCCCATTTATATATGGTATTTTGTAAAGAACATAAAACGCCCTTGACCCGTGTTCGATATAATGTTATAAAAATAATGAATCATTGTAACTGATTGGCAGCATATGTCAGCTGCCTGAGAGGGAGAATTGAAATGACAAAAGATTATACTTTTGGCGATGCTATTCCGGTAGCGCCGCTGCAGATTGCAGCACTGGACAGCTGTAAAGAACTGGGTCAGAAGGTGAATGATTACATCGTTCAGTTCCGTAAGAACGATTATGACCTCCTGAAAGAAAGAAACGACTATGTTTTAAACCTGAGAGGCTATGATCGCGACAATTATCTGATTGAATCCGCCTGCCCCAGATTTGGTTCCGGCGAAGCAAAGGGTGTTATCACAAGTTCTGTACGAGGCAGTGACCTGTTTGTAATGTGTGACGTTACAAATTACAGCCTGACCTATAAGATGCCCCATGGTCTGAACCATATGTCACCGGATGATCATTATTCAGACTTAAAGCGTATCATTTCCATTGCGGAATCGAATGCACACCGTGTTCATGTTATCATGCCGTTCCTGTACGAAAGCAGACAGCATAAGAGAAGCAAGAGAGAATCTCTTGACTGCGCTTTTGCTTTGGAAGAGCTGGTAAGCATGGGTATCGACAGCATCACCACCTTCGATGCCCACGACCCCCGTGTTCAGAACGCAATTCCGACATTTGAATTCAACAATTTCATGCCCACTTATCAGTTTGTAAAGGCACTTTTCAAAGCAGAGCCCGATCTGAAGATTACAAAGGATAACGTTATGGTAATCAGCCCGGACGAAGGTGCCATGGCCAGAGCCGTTTATCTTGCCAACAACCTGGGCGTAGATATCGGTATGTTCTATAAGAGACGTGACTATTCCAGAGTTGTAGACGGACGCAACCCCATCGTTGCACACGAATTCCTGGGCAACAGTGTGGAAGGCAAAACAGTAATCATCGTGGATGATATGATTGCTTCCGGTGAAAGTATGCTGGATACCTGCCGTGAACTGAAGGAAAAGAAGGCTGCCCATGTTTTCGCCCTTTCCACCTTCGGTCTTTTCACAGCCGGTTTTGAAAAATTTGATGAATTCTATGAAAAGGGATATATTGACCGGGTTATTACAACCAACCTGAATTACAGACCTGCTGAAGTATTTACAAAGCCCTGGTATGTCGAAGCGGATATGAGCAAGTTCCTTGCATCCATCATCAACTATATCAACCATAACGCTTCCTTATCCGAACTGATGAATCCTTCTGCAAAGATTCAGAATGTCATCACCCTTTTCAACGAAGGAAAATACGGAAAATAATCTGACACGAAGATAGAAAACTAACTTAAAATCAGCAAAGGCGGCACCGATAACCGATGCCGCCTTTCTTTTATATCTATATCAGATAGTTTTTTCAATCAGAAAAGATTCCCATCTCTTCCGGTAATGGACAATAACCATCTACATGAAACTGATAATATCCTGTTCCGGTTTTCTGGTGGAACGGATATCGGAAGCATAAAGGACAGGTCCTTCTCCTTCATAATCCTCCCAGAATTCAATCTGGATCTTTGCGGTTACATCCACCCAGTCACCATCTTTGAATTTTTCCGCATTTTTGCTCTTTACAACAAAACCGAAAAATGCCATATCATCTTCACAGCAGGTATTTACCATTCGACCGGGGACAAATGCATTTTTCGGGAAATTTCTCGGATGCATGACAAGGCCCTTATAGTGAACTACTTTTCCGTTATAGCGTTCCGGATTATCCATTGCATCCATAAACCAGATGGCATATGCAGGTCCATCCAGTTCCAGCACATCCGCATTCAGATCATAGGGCAGATCCTCTTCTGTCATCTCCATCACTTCACCCTCTGCATCTTCAAATACCATTTCAGCTGTCGCATTCACAGCCTGAACGGTACGGCGGAGGGGTGACAGATCTTCCACTTCATCACAACGATTAAAAATAACCATATCGGAATTCTTAACCATCTCACCAAAAAGAGATTTCATGTTTTTATAGAATACTTCAAAGGTCGATGCATCCACATGGGTAATCTGCTGTTCAATCATCCAGTCTGCAGGAAGTTCTTTATCACGCATCAGCCACATACCGTTATACTCAATGATGATACGGCTGGGATTATGCTTTTTTGCCAGCTGTTCCAGATAGGACGGGGTAAAATCACTCTCGTCTTCCACCAGTTCCATCACCGTATTGGAAGATTCCAGAATATCCTCTTCGTATTCCTCCATACCCTCTTCGCATACAACCAGCAGGGTTTTTCCATCAATTGCAAAATAATCCTGTTCCAATGTGAAAGCAATAAAAGAAGTTTTGCCGCTCTCCAGAAAACCATTGATCATATATACAGGAATCGTTTTTTCTTTTCCAAACATCATCTATCCCACCTTTTCAAAAAAAGCTATTTATTTTCGAAATCAATCAAAAACCTGCAGCATTGTAAAATCTATTTCAGGAACAGTTCCTTTACAGCATCTTCTTTTACACCGGCACCGATTACCACAATCTTACCGGTAACATCTGCGCAGCCTGTACGTACATCCATTTCTTCCGGTACATAATCAAAATGAATCCAGTCACCACCTTCGGAAGAGGCAACCATTCCTTTGGCACGCAGAACCATGCCGAATCTGTTTTCATCAGCCAGGGCATTCAGCTTTTCATGAATTTCATCCTTTGTGAATTTGCGGATTGTTTCCATGCCAATACTTGCAAATACTTCATCTGCATGGTGGTGGTGATGATGATCATGGTCATGGTCGTGACCGCAGCAGCATTCTTCTCCATCCGCATGATGGTGGTGGTGATCATGATGGTCATGATCGTGACCGCAGCAGCACTCTTCTCCATCCTCGTGGTGGTGATCGTGGTGATCGTGGTCATGGTCGCAGCAGCATTCTTCCCCATCCTCGTGATGGTGGTGATGATGTTTATGCGCCTCCACTTCTTTCAGCAGCTGAGCTGCCATACTGTCTTTTTCCCCTTCCATGGCATTAAGGATCTGCTGTCCGCTGATTTCTGTCCAGGGCGTGGTGATGATTTCCGCTGTTGTATTTATTCCGCGAATCAGGCTGATCACCTTTTCAATTTTATCCTGTTTCATGGAGCCGGTTCTGCTGAGAATAATGGTTCCCGCAGTTGCAATCTGATCATTGTAAAATTCACCAAAGTTTTTGATATACATCTTTGCCTTGGATGCATCGACAACGGCTGCCGCACTGTTAAACTGTGCATCGGAATCTCCGTTCAGAACACTGACTGCACGAACAACATCGGAAAGCTTTCCGACACCGCTGGGTTCAATGATAATACGGTCAGGATGATACTGTGCCATAACCTCTTTTAATGAAGCTTCAAAATCACCAACCAGTGTACAGCAGATACATCCGGAATTCATTTCCCGGATCTCAATTCCCGCTTCCTGAAGAAATCCGCCGTCAATACCCACTTCGCCGTATTCATTTTCAATCAGGACTGTCTGCTGTCCCTGCAGTGCTTCGGAAAGCAGCTTTTTAATCAGCGTTGTTTTGCCTGCACCAAGAAAACCGGAAATAATATCTATCTTTGTCATATCAATCATCCTTTCAAAAATCAGAACACTTCAGCATGAATCCGCAATTATCTGCGAAAATGCCTGCTGAATTATTATTATTGATCGTTGTCTGTATCGAATACTCACTATAGCACAGTCTTTTTCCATATGCAAGTCATTTGCAGATCGAAATCTTACGCTTCCGTATCATCATTTCCATCCAGTTCATATGGTGTTTCCTGATATACATAGAAATTCAGCCAGTTTGTATAAAGAAGATTGGCATGACTTCTCCATGTCAGAAGGGGGAACTTATCCGGATTATTGTCCGGATAATAATTAACCGGCATGGCAGGATCCAGCCCTCTTCCAATATCTCTCTTATATTCTTCATTCAGTGTCATGCGATCATATTCCGGGTGGCCGAAGACAAATATCCGCTTTCCGTCCACACTCATTACCAGATATACGCCTGCCTCATCGGATTCCGCACAGATAATCAGATCGGGATTCCGAAGAATTTCCTTTCGCTTTACCGTGGTATATCTGGAATGGGGGGCAGTAAACTGGTCATCAAAGCTCCGGACCAGAGGTATTTTACGGTCAGTAACCTTCTGGGTATAGATTCCGGATAATTTTTCATGCATCAGATGCTTGTTAATTCCCTAATGATAATACAGACCAGACTGGGCTCCCCAGCAGATATGGATCGTAGAA
>JALETI010000033.1 GCA_022781515.1 Lachnospiraceae bacterium
CATTTCGGATCCAGTTTCGGATCAAAAAACGGATTATCCTTTGTCAGCAGTTCTTCTGCCATAAAACCATAATAGCGCATCAGCCAATCGGCCTGATACAGACGATGTTCTCTCAGAAGGGGAACCGGGGTCCCGATTTCAGGAAGGTCAGCATCTTCATTCAGCGGAATATATCCGGAATAAAACACTCTTTTCAGATCAAAAGCCTGATACAGACTCTGTGTGGTTCGGATCAGTTCCAGATCGGTTTCACCTGTGGCACCGATAATCATCTGCGTACTCTGTCCTGCTTCTGCAAAAGAACGGCTGAGGGCCAGATCTGCTTTCTCTGCCGGCAAAGATAATGAAACGCGTGACAGAGAATCCGTTTCCATACCGGAAATCCGTCTCGCATCATCTCCCCAGATACTGTGAATCAGATGACGGTTGATTCCGTCCCTCTCCATCCGGGTATCTTTACCAATGGCCAGACGATGTGACGCAATTGTATTGGAAATCTCACTCATGGGTCGGAGAATGGTTCGCATGCTTTTATGGGGGGCCAGCTTTTTCAGACTCTCCTGGGTCGGCAATTCCATATTCAGGCTGACGCGATCTGCCAGAAGCCCGATTGAATAGATCAATTCCTGTGATGCACCGGGAATCACCTTCGCATGTATATAACCGTTGAAATGGTACTCCGTCCGAATCTTCCGCAATGTTTCACACATCTTTTCCATGGTATAATCCGGACTTTTCAGAACACCGGAGCTTAAAAACAGACCTTCTATATAGTTTCTTCTGTAAAACTCAATTGTAAGCCGGCATATTTCATCCGGAGTAAAAGCTGCACGCGGAATATCATTGCTCTTCCGATTCTTACAGTACTTGCAGTCATATACACAATGATTCGTCATCAGTATCTTCAAAAGAGAAATACAGCGGCCATCTGCTGCGAATGCATGACAGACTCCTGCTGCACAGGAATTCCCCAGCATCCCCTTTTTACCGCTGCGCTGTACGCCGCTGCTGGTGCAGGCCACATCATACTTTGCCGCATCACTTAATATAACCAGCTTCTCTTCCATCGTTAACTCTGCCTGAATTTCGTACATACGTTCTCACCTCTTGCGTCTATTATACAAACTTATGTTCGTTTTTGCAAGCACTATTTTACGCAGAATTATTAAACTTTTCTAAACGGTAACCGGAAATAAACCACCCAGTATCTGAAGCCAATGGGATTGCGGTCACTTTAGTTCAAAACCGGATAAAAAAGGCGATGCAGAGGTAACTGACCCATTACCCCGCATCGCCTGAAAAACGGATTTCCTGTTATGCATGTCCGCCGCATTCATGGGAATGTTCATGTTTATGACAAATAGAACCGGTAGAAACCAGTTCTCCGCGCAGATAGGTTTCAACCACTTCTGAAGCATCCCCCTGAACACCGATAATTACTTCCACACCCCGTTCATTGAAAATATCTACAGCACCTCCGCCCATACCGCCGGAAATAATAACCTGCGCACCGTTGTCTGCCAGATAATTGGGCAGAAATCCGGGACGGTGTCCGGGATTCGGAACGGAATTGACGGATAGAATCGTTCCGCTATCGGTTTCATAGAAAATAAAATTCTCACAATGTCCAAAATGTCCTGCCACACGGTTGCCCATGGCTGCTACTGCAATTTTCATAATCATACTCTCCTTTTCTTATTCGCAAACTCTTTCGATAATCATTTTCTCATCCACACTTCTTTGGTTTGTTCCCCCCTGAAGTCAAAACCGCTTATCAATTCATGAAATCATACCAGCAATTTACATGTATTTTTATATATCTCTAATAATGCCTCTCTTGCGGGACAATCTACCTCCGCAAGGTTTTGCCCTGCATTGATTGCAGCAGATACATGTCTGTCATATGGAATTTTTCCTGCAAATAGAATTCTGTTTTCGATACAGTAATCCTGAATTTTCTGTGTATTTTCCGGACTGATATCCCATTTATTGACACAGACTGCCAGTTTTGTCCGGAAGGTCTCTGCCGTCTGAATCAATCGTTTCATATCACTGATACCTGAAAAGCTGGGCTCTGCCACCACCAGCACCAGGTCCATTCCACTGATGGATGCCATGACTGGGCATCCAATGCCGGGGGAACCATCCAGAATCGCCAGATCGGTCTCCGGTGCATTCTTCAGCATCGCCATTTTTACATCGGTTACCAGTTTACCGGAATTTCCCCGGCCCATTTTCAGAACTGCTGTTGAGAAAACACCATTGTCCAGATACAGCATCTTCCGGCCTGCCTGATCCGTATCCAGTCTGATTGCATCCCGTGGACAGACATAAGCACAGACGCCACAGCCTTCACAGGCATATTCATTCACTGTATACCTGTCCCCATTTTTAATCAGTGCATCAAAACGGCAATGGTTTTCACATTCCCCGCATCCAATACATTTATCAGATTCAATATACGCTTTCTCTCCTCCGTAAAAATCTGTGACATGAGGATCTTCATTCCACTCTGTTACCAGATGCAGGTTTGGAGCATCCACATCGCAATCTGCTGCTGCCTTTGCCTTCGCAAAATGAATAAAAGCCGCAGCAGTTGTTGTTTTTCCGGTGCCGCCTTTTCCACTGAGAATCAGAAGCCGTTTCATACTTCCCCTCCGATCTGTTTCAGCATACTATGGAATAATTCCCCATATTTCACACTGATTTCAGTCAGTATCTTTCCTCCGGCAATCACTTCTGCAATTTCCTTATCATAAGGAATTCTTGCCAGAACCGGCAATTGTTTTTCCTGACAGAACTGTTCCAGCGGTTCATAAGGTACTTCCTGCTTATTAATTACCACACCACATTTTTTATTCATCAGGGAAACAAGTTCCCATACCATTTTGAAATTATGAAATCCGAATACAGTGGGTTCCGCTATCAGGATACAGTAATCAGCATCCCGTACACTTTCCATGACAGAACAGGCGCTTCCCGGCGGACAGTCAATAATCATCAGCCCATCATCCTGTTTTAATGCTTCACGGATAATCGGAACACCGGACGCTTCTCCCGGATTTAAAATTCCGGTCACCACACGAATTTTCTGATGCCATCCCATTTCAATAATTCCTATGGGTTTATTTATTTCCGTAACTGCATTTTCCGGACATACCAGCAAACAGCCGCCGCAACTGTGACATACCTCGGAAAATACCATTGGTTTCTCTTTGATATAGGTTAATGCATGAAAACGGCAAAACTGAACACATTTTTTACACCCGATACACTTTCCGCCATCGAAAGCCGGGAGAAGTGAATTGACTGTCTGTATCTGTACATTTTCCGGTTTCAGAAATAATCTGCCGTTGGGTTCCTCCACATCACAATCGATATAGGCAGCTGTCCCTGCAGCAGCCGCAAGATTCACTGCTGTCAGCGTTTTCCCTGCTCCACCCTTTCCGCTTAAACATGCAATTTTCATCGTACACCATGGTAGCCGCTATGGAATTCCGTCAGTTCGTCCAGTTTACCGTCCTCCCATGCGATCATATCATCCAATGCGGCTTTATGGATGGATTTATAGATTCTCATACCGGATTCTTTCAACACATCTGCCGCATTCTGTCCGCAGCGAACGGTAATCAGGACATCTGCACTCTCATCAACCAGAAACTGTGCTGCCTGAACACCTGCTCCGCTGTTGGCATGAGCTGCAGGATTGTCTGCTATCGTATCCTTCCCGTCCTCACGGAATAAAAAGTATGGTGCACGTGCCAGAACAATGCAGACATCCTGTCTGTTTTCATCCAAAGGAATCGCAATTTTCATAATTATCATCCCCCTCACCATTTTCGATCCCAACATGATCTTTCTGTCAATAGTATAGGTCTGTTACTGACATATGTCAATAACTTTTTTGACATATGCCGGTAATTAAAATGACATGTGCATTGAACTCATCTTGATCCAGACATCACAGACTATCTAAAAAAGCACCTCAAACTGAGGTGCTTAATAACATATGGGCAAAAAATTTCCGGAAGTGAACATAAAATAAACAGTATATAACACCGTTCAGTGATGAAGTCGCACTTTCACCCTATGAACAGAATGCCATCTCTGCCGGAATCCGGGCTCCAGCTGCATTGCTCTTTTCACTGCCTTTTCCGCTCTGTCTGCGGGATCTGGTCTGCTTCTTCGCAAATCGCTCCATCTGTATCTGATTGTACCAGTCCATGGTTTCATTCTCTTTTTTCCGGAAATTAACCAGACTGCTGCTGCCTAAAATGATCCTGCTTACGTGAACTGCCACCAGCTCCAGTCCAAAGAACGCCAAAAGATCGCATAAGGAATCCATGATAGCTACTTCGATTTCATCCGTAATCTGATTCATCTCATAAATACTCCTGTTCAGACGCTGCTTCACCTCGTTCACTGCTTCTTCCATCTTGTAATACAGCTTTCTTTCCAGAAGCTGACGCAGACTTTCCGTATCTCTAACCGGATAGCGGGAATTCTGTTCACTGGAGCAGAGAAATGCCAGAAATCGACTGCGATCATCAATCCGAACCGAAATATCCGTTGCCACCCGTACTGCAACCGGGTAATAGGTCTTTAATTCCGGCAGCAGATGCTTCACCAGCTGCTCCATCACATGAATATCATGATTCAGTCTCATATCAATGTGATCGGAAAGATTCAGCCAGAACAGATCCACGCGATCCGCTTTTGCAAACAGGGAACCGGTAAAAGCAGATGACTTTTCCTGTGAAATCACATACTCTCCCGGATCGAAGAGATCGCTTTTGCCATCTGCATGTCTCAGAAATGCACATTGATTTTCTGAAACATGTAATTCCAGCATCCCATAATATTCCTGACTCATATAATCCACCAGCATAGTATCTGAACTTGTATAACGAAGCATGAGCAATCCCTCCCTGTATTATTCAAACATTTGTTCTGTTTTTCCATAATACAATACAAACATACGTTTGTCAATACTGAATTGCTTTTCACTCGTTATTTTCATTCTGTCAACCCTGTTATCCGTTCCGTTTTCTGCACACTTCACGCAGCCAGTTTGTTACTTCTTCTGTTGAAATGACAGAAACACCAGCCTTTTCCTCTCTTAAATTAAGAAAGCCATTCAGTATATGGCAATCATTTGCCATTGAAAATCTATATCTTGACAGACAAAATCTTCTGGTATACATTTTCGCCCCATCAGCCGATAAATAGAAACTGAACCCCATTCCGGCTATATATTTCTCATATAGATCAGAATAAAGAAAAATCGTGCTATTATGAAGAGACAGCAGCATCACCTGATTTGAAATCCCTGAATCTGTAAACGAAACAGTAAAGGTTCCTTTTTTTTCATTCATATCAATCCATGCATCATGGTAAAAATATATTCCTCCGGTTTCGCGAATCCTCTCATTCTGCAGGAAACGCTCCATACCTTCATCAGGTGTACAATGGGTTTCATCAATGACTTCTTTTGCAAGGTCCAGTTCTTCATCTGACATCAGGCAGGATACCAGCTTCATCCGCAGCCGTTTATTCCATTCATATATTTGTACAATTCCACCGGTGATTTTCTCAGCATGTACCGAAGATTTATAATATATATAATAAGTTCCCGTAAAATAATCTATACATTTTCTGGAAAAGTCATCTGCTTCCATCTGCTGAAACTGAGCTTTTAAATGGACATTTTCAGCCATAAAATTATGGGATGCAAAAGCAACAATATCCCCATGGATTTCAGGTTCAAAATATCGATTATAAAACTGAATCAAGGCCGTGCAGGAGTTCAGACTGATTTCCATTTCAGGAGTATAGTTTAGAAATTTACATGCAGTTCGATAGCTGAACGGACCATAGACAGTAGTTTTTAAATTTGTTGTGATTGGTTTAGGTCAGTTTACAAGGAACTACACGCAGACCGAGAAACGGGCTGCTGACAACACACGGCGCTAGGCTCCCGGCTGGGTGCATAGCACCTGTTTGTTGC
>JALETI010000039.1 GCA_022781515.1 Lachnospiraceae bacterium
GATATATTTCTCCGATTTGCAGACTAAAAATGTAAGCAGAATGAAACATTTTGCCAGTCAGCGTACGGCATACGATTCCTGATTCAGCACATACTATCATCGGCGGTTTTTTCTGTGACCGAACAGAAAAATACGCATAAACTGTATATGAAGAATCAACTGGCAGAATATGCCGAATGAAAGGAGATTTTCATGGATCAGAACCGTTCCAGATGTGATAATGGAAGATTTCAGATGAACAGAGCCGGTCAGAATCAACAGAGCCGAACCTGGCAAAATCATGATAACCGGATGATGCAGAATAACAGAAATTCCTGTGATTGTGGGAACACACAGAAACCTGTGAAAAGTGAACCTGTATGTCGGACAGAAGGTGAAATGCAGAGCGTGCATCTTGCCATGGCCTATATGCCCTGGCAGAAATTCGGAGAAACCTTCAGCTGTTCGGATGGTTTTCAAAAAGGAACCATTTTCCCGGAACTGTATAAACCGTTTCTAAGAGGAGGCTGTGGAAAATGATGAAAGAACGTCATGCAATGTTAATGAAAATCAGTGAAATCGGCTTTGCCCTGTATGATCTGATTTTGTTCCTGGATACCCATCCGGAAGATGAAAAAGCCTTTTCACTGTTTGAAGAATACAATAAAAAATACAGGGAGCTTCGAAAAGAGTATGTGACACTGTACGGTCCCCTGACTGCTTCGGATGTCAATACCGGAAGACCCTGCGGATGCAATGAAAGCCGTTATCGTAAATATACCTGGACCTGGGGAGAGGGTCCGATGCCCTGGGAAGGAGGTTGTTAACGTATGTGGATCTATGAAAAAAGACTTGAATATCCGGTAAATATCAAGGATCCGGATCCCAGACTGGCACAGGCTATCATGTCTCAGCTGGGAGGACCCGACGGGGAACTGGGAGCATCCATGCGGTATCTGAATCAGAGATACTCCATGCCGCAGGCAGAAGTGGCAGGGCTTCTCACGGATATCGGAACCGAAGAACTGGCTCATCTTGAAATTGTGGCCGCCATCATATACCAGCTGACCAGAAATCTTTCCATGAAAGAAATCAAGGAAGCCGGTTTTGAACCGTATTATGTGGATCACACCACAGGCGTCTGGCCCATGGCAGCATCCGGCCAGCCATTCAGTTCCGCTCAGTTCCAGTGTACCGGAGATCCCATTGCAGATCTGTATGAAGATATGGCGGCAGAACAAAAGGCCAGAAAAACATATGATAATATCCTGCGTCTGACCTGTGATCCCGATGTCTGTGATCCCATCCGTTTCCTGCGGGCACGTGAAGTGGTGCATCTGCAGCGGTTCGGCGAAGGCCTCCGCATGGTGCAGGAACAGCTGGATTCCAGAAATTATTATATGTGCAATCCTTCATTTGACAAAGACTGCGGCTGTAAGTGATGATTATAAAAAAATGAAATTCTGAACATCTGAACATGCGGTATCTGTCCGAAAGGAGTCTTCGTTTGAATAATGGGATTCGATTAACGATAGATACCGCTTTCCAGTTCTTCCATCCACATCAGCATATCGTAGCTGGTATCATCGAACAGCTTCACGATAATACCGTAAGGGTTTTCATCTCCGGAGAATGCATTCGCCTCATCCGTATCCACATGCATGGCAAGGCGGAAGCTTTTGTTTACACGGACAACCACATCAGCAAAAATCATGGCTCGTTCATAGCTTTTTGTGATTACACAAACCAGATCGTTATCCCGGACATTCATATGAATGGCTTGTTCCGGTGTCATATGAATATGACGCTTTGCAACAATAACACCTTTGGAAATATCCAGAGAACCGCATTTTCCGATCAGGGTACATCCGGGCGTTCCTGCAATATCTCCGGACTGTCGGATGACACCGGGAATTCCCAGTTTTCTGGAATCGGTTAAAGATATTTCAACCTGCGTTTCATTTCGGAAAGGGCCGAGAATACTTACTTTTTCAAATTCCCCTCTGGGACCTTTAACCGTCAGCTGTTCATTGGAAAGATACTGTCCGGGCTGGCTCAGTTCTTTTTTTATCGTCAGTTCGGCACCGGGTCCGTAGAGTTTTTCAAAATCTTTTCTGGTGATATGAATATGTCGTGCCGAAGTTTCAATCGGGATTTTATATAACATGACAAAGTCCTTTCTATTGTTTAAACACAGTAAATACAATTCAAATCGATGCTTGCAGAGATATGGCACCGGATTCGGTTCGCGAAGCAAATATTTTCCTGTTTGAATCCATGCTGAAAATTCAGATTCCATGCGAATGAAGTGTATCAGACATTATAAAAAAAATCAAGGGGTTCTCTTTATCTGTTTACCATGTAAAAGTAACAAATCGGATCGGTCCCAATTTGAGAAGTTATATTCACTTGAAACGGATTTTGTGGTACAATACGGGGGAAAAATGAATTCGAAAGAATGACAGGAGGTACGTCATGGAACGAAGAGGGTACTATCATCAGAAGTTTGGCGGACAGTATATGCCGGAAGCACTGATGGGTGCTTTGTCAGAAATGGAAGGGGAGCATCAGTTTGTTGCACAGGACCAGTGTTTTACCAATGAACTGAACTATTTCTGCAACATTTATGGAGGGAGAAAAACACCTTTATATAAAGCGAGACTCTTATCCAAAAAATATGGTCCGGATATCTATCTGAAAAGAGAGGATCTGCTTCCTTACGGCGGAAGCAGTTTTGAAGCCATTGCCGGACAGATGATTATCGGAAAGAGAATCGGAAGAAGAACGGTGCTGATCCCCATCTATCAGGCAGATCACGGCTCCATCGCATCTGCACTGGCAGCTGCCAACGGCATGAAATGTCATGTCATGATGCCGGAACAGCTGGCAGCGGATCATAGCAGAGAAGTTTCCGAAATGCAGCTGAATCATGCGGAGGTCACTCTGGTAAAGGGGAATTTTGAAGATGCCTGTGAAGCCGCATGGAAGATATGGATTCAGAAGCAGCCCGGAACCGTATACATATTTACAAGGGCAGCAGGCCCTCACCCTTATCCGCTGATGGTGAGAGAATATCAGAAAGTAATTGGGGAAGAAATAAAAGAACAGATTCAGGAAAGCTGCGGAAGACTACCGGAACTGAT
This sequence comes from Lachnospiraceae bacterium, assembly GCA_022781515.1. GTDB lineage: Bacteria > Bacillota > Clostridia > Lachnospirales > Lachnospiraceae > TWA4. Next base: position 3,123 of record JALETI010000039.1, read on the forward strand.
TGTGGCAGCAGCAGATATGGACGGTTCTGCTGTCGGCACTTTCTATCCTTTCACTGAAGAAACAGGTACCAGACTTGTGGCGGTGGAAAAGGAAGAAAATCCGGTGCTGGACCAAGGGACACCCGGTATTTCACAGGGAATGTGTTCCCTGTTTATTCAGGATGAAAAGGGCAGATGCCTCGGAAGCCGGAATGCAGATATGATTTTTCCTGCCGGTGCAGAGCCGGAACTGGCTGCAATGGCAGCGAAAAAGAAAGTGAATACCGTTACGGTTACCCGGGAAGAGGCCCGGGCAGCAGCATTGGAACTGGCAGCTCTGGAGGGAATTTTCCCGGATGAAAACAGTGCGTATGCCGTGGCAGAGGTTATCCGGACAGCGGGAAATTACCGACTGGATGAAAATGTTGTTGTGGTACTGTCAGGACGTCCCTCAGAGAAGTGGATGGATGAATGTCTCGGAAAGAAGGTGGAACAGTGAATCGTTTAATTCAGTTGTTAGATAAGAACCAGTCATCAGGTGAAAAACTGATGATCATGCGTCTGAACCAGAGTCTGATTCCGGCACCGGAAATCGAATCTGCGATTCAGATATTAAAAGAAAACGGATTCCAGGCTGTGAGTCTGGTATGCGATGAAGATATGGAGAACTGCCTGAAATCAGCTGCTGAATTTGCAGCAAAGGATATGTCCGTTATTCTCGAAACGGATTTTCATAAAGTTTTCCTTTACGGAATTCCGGACTTTGCCCGGCAGGCTGCTGCAAGCAGCGTTTCCGGTATTCGTGTACCGAATCTGCCCTTTGAAGAGCAGGGGCAGCTTGCAGTTTACCTGCTGGATGAGGAAGGACCTTTCCTGATCCGTGAAATATCCGCTTCTTCCGGTGACCGTATTGTTCAGAACATGAAGTTTGCAAGGGGACTGATCTGGTGTACCAATCAGGGAAATCTGGATTTCCTTTCCGGCCTGGATGGCGATCCCTATATGTTTTATCTGTTTGCAGCAGATGCTGCGGCAACACAGCCGGTTATCATCGATTTCGGCAGCACATGCAGAGCTGACATGGAAAGTTATCTGGAAGTGGTATCCGGTGCAGTTGCAGGCAGCGGTCTGGCTGAACAGATGCAGTCCTGCGGCTATTCAGATGATGTACTGAAGTCCTACTGTGGACAGTTTCAGAAATAATTCCTGTGTTTCACTCCGAATATCTGTTGAAACAGATGGAAGTAAGAACAGGGAATACATATAGTCTATCAGTATATTTTATACCAGCATGGAAACGGTTCGGCTTTCCGCATCATAAAAATATATGGTGTCGGAAAGCTTTTCTGTTGCAGCAACATCATGCAGGTTGATTTCACGGACCATTTCTTCCAGATTTTCCACTGTAAAGGGATCATCCTCCTTTGCAGGGAGAAGTATCATTTCATGAATGCTGCTGGGCAGAATATAAAAACTGCTTCCGATCCGGTCAGCGGCCTGAACCAGTGCATTTTCGTATAAGATGACAGCTGCTCCGTTGGACCGGCTGGTATTGGTCAGAACGAACATGTCTGACTGACCGGAATCGGCAGTGTATTGATCCATAATATCATCGGCCATCAGAGAGATGGTTTCTTCTGTCAGCATGCCTTCATCGGATATTTTTTCCAGTTCTTTATAGAATGAAGCATGATAACGGAGATCTTCCATGATCATTTCCCGCATCATGGACTCCAGTGTTGTAAAACTGATATCCAGCATACGCGGTGTGTTGTAAACTGCCAGTGCGTAAAGTGTATCCGTATCGGTCTGCCACATTTCCATATGTTCGTTGGTTATGATTGCGGTTGCACCGGCATATCCGTTTCTTTCCAGAAGAAGATAAAAGATAATGGCCAGATCCAGATAGCGGATATGGGGAATGGTTTTCAGCAGTTCTGAATTTGCATCATAGTTGATCAGCTTATATGCCACAAGATTTCTGGCGCAATTGAAATTCATAATATCATCGGTATTGATGCGGAACTGGTTTCTGCTGGTTTCATAAACCTCAGTGATTTCACGGATGATACTGTTCAGCGATGCCCCATTCTGATATCTGCTGTAATAATCATTCAGATAAATGGATGGTGAAATGGATTCTCCTTTTGGCAGGATGGTAAGCGCATCCAGGTGTACATTGTTATTTTTCAGAACGGAATGAATCTGAATCGGCACATCAGGCCCCATCAGTTCGGTAAATGAGTTTCGGATATAGTTTTTGAAACTGTCGTATAACATATAAAATTCCTCCGATAAATAGAAAAAATTCTTTCATTTCTGTCGGGCTCAGAAAAACAACGGTTCCGTCAGGACATGAAACAGACACGTCACAGCGGAATAAAAAAAGGACTATATTAAAAGGCAAAAACACCATAACACAATAAGACTATTGATGTCAACAAAAAAATAAAAAAAAGACTTGATTTTTTTTGATAAACTGTTTATACTGTTGAAGATGCATCTGTAGCTCAGTGGATAGAGCAGTGCCCTCCGGAGGCATGTGCGCAGGTTCGACTCCTGTCAGATGCATTTTTTCGTGCAAAAGTGTGGGCGGACACACATTTTTACAGGCAGATCATGGAGAGATTCTACTGAGATTTCTCTGTCTGTCTGTCTCTTTCGTCTTTTTTAACTTGCATTCTCACAAGTTATTTGATATCATGTTGATAATCAGTGATACAATACGTAGTTATTGAGAGGAATTTTTGCTTTTAGCACATAAGGAGGAATCATATGATGAAAGGCAGCGATGCTGAACATATGAGCAGAAAAGGACGGATGTTTTTGAAGCATACAGCTTTATTGCTGGTATTCACATGTATGTTTTCTTTCATTCTGTCAGGATGCTCATCATCTACAAAAGGTGGAAAAACAGACGGTGAATCTTCTGTAATACCGATCACCAATGATTCAGATGAAGTAAAGGATGCAGCAATCGAATTAACGGAAGAAAAGGATTCTGCAATCACTGAACTTTTTAAAACGTATTTTAATGATCTGAAGGCAGGAGATGCTGCAGCACTTGGGAAGATCATGGTCAACGCACCGGATCAGGAGACGGTAAGTAAGGAAATCGAGTACATCGAAGACTATCAGAATATCAGATGCTATTCCAGAACAGGTCTGCTGGAAGGAACCTATGTGGTGTTTGTTTATTATGAAGTAAAGTTTAAAAACATTGATACACTTGCTCCCAGTATGATCAGAGAGTATGTATGCACCAATGAAGACGGTGCACTGTTTATTAACAATGGAGATGTGGACGGTGAAGTTGCTGCATGGCTGGATGAGGTACAGAACAGTGACAGTGCGGCTGCACTGGTGGCCGATGTGAACAATGCACTTGCTTCTGCAGCAGAATCCGATGAAAAGCTCAGCGCTCTGATTGCAAAGCTGCATGAAGGTGCACAGGAAGGAAACGGTGAATCATCGGCGGCTCCTGAAACTTCTTCACCGGAAAGCTCTCAGGCAGCAGAGACCACCCCTGCGGAGACTACAGCAGCGGAAACGACACCTGCAGAGACCACCCCTGCAGAAACCACAGCAGCGGAAACCAAACCGGAAGTTAGTTATACTCCGTTTGCATCGGAAAAGCAGGTTACGGCAAGGGTGAATGTATTTATCAGAAAAGGTCCTTCCAAAGAGGCGGAAATCGGCAGCAGGCTGATAGGAGGTTCCAGCGTGACTGCTGTAGGTACAGATGGCGACTGGACAGTCGTTAAATACAGCGGAGGGCTGGGTTATATTCTTTCAGAAAATCTGCAGTAGGATTCCATGTAGGACAATTCCACGCCAGCATACGATGTCGCACACGGTTTATCTTACCAGGCGTGGATTGAAACAATGAACGAATCCTGAGGGATTCGGTGTGAAAAGAAAGGAGGTGCATCATGCATCTCCTTTTCGATGTATTAAAGAAGAACAGAGCAGGGAATAGAGTATGGATGTAAAAGAATTTGATTATGAACTGCCGGAAGAACTGATTGCCCAGGATCCTCTGGAAGACCGGGCTTCATCCAGACTTCTGGTGTTGAATAAAGAAACAGGAGAGATCGAACATAAGCATTTCAGAGAGATCAAATCATATCTGAAGGCAGGAGATGTTCTGGTAATTAATAATACAAAAGTAATTCCGGCCAGACTGTATGGTGTAAAAGAAGGTACAGGTGCTGCCATTGAAATTCTTCTGTTAAAGAATAA
>JALETI010000087.1 GCA_022781515.1 Lachnospiraceae bacterium
CGGTATGACAAAGCTTGCAAAGGGTAATTCAAAAATGCTGGTTATTATCCTTTTACTTGCTACCGGTATTACATCTTCTGTAATGTCCAACTTGTCTACCTGTATTATTTACATGAATCTGGGCCTGGCTCTTCTTCATGCTAATAAATGTGATTCCGGCAAATCCGGACTTGGAAAATGTCTGATGATCGGTATTCCCTGTTGTGCAGGTATAGGCGGACTGATCACTCCCGCCGGTACACCCGGTAATATCCTGATTATGCAGTTGCTAAGTGAAAATGCCAATATTGATGTAAGCTTTACGCAATGGATTCTTCTGATGGCTCCTCTGGCAATCATTTCTATTATTCTGGTAGGTGTTTGGGCAACTTTCATATTTAAACCGGAAGCAATCAGCCAGGAAGCAATGGATGAGCTGGAAACCAGATTGAATGAACATGGTAAATTGAATACAAAAGAATGGAAGACAATGTTGGTTATTGCTGCCATGCTTGTTTGCTGGATTTTAGGTACATGGGTAAAAGTATTCGATGTAACGCTTGTTGCAGTATGTGGTATGGCTTTGATGTTTCTTCCGGGAATCAATGTACTTGAATGGAAAGATACTTCCAATCGTATCAATTGGAACCTGGCTTTTACCATCGGTTCCGTAGGTGTTCTGGTAGCGGGTCTGAATGTAACAGGTATCATGAACTACATTGTTACCCAGATTTTCTCCGGTCTTACCGGTATGAATATCATGATGGCATTTATCATTATCAGTCTGGTTGTATGTCTGATCCGTGCATTTATCCCCACCGCTCCGGCCATTGCAGCACTGTTTGGTGCGCCTCTGCTGGCTCTGGCTCCGGTACTGGGAGCAAGCCCGGTTGCACTTCTGTTTATTCCTGCTTTCTGGGCATGTACACCGACATTGTTATGGATTGAACCGATATTCCTGTTCAGTTACGGTTACGGATATTATAAACCGCAGGATGTATTAAAATTTGGTTCTATTCCGACAGCAATTCTGATTGTAATCATGGCTTTCCTGCCCGCTTATGTGGGTATGATCGGATTATAAATAATTATTTAAAATGATCAGAGAATCCTCTGTATGCCTTTTGGGTGTACAGGGGATTTTTGTCATACGTGGCTGCGTTTTCCGGAAAAATATTGGGTTATATGTAAATGCAATTTGTTTCCTGCCCCATATACCGCTATACTGTTGAAACCGGTATTTGAAAAATAAGGCGGAATAAAGCAGGAAAGAGGGAGCTTATGAAGGAAAAAAGCATAAGACGCAGTCAGTGTCTGATTTTATGTATTTTTTTATGGATTGGCTTCCTCTTTTCTGCCTGTGTTATGGATTTGCCGGATTGTTTCGGTCGGAAAATGCAGGAAACACAAAGTTCGCAATATCTGGATGATATACTGCCTGATGTGCATCCGGTGTATTTCCTTACGGATACCACGATTCAGCGTCAGTCCGGCTTTGGTATTCGCGATGGAAATCAGCATCGGGCAGTCCGGATTTTAAGCTGGATTTCCTGTTCTGTACTTCCTTTTATTCTCCGGTTTTTCCGTATCACCAATTCGAAGGATATTTTTCATGATACCGGAAGAAGAATCGTTTGCTATATCCATGATAAGGACGGTATGAAATAATCTTCTGCCTGAAAAAACTGTTATGTATGATCGTTTTTTTAATCAGACAGGAGGATTATGATGCATATCATTATTTTATTTATTGGATTTATATTGCTCATGAAGGGAGCGGATTTTTTCGTGGATGGCGCCTGTGCCATCGCAAAGCGTTTTGGAATCAGTGAAATGGTAATCGGACTTACCATTGTGGCCATGGGAACCAGCCTGCCGGAAGCAGCGGTCAGTCTCGCCGCGGCATGGAAAGGAAATGCAGATATTTCCGTTGGCAATGTGGTGGGAAGCAACATTCTGAATATTCTGATTATATTGGGAATCACCTCTGTAATCACTGAACTGATGATTCAGAAAAATACCATTCGATATGAAATGCCGTTTCTGATCCTGATAACAGCCGTTCTGCTGTTCATGGGCATGGACGGGGAAATTGCCTTTTATGAAGGAATCATTTTCTGGATACTGTTTCTGGTATATCTTGGTTATCTGTTTAAAATCTCAAAAAAAGAAGACGGAAAAGATCCCATGGAAGAAGAGGAGCCAACAAAAAAGCCTGAAACATCTGTACTCAAAAGCATTGTGTTTACATTGATCGGTCTGGTTATGATTATTGTTGGAAGTAATTTTGCAGTGGATGCGGCATCATCCATTGCGAGACTGATTGGTCTGAGTGAACGATTTATTGGTCTGACCATAGTGGCACTCGGCACTTCTCTTCCGGAGCTGGTCACATCCGTAACCGCTGCCAGAAAGGGAAGCGCAGATATCGCAATCGGCAATATCGTCGGCAGTAATATTTTCAACATTCTATTTGTATTGGGAACCACGGCCTTGATTATTTCGGTTCCATTCCGGATTCAGTTCCGGGTGGATACGATGATTGCAGTCGGTGCAGCGGTATTGCTGTGGATCTGTTCCATGAGAAATTGCCGTCTGGGCAGAAAGGCGGGAACTGTAATGCTTCTGACCTATGCGGGGTATTTTATGTATCTGCTGAAATAATGTGATTTATACACACATTTCCTTTCCCACATCTCAAATTCTGACACATTTATCTGAAGAAAACACCTAGAAAGAAAAGAGAAATTTCATTAAAATAAAGACAGTTAAAACAAAATGAAGACAGTTAAAACGAATGATATAAGGAAGGGGTTATGAGAGATGAAGGATTTTATATTTGCAGCATTTCCCTGGGTGGTTATGGGATTATCAATTGCCGTTCTGGCAGTGGTATTTAATGAAAAAGAAAAAAGAAAAGCTGATATTGCACAGAAAACAGATCAGGCTTTTGATCAGAAATCGGATGAGAAAGAGCAGTCAGAGGACAATTATGGTCTGCTGGGAATGTGTCTTGGTATGAGTCTTGGGCTGGCATTAGGAACCGCCATGGATCATCTGGCATTGGGATTGCCGCTTGGTATGCTGGCCGGTCTGGCCATCGGTTCCTGTATAAAAAAAGAAGGGGAAACGTGATGGACAGAAGAGGGGAAGGAAATAAAACACTGCTGGGTGGAGTTGTGATTCTGATGATAATCTGCTGTATTTTTGCAGGACAGATTCTGGTTCACCGGTATCATATGCGAACAGAATCTGTATTCTCCAGAAGAACGGAAGAGAACTTTTATTCGCTGGGTCTGGAGATTCTGAATACCACACTGACAGAAACCTATTCACTGGAAAAAGGAGATTCGATTCTGGTCAGTATGGTTCAGATCGATGGTGATCTTTCTATCCGTATCGGAATGAAGGGACAGAAGCCTGTTTATGAGGGAAATGGTCAGGGCCTGGGTGATTTTACAGTCAATATTCAGGAAACCGGTGATTATGAAATCTCTGTAACCGGAAAGCGTGCACAGGGAAGTCTTTCTTTTTCAATGAACAGCAGAGTGCGTACGGTGAAAGAAAGATATCTTGCGGTGATGTGTGCAAAATAAAAGTATATTGTATATCTGCAAAAGCAGGCAGAATGCAGGAACAGACTTGTTTGAACAGTCCAGACAGATTCAATTTGTTTTTTCAAGGGCGTTCTTACATTTCTGTTCCTGCTTTTTTATTATTTCTGCATTTCCGACGGTGAATCCGGTTTTATCCAGCATGATACCGGTATGGTCATTGCAGATCAGAATGAGCAGATGTTCGGTCTCTTTCCATTCACTGATTTCCGTGTAGTCAAAATAAACAGGATCCTGACCATCTGCCTGTACGGAAAAATCTCCATAAGAAAAGCAGGTGGTACGCCTCATTTTTCCATTCTTGTTTTTCGGGTTGAAAAGTTTCAGTTTTCTTTTGTATTCTGTCTGTGGAAGACGAATTGCCCATACGATTACAAAAATACCGGGAAACAGAATGGTGGCACTGAGTAAAAGGGAAGTCATATGAAGGAAATACTGAATTACCATGATGACGACCCCTGCCAGGATAAAAACCAGACCACAGTTCATCAGCATTTTCTGTTTCTTTTTGGAAAATACGGCGTAAGGTCCTTCCGGCTGTGGTAAATCCACAACTCTTCGTATGGTAGCCGGTCTGGAAGATATTTCCGACGGCGAACTGTACATCGATGGAAAGCTCTGCAACGATATCGCTCCCAAGGATCGTGATATCGCCATGGTATTCCAGAACTATGCCCTGTACCCCCATATGACAGTG
>JALETI010000098.1 GCA_022781515.1 Lachnospiraceae bacterium
CAGGTGTGGTATCGGGAGCATCGCCCAGTTCCAGTGACAGGTTGGTAACATCATCAACGATACCAACAGTGAACTTCTGCTTTGTTTCATTGTTGTATACAGCAAGAATCTGTGCAGGAGTTGTATCCTTGGAACCTAAACCGTAACGGCCTGTGAATACAGGAACAGTTTCAAACTTAGTTCCCTTTAATGCAGCAACAACATCCAGGTACAGAGGTTCGCCCATTGCACCGGGTTCTTTTGTTCTGTCCAGAACAGTGATCTTCTTAACGGTTTCAGGAATTGCTGCAACCAGAGCTTCTGCTGAGAAAGGTCTGTACAGACGAACCTTGATCGCACCAACCTTAGCGCCTGCTGCGTTCATGTAAGCGATGGTTTCATCGATGGTTTCACATACGGAACCCATAGCGATGATGATCTGTTCTGCATCGGGAGCACCTACATAGTTGAACAGTTTGTAGTTGGTACCGATCTTGGCATTGATCTTGTCCATGTATTCCTGTACGATTGCAGGCAGTGCATCATAGTAAGGGTTGCATGCTTCTCTTGCCTGGAAGAAGATATCAGGGTTCTGTGCAGAACCTCCCTGGCAGGGATGATTGGGATTCAGAGCGTGTGCTCTGTACTCAGCCAGTGCATCCATATCCAGCATATCCTTCAGATCTTCGTAATCCCATTCTTCAATCTTCTGAATTTCATGAGATGTTCTGAAACCGTCGAAGAAGTTGATGAAAGGAACTTTTCCTTTGATAGCAGCCAGATGAGCAACGGGTGTTAAGTCCATAACTTCCTGCACACTGGATTCGCAAAGCATAGCGCATCCGGTCTGACGGCATGCGTATACGTCAGAATGATCGCCGAAGATTGACAGTGCATGAGAAGCCAGTGCACGTGCAGATACGTTGAATACGCCGGGGAGCTGTTCACCTGCAACTTTGTAAAGGTTGGGAATCATTAAAAGCAGACCCTGAGATGCTGTGTAGGTAGTTGTCAGAGCACCTGCTGCCAGAGAGCCATGTACGGCACCTGCAGCACCTGCTTCAGACTGCATTTCGATTACCTGTACGGGCTGTCCGAAGATATTCTTTCTTCCGGCTGTTGCCCATTCGTCAGCAGCTTCTGCCATGACAGATGAAGGGGTGATCGGGTAGATTGCTGCTACTTCTGTAAATGCATAAGAAGCATGGGAAGCAGCATGGTTACCATCCATGGTTTTCATTTTTCTTGCCATTGGAAATTCCTCCTAGATAGTATAATATGTTTCATAGGGTAGTAGAATAATTTCATTGGTTGCGGATACCCGTCCGCATTGCTTATGATTATAACATCATGTTCCCAAACTTGCAAATGATTCTTCTGAGAATTTTAACAAAAAAGAGCCATATTTCCCAGTGTTTATTAAAAAAAACACAATAGAGACACTTGTATTAAAATTTGTTTATCTCACCATAATTTCTCCTTATTTTTCCGCAAAATGATTGATTTTTTGTAAAAGATGTCTGATATGGTTCGGTATTATGCATGAATTCTTTTCGTAATTTTTATTATAATCCGTTTTACGATTTTGATATTTTTTTACTATTTTATATTCAGTTTCCTTTCATCTTCTTCGACAGAATTGTGCAGTCATCTCTGTTTTTGGTTATTTCTCATTATAATTATGTATTTTTTTTCGTATTTTCAGCAGAATGACAAATTCCCGGGTTCCTTTTTCGGTTCATTTGTGTTAGCATATTATTAGATCCGTCGGCCTATTTTCCAATACGGATCCCATCATCTTCTCAAACGGCTGACCGCTGCCACATCCGGTCGGTCATGAACTCAAAGAAAATGCACAGATATATAAGTGATAACCAATGACAGCTGTGCCGGAATCTGTCTTTTCAGATTCCATATTTATTTGAAAGGAGTATTTCATGGCAAACGATTTGCGCTATCTGCGTGTGCTTTCACAGCGTTTTCCTACTATTTCCAAAGCATCTACGGAAATAATCAATCTGTCCGCTATTTTAAATCTGCCCAAAGGGACAGAACACTTTGTTTCCGATCTGCATGGTGAATACGAACAGTTTCTTCATGTACTGAAAAACGGCTCCGGTTCCATTAAACAGAAAATTGAAGATGAATTCGGCAATACACTCAGCGAAAAAGATAAAAAAACCCTGGCAACACTGATTTATTATCCGGAACAGAAACTGGGTCTGATTCAGAAACAGGAACCGGAAATCGATGACTGGTACAAAATCACTCTGAACCGTCTGATCAAAGTAACCTGCCGTATTGCCAGCAAATATACACGTTCCAGAGTGCGTAAACTGCTTTCTTCCGATTTTTCATATGTATTTGAAGAAATCATTTTTGAAAGCAACCCCAACGGCGATAAGATTCAATATTATAATTCGATTATCGCATCCATTATCGCCACCGGGCAGGCTCCCAGGTGTATCATTGAACTCTGTAAAACCATCCAGCGGCTTGCAGTTTCGCATCTGCATGTTCTCGGTGATATTTTTGACAGAGGTCCCGGTCCGCACATTATTATGGACACCTTAATGAACTACCATTCCGTGGATGTTCAGTGGGGCAATCATGATATCACATGGATGGCTGCCGCCAGCGGTCACCCGGCATGTATCGCCGTTATTCTCCGTTTTGCTGCCCGTTACGGAGAACTGGATATTCTGGAAGACGGATATGGAATCAATCTGGTCCCGCTGCTTCGTTTCGTAATGGCAACCTACATCAACGAACCCGGACCGAAGTTCAATATTCATTATAATAAGAATACATACAATCTTTCGGATATGGATTCTGATAAACGGATTCAGAAAGCCATGGCAATCATCCAGTTCAAGCTGGAAGGTCAGATCATAAAAAACCATCCGGAATTTCATATGGAAGACCGCTTGTTGCTGGATAAGATCAATTATGAAGACGGAACGATTACCATTGACGGCAAAACCTATCCATTAAATGATACGGATTTTCCTACCATCGATCCTGCTGATCCATATAAACTGACGGAAGAAGAGTCCAATGTTATGGATCGTCTGGTTACTGCGTTTACTCACAGTGAAAAACTGAAAAAGCATGTACGTTTCCTGTATGACAAGGGAAGCCTGTATCTGGTATACAACAACAACCTGCTGTACCATGGATGCGTACCCTTTGATGAAGACGGCAACATGATTAAGGTACAAATCGGCGACAAACATCTGTACGGCAGATGTCTGTACAATGAACTGGACCGTCTCTGCCGCCAGGCCTACTATTCATCTCCCGGCCCACAGAAAACCTATGCCCAGGATATTATGTGGTTCATCTGGTGCAATAAGAATTCTCCTTTATTCGGCAAGGATAAGATGGCAACCTTCGAACGTTACTTTATTGATGATGAAGAAACGTGGGTGGAAACCAAGAATCCTTATTACCGCCTGATTGAAAAAGAGGAAATTGTCAATAAAATTCTGGAAGCCTTTGAACTGGATGTGGAAACCGCTCATATTATCAATGGACACGTTCCGGTCAAAACAGAGGAAAGTCCGGTTAAATGCAACGGCAAACTGATGATTATTGACGGCGGCTTTGCGAAAGCATATCAGAAAACCACCGGCAGAGCAGGCTATACCCTGATCTATAATTCCCATTCCATTTTCCTGGCTGCCCACAAACCTTTTGCATCCCAGGAAGAAGCCATATTGAATGAGGATGATATCCATTCCGATCAGATAACCGTTGAGAAATTCCCGCGCCGCAGACTGGTCAATGATATGGATAACGGTGAACTGATCCGGGATCAGATTGCCGATCTGACCGATCTGCTGCAGGCATACCGGGATGGTCTGATTCGTGAATCCTACGTGGACTGATTCTTTGCAATGAGCCCTTTTTCGCACTCAGGACAGTCAGTATATCCACCACGGGTACATTCGTGACTGTCATTCCGACAAAGAAAAAAGCAACGTTATTTCTTTCTTTTTTGTAACCTTTCGTTTTTTCCAATGCCGATATTGGAACTGAAACGGAAAATCAGGCAGAATGAAAAAGGCTGGTCACAATTGACCAGCCTCTTTTTTACTATCCCAGTGAAAGCCCCTAGTATGGGCTGAAACGGGAACTGGATGAAAACGGTGTCCATGCAAAACACGGACAGCTCTGTTATTTTGTGAAATACTTTCTGATCAGTTCAAGGGTCTGATCAATATCTTCTCTGGTATGGGCTGCAGATACGAACATCGCCTCAAACTGGGAAGGTCCCAGATGAACACCGTTGTCCAGCATGTAATGGAAATAACGGCCAAAGGCTGCTGTATCGGATTTCTGGGCTGAGGTATAATCCACAACAGGATCGGGAGTGAAGAAGATATTTCCCAGTGAGCTGACATGGTTCATGGTACAGGGAGCTCCGGTTTCATCCAGAATTGCCTGAATTCCGTTAAAAAGATACTCACCTGTTTCACGGATTCCGGTGTAGATGGATGGATTCTCTTTCAGAATGGTCAGCATTTCAATACCTGCCGCCATAGCAATGGGATTGCCGCTGAGTGTTCCTGCCTGATAAACCGGACCAAGGGGAGAAATCACTGACATAATCTCTTTTTTTCCGCCATAGGCACCTACGGGCATGCCGCCGCCGATGATTTTTCCAAAGGTTACCAGATCAGCCTGAATGCCGAAGTATTCCTGTGCACCGCCTGCTGCAAGACGGAAACCGGTAATTACTTCGTCAAAAATCAAAACAACTCCATGTTTCGTACAAAGGTCTCTCAGTCCCTGCAGAAAACCTTCTGCCGGAGGTACAACACCCATATTTGCCGCAACGGGTTCCACAATGATTGCCGCAATCTGTTCCGGATACTGATCCAGGATTTCTTCCACACTGGAAAGATCATTGTAAACAGCGGAAAGGGTATCTGCTGTGGCACCTCTTGTTACACCTGAACTGTCGGGAACTCCGCCTTCCATGACACCGGATCCGGCCTTGATCAGAATGGAATCACTGTGTCCATGATAGTTTCCTGCAAATTTAATGATTTTGTCACGACCGGTATAGCCGCGAGCTGCACGAAGGGCACTCATAACCGCTTCGGTACCGGAATTTACCATACGAACCATTTCCATGCCGGGAACCATACTGCAGATCAGTTCTGCCATAATTACTTCCCGTTCTGTGGGTGCACCGAAACTGAGACCATCCATGCATGCTTCCAGCACCTTCCGGCGTACCCCTTCATGATTGTGTCCGAGAATCATCGGTCCCCATGATCCGATGAAATCAAGGTATGTTTTTCCATCTTCATCTACGATATGTGAGCCATTGGCTGAAGCAATAAATCTGGGTGTTCCGCCCACACTTCGGAAGGCACGTACGGGGCTGTTTACACCACCGGGAATTACTTCAAGAGCCCTTGCAAAAAGTTCTTCTGATCTGCTCATTATTATCTCCTTTTCAAACTATGTGGATTCAAATTATATGTTTTCTTCTGCCCGTTCCAGGAACTCCTTCAGCCATCTGCGCATGCCGGCTGCTGTTTTCCGAACCAGACTGTGATCTTTGCCTCCTGCACAGACGCCGGCCACCACATTTCCTTCTTTTACAATTGCAGGGAAATAAAAGTCACACTGACTTTTATCAGAAGCATTGTTTACCAGAATGCCCTGCATTTTTCCTTCTCTGCAGATTTTTCTGTTCAGGTCAGCATCATCCGTTGCTGCAATCACCATAAAATATTCACGGAGCCTGTCGGTATCCTGATATCCTCTTTCTTCCACATGGACAGAGCCTGCCCGATACAGTTCCCGGATCCCTTCTTTCAGAACCGGTGCGATCACGGTAACCTCCGCCTGAAATTCCATCAGGGTATGGATCCGACGAAGTGCAATATTTCCTGCTCCGACAATCAATATTTTTTTCCCTGCAATGTTAAAAAACATGGGAAAATATCCGTCTTCGGTCTGCATTTTTTGTTTCCTCTGTTTTTTGTTTCACACTTTCACCGGCTGTCCTGTTCTGCAGATTGCCATGTTTATTCTTCGATTTCATAAATCTGGGCAACCGCTTCCATGCATTCACGCCAGGTGCTGATATTCAGATTATCTCTTAATCCAAACAGAATTTTATTAACCACTTTGGAAGCTGCCGTTTCAATGGCTTTTTCCATTTCCACCTTATCTGTTTCCGATGCATCCAGTTTTTTCATTGGTTTTGTCAATCTGAGTCCCACATCCTGTGCTGCCTGGCTGCAGACCTTCTGAACCAGCGGTACCAGATCCATGCATCCATACCAGAGATTAAAATCATTGATAAATTCCTGAAGAATCACCTCTGCCTCTGCTGTTGCTGCTTTCAGCTGTTCGTGTTCCATTTCCAGTCCGAAACTGTCAATGTCATATAATGTAATTCCATCCAGCTTTCCAACGGCCTGATCAATATCACGGGGTACAGCCAGATCAATCATAATAACATTTTCTTTTCTGGGAACCTGAGTAATTTCACTGTACTTGATGGTGCAATTGGGGCTTGCAGTCGCACTGACCACCAGATCACAGTATTTCAGATATTCCATACGATCTCCGTAATTAATTCGGGAACAGTTTTTCGGAATCTGTACCTGACCATTATGGTACTGACGAACGGTTACAGTGACATCGGCCCCTTCCTGAATCAGTGCAGTAGCTGCCAGTCTGCCCATTTCCCCATTTCCGATCACCATACAGGTCATTTCACCCAGTCTGATTCCCTGTGCCTTCAGACTCTGAATGGCACCTGTGATAGCTGATGTATCATTACCGGTCAGCTTCACCTCGGTTTTTACTTTTTTCCCCGCGGAAACCGCTGTTCGAAACAATGTTTCCAGAACTTTGTCTGTGCAGAACACTTCTCTGGACAAAGTCAATGCGGATTTTACCTGGGTAATAATCTGGTCATCACCGATTATTTTGGATTTCAGACCACAGGCGGTTTCAAAAAGATGCCTTATGGCTTCATCGCCTTCTCTTTCCGTAAACAAGTCCCTGTATTCCTGGGAATTCACCTGTTTTAACCGGCATAATTCATCATACAGTGAAAGTTCCATGTCCGCATGAGCACTTACCCAGAGTTCCATACGGTTACAGGTGGAAAGAATAATGACACCATCAATCCCCTTCTTTTCTTTTAATGCTTCCATTGCATGACCGGCACCTGCTTTTGTAAAAGAAAAAAGCTCACGATATTCCACAGTTGCTTTACTATGATCGATTCCGATCATCTTAATCTGATTCATATCATTGTCCTCCGGGCCCATTGACGGGCCGAATTTAGAACATGCGCCCGCAGGGGGCACATTCGGAAAGAAAGGCCGAATACATCTGTATCCGGCCTTTCACCTATCCTGTTTCATTTCAGACGTAAACTCGCTGACCAGTGGATATGTCAGCCAAAGGCTGAACATCCGCAGCATACAGTCCGATTATACTCTGGATAAATACTCACCTGTTCTGGTATCGATTTTAATCTTATCGCCAAGGTTGACAAACAGAGGTACATAAACCAGTGCACCGGTTTCTACAGTTGCAGGTTTTGTTGCACCGGTAGCAGTATCGCCCTTGAAACCAGGCTCTGTATCTGTGATCTCCAGTTCAACAAACAGCGGAGGTTCCACAGCAAATACGTTGCCCTTATGAGAAATAACCTTTACCATTTCGTTTTCCTTTACAAACTTCAGTGCATCACCGATCTGATCCTGATTCAGACCGATCTGTTCAAATGTATTCATATCCATAAAGTAGAACAGATCACCGTCATTGTATAAATACTGCATATCTACTCTGTCAATACGGGCTTCTTCAAACTTTTCTGTGGGTCTGAATGTCTTTTCAACAACGCCGCCGCTGATGATGTTTTTCAGTTTGCTTCTTACAAAAGCAGCACCCTTACCGGGTTTTACATGCTGAAATTCGATAATCTGATAAATATTATTTTCATATTCAATGGTAATACCATTTCTGAAATCGCCTGCTGATAACATAGATTATTCCTCCTTGATTAACAACCTGTTATGTTCAGAGCCAGGCAGATTTACGAAAAAAATGTAGCGAATACCTGCATTCATGAGCACTTTTTGTAAATCCATATGGCGAATACGCCGCATCGGGGAAACACACAGTGTTTTCGAGGCTGGGCACTGAACAGTAACAACATCTTTAATGCGTACCTTTATTTTCTTATCTTGCCATAGACGCATTAACTTACACTATTTTATACTAAAAAATTATAAATTTCAACTGTTATATTACAATTTCACACTTTCGCTGATACTTCCGTTGTAATCTGCAAAAACGATCAGATATTGCGGGAGACGGTTTTCCCATGCTCCAGTTTGTAAAAGAACAGAATAATTTTTTCAAGAAATCGCTTCAGTACGATCTGGATTTCCTCTTTGGGATGAATGGGATTCACCAGAATACTGTAAAGTCCTGCTCTCCGGGCACCGTAAACATCTGTAAAGATCTGATCTCCCACAAAAAAAACCTGACTTTTCAAGAGTCCCATCTTTGCAACTGCTTCCATATATGCTTTTCTGGAAGGCTTATGGGCATCACAGATATAAAATGCACCGCCAATTCCTTCTGCAAAAGATGCCACTCTGGGTTCCTTATTATTGGAGATCAGACAGAACTGAATCCCGGTTTCCCGCAGTTTTTCAAAATGCTTCACGGCTCTTTCATCCGGCGGTGCCCCATGGGGAACAAGGGTATTATCAATATCATAGATGACACCTCTGTATCCCCTGTCATACATCTTCTGATAATCAATCGCATAGGTACTGTCCTGAAGTTCATTCGGATAAAAAACAGATAATACTGACATACACACCTCAATTACTGTTTACGATACAGTTTCTCCAACTCGGCAAGGAAAGAGTTCACATCGCGGAATTCCCTGTAAACAGATGCAAACCGGACATACGCTACTTCATCCAGTTTTTTCAGCTGTTCCATAACCATTTCACCGATCAGGCTGCTTTGAATTTCCTTCACTTCTATAGTGAAAATCTGTGATTCGATCAGATTCACTGCATCATTGATCGCTTCTGTGGACACAGGTCTTTTATGACACGCTCTGATAATACCGCTTTCGATTTTGGAACGGTCAAATGGTTCCCTGTTATTATCTTTTTTTATAACCATCAACGGAATGGTTTCCACCTTTTCATAGGTGGTAAATCGTCTTCCGCAGCTGTCGCATTGTCTGCGTCGTCTGATGACACTGTTCTCATCAGATGGTCTTGAATCAATTACCTTTGTATTGTCGGTTCCGCAATATGGACATTTCATAACAAACCTCCGCCGGGTCTGCAGATGCAGATTATTTCAACTATTCGTTTATTTACACATTTCCTTTCCCCCTTTGTCATTGGGCAGTTCTTTGGGATTGATCTCCACAAGAATAATTTCCTTTCCAAACTGTCTGACACAACAAAACGGGATTACAATTTCACCTTCATGACATCTCGATGAAAATAGTTTCATGGGACCCGGAACAATCAGCGCTGTAATCTTTCCGGTATCCGGGCAAAACTCAATATCTGATACAAATCCCAGTTTTCGGCAGTCACAGATATTGATCACTTCTTTATTACGGCAGTCAAACAACCTCATCAGAATTCCTCCTGTTTCAGGTACTATCTGATATTATCATATGAAGGAAGGATTCCGCATACATTCACCATTTCCATAAATTTCAGATGAATGTACATGAGGTCATTCTGTCTTTCCTACCATCGTCCGAACTCGGCCAGCTTCAGATCAGGATTTCTTTCCTGAACCATGCCTACACTCCGGCTGTTAACAAAAAGCAGCAGCGGATTTCCCTTGAGATCCTTAATACGCTTCATGTCCGATGTTCCCTGAATCTTATTCACATCGATGTCTTCATTTTCAATCCAGCGAATGTATTCATAGGGAAGCTGATCCAGTCTGACTTCCACGTTATACTCGGCTTTCAGGCGATGAAGAAGTACATCAAACTGAAGAACACCTACCACACCAACGATAATTTCTTCCATACCGGAATTGAATTCCTGGAAAATCTGAATCGCACCTTCCTGAGCAATCTGTCTGACACCTTTAATGAACTGCTTTCTCTTCATGGTATCGATCTGACGCACTCTTGCAAAATGTTCCGGTGCAAATGTGGGAATTCCTTCAAAAGCAAATTTATTGCCCGGCTTACAGATGGTGTCGCCAATATTAAAGATACCTGGATCGAATACACCGATGATGTCCCCTGCATAGGCTTCTTCCACAATCTTTCTTTCCTGTGCCATCATCTGCTGCGGCTGTGAAAGTTTTATTTTTTTGTCCACCTGTGTATGGTATACTTCCATTCCGGCATCAAATTTGCCGGAACAGATTCTCATAAATGCAATTCGGTCACGATGGGCTTTGTTCATATTTGCCTGAATTTTGAAAACAAATGCTGAAAAATCATTATCAACCGGATCAATCAGACCCTGGTCTGATTTTCTTGCCATCGGTGTATAGGTCATGGCAAGGAAATGTTTCAGGAATGTTTCCACACCAAAGTTGGTGAGAGCAGAACCAAAAAATACCGGTGACAGTTCACCGCGGCTGACCATATCCTGATCAAACTCCTGACCGGCACCGTCCAGCAGTTCAATATCTTCCAGAAGCTGATCCCGATACTGGAAACCAATCAGGTCTTCCAGATTCGGATCATCAATGGAAATATTTTCAACGGCAATTTCCTTCATACCGCTGTCTGCTGCAGTAAACTTGGAAATCACCTTTGTATTGCGGTCATAAGTCCCCTTAAAATTCTTGCCGCTGCCAATGGGCCAGTTAATGGGACAAGTTGCAATGCCAAGAACATTTTCAATATCATCCATCAGTTCAAAGGGATCATTGGCTTCACGGTCCAGCTTATTGATGAATGTAAAAATAGGGATATGACGCATAACACAGACTTTAAAAAGCTTAATGGTCTGGGGTTCCACACCCTTTGATGCATCAATTACCATGACTGCAGAATCTGCAGCCATCAGGGTACGATACGTATCTTCGGAGAAATCCTGATGTCCGGGTGTATCCAGAATATTAATGCAATATCCGTCATATTCAAACTGCATTACAGATGAGGTAACGGAAATACCTCTCTCCTTTTCAATCTCCATCCAGTCAGACACAGCATGTCTGGCTGTTTTACGTCCCTTTACGGAACCAGCCAGATTGATTGCTCCTCCGTAAAGCAGCAGTTTTTCGGTTAACGTTGTTTTACCGGCATCCGGATGCGAAATAATCGCAAAGGTACGCCGTCTCTCTATTTCCTGTTTCAGATCCGTCACGGTTCATTCCTCCAATGTAAAGCCTGTTTCAGTTGTTTTTTTCACACATCTTGTTATTATACTGAAAAAATGCAATCTTGACAATACATTTTTTACCAGTGTGTCGGCAGAGATGAAAATGCAGATATCTTTTTGAACAATGGCTGCTGAATATGAATCAGTATTTACAGATTTTTCTGTAATCCTGCTGCCACCGGCCTGTTAGTTCTTCTGCACGCAGATAAAAATCTTCTGACTCATCTTCCACATCATATAAAGGACTGATCTGCCGATCTGCTTCCTCTTCAATCTGTGCTCTGCACTTCTGAAAAGCATTTTCCCAGCGGGCCAGCTGTTCTGCCGGAACGGAACGGAATATTTCCTCCGAACAAACCGGTATGGAACTGATCCGGGATAGTTCGAAAAGCACCTGCAGGATTTCTTCTTTTTTCAGAATCTCATAGGCACGTACAAAAAAACTGCCCGCTTTTTCCCATTCAAATAATGCCATGGAAATTCTGCCTTTCTGGTAATACAGAAATCCCTGTTCCTGTCGATTTCTGCTGTCCCGGCCTTTCCTGTTATCCTGCTCATACTCTGTCAGCAGCTGATCATAAATACCATCTGCCTGCGCATACTCTCCTCGCTCCAGAAGCACATCTGCCTGCATCCGTATTCTTCCTTCCGGTGAAAGCTTCCGGAATTCATTTATTTTCTTTGTCAGAGCAGACAACTCTGTCCTGGAGAGATCTCCGATTTCTCCTGCCAGTTTTCCTGCCAGCAGCAGCGGTTCCACTTTTCCTGAATTATAATTTACCAGTTCAAAAAGATCCTGTCTTCCCAGACCGTCCCGCAGGAACAGCAGGAAACCGGAATCAAAAAAAGTATCATCAATCAGATACAGATAATTCTGAAGAAAATAACTTAATTCTTCTATTGTATACAG
>JALETI010000101.1 GCA_022781515.1 Lachnospiraceae bacterium
TTAAAGATCGAACCGCTGAAATCACCTCTTTCTTATCCTCATAGGAACAGCTGAAGGCATTTCCGGTCTTCATTCCTGCAAGTGTTGGTGAACAATGACGGATAATCATTTCATCAGACATACTGTCTCCTCCTTGTTTTATATTTTTGTCTCAATATTTTCTCCAATATTGGCTGAAATCATTCATACAGCGAATTATAATTAACCACCTATTACTTACCAAATATTAATTATTCGATGTATTCATATGTTCTTGATTAGTTTCAACTAACTTAATGTTTTAAAAATAAAACGCTTCCCCGCGTTTTATTTTAACCTTTATTCCCGGACAATTTCGGATCAATACTGCTTCGGCATGAATGTATTCTTCGAGAATGGATTTTAGTTAGTTTTTTCTAACTGCAAGTATCGTATCATACACTCTTCTATATGTCAATAATCCTTCCTGATATCATTTTATCAATTAATCCTCTGAACCCACACCGGATGCGATTTTTATCTCAATGACAGCCGAATCCGGAAAATTCAAAAACCCCCGAAAAGCCAATATCAGCATTTTCAGGGGTTCGAGATTCAATTATTTACATTCTGAAAAGTAGACTATTTAGCCATCTGAGCTGCCACTTCAGCTGCAAAATCTTCATTCTTCTTTTCCAGACCTTCGCCTGTTTCGAAACGAACAAAGCCCTTCACTTCGATGTTAGCGCCTTCAGCCTTAGCTACGGATTCAACATACTTCTGTACAGTCTGCTTTCCGTCTTCAGCCTTAACGTAAACCTGATCCAACAGACAGATTTCCTTCAGTTCCTTGTTGATACGACCTTCGATCATACCCTTGATAACCTTTTCAGGCTTCTGGGATTCCTTGGGATCGTTCATGATCTGAGCCATCAGGATTTCTTTTTCACGTTCGATGTAATCAGCACTTACTTCCTTGCGGCTTGTGTACTGAGGCTTTAATGCTGCAATCTGCATAGCTACGTTCTTAGCCATTTCCTTAACTGCATCATTCACAACGTTTGAAACAACGTCAACCAGAACACCGATCTTGCCGCCTGCATGGATGTAAGAAGTAACAAAACCTTCTGCTTCTTCAACCTGCTGGAAACGACGGATCTTCATGTTTTCACCGATAACAGCGATCTGAGATGCCAGTGCATCTGCTACAGTCTTGGAAGGTTCCAGAGCCCATGCTTCAGCCATGAATGCATCGATATCAGCTGCTGTTGTGTTCAGAGCCTGATCAGCAACTTCCTTAACGAATGTCTGGAACTTTTCGTTCTTGGCAACGAAGTCAGTTTCAGCATTAACTTCTACAGATACAGCCTTCTTGCCATCTTCTGAAACAACGTTCATAACGATACCTTCAGCTGCGATTCTGCTTGCTTTCTTCTGAGCGGTAGCCAGACCTTTTTCTCTCAGGAAGTCTACTGCCTTGTCCATATCACCTTCGGTAGCTGTCAGGGCCTTCTTGCAGTCCATCATACCAGCACCGGTCATTTCTCTTAATTTCTTAACGTCTGCTGCTGTAATAGCCATGATGATTATTCCTCCTCAGCTGCTTCTTCTGCTGCATCGCCAAAGGTTTCACCCTGTCTTGCTTCGATAACAGCATCTGCCATCTTGGATACAATTAACTTAACGGCTCTGATTGCATCATCATTACCGGGAATTACGTAATCTAATTCTTCGGGATCGCAGTTAGTATCTGCAATACCGATTAACGGAATACCAAGAATATGAGCTTCCTGAACACAGATTCTTTCCTTCTTGGGATCAACTACGAAGATTGCATCGGGCAGAGTCTTCATTTCCTTGATACCGCCAAGGTTCTTCTGAAGTTTTTCCATTTCCTTCTTCAGTTCGATAACTTCCTTCTTGGGCAGTACATCGAATGTACCATCTTCCTGCATTTCTTCGATCTTTTTCAGACGAGCGATTCTGCTTTCGATGGTCTTGAAGTTTGTCAGCATACCGCCTAACCATCTCTGGTTAACATAGAACATACCGCATCTTTCAGCTTCTGCAGCAATTGCGTCCTGAGCCTGCTTCTTTGTACCAACGAACAGGATGTTGCCGCCGTTTGCAGCGATTTCAGCTACTGCCTTGTATGCATCGTCAACCATAACTACAGATTTCTGTAAGTCGATGATGTAGATACCGTTTCTTTCTGTGTAGATGTAGGGAGCCATCTTAGGGTTCCATCTTCTTGTCTGATGTCCGAAATGAACACCTGCTTCTAAGAGCTGCTTCATTGAAATTACGCTCATGATTATACCTCCATGGTTTTTTCTTCCGCACGTTTGACATACTTCCCGGGAGACCTTTGCGGCACCATTCCAGGAATCCACGTACGTGATTGATTGTTACGTGTTAAACACACCAGATAAATATAACACAGGGAAAATCAATATGCAAGATTTTTTTAGAAAATTTCTTTTGAAAATCGGGGGATATCTACAGATCCAAAACAGAAATGTCTGCTTACGCAGATATCACCAATTATAAAAGAAACGGTGCAGTTCAGATAAAACGACAAAAACGACAAAGTCCGGAGACGGCTCTTGCCGTGCTTCCGGACTTCTATATGGATCGGTAATATTGAATGGGTCGCTTCAATCATTTTACACTCTATCATTTTATCGTTTTATCGTTTTATCGTACTAACATTCTTATTGATTTTTCAGTTTTTTCAGTTCACTGAATACCACATCATTCACGACTTTAATGTAGGTTCCCTTCATACCGGAGGATCTGGATTCGATTACACCCGCACTTTCAAATTTACGAAGTGCATTGACGATCACAGATCGTGTGATTCCTACTCTGTCAGCTATCTTGCTGGCAACCAGAATTCCTTCACTGCCGCCCAGTTCATCAAATATATGCTGAATTGCTTCCAGTTCGGAGAACGAAAGGGTGTTGATTGCAGATTTCACAATATTGATCTTTCTGACTTCTTCCGCATTCTCCTCATTAACGGAACGCATCATTTCCAGACCGACCACTGTGGTTCCATATTCACTGAGTATAATATCGTCTATTGTATACTCTTCGCTGCACTTATAAATAAACAGAGTTCCGAGTCTTTCTCCTGCGATGTCAATGGGAGTAATGATTGCCTGATAAATATTTACATTTTCTGTAAATCCCAGATTCGCCAGATTGACATTCTCCTTGGTTGAGAGAACACTCAGAAGACGCTCGTTCAGCAGAGGATCAATAAAGCCTCCGATCTGACCTGCCACAAGTTCTCTGATCATGGTTACACCGCTACTCTGTCCGATTCCCAGCACCTTTCCCTTTTTACTGATTACCAGAATATTGGACTTTAAAATATCACTTAAGACGTCGCAGATATCATTGAATACTACTTTTGATTTATTGTTATTATGCAATAATTTATTGATTTTTCTGGTTTTATCTAATAACTGAACGCTCACGGATGTCCCTCCTTCATCAGGTAGATACAAATAGACCTATACATTCAAATACTACCATTATTTTCCGAAAATTGCAAGTATTTTTATGAATTAACGCATTTTTTTATTCAACTGAACTTTTTTCGCAGAAAACTACAGACCTTCCATGGAGAAAGCAAAAAAAGAGAACGTAAATCCCGGGAAACTTCTGAACAGTTTAATGTTTTATCAAACTATTTAAAAGTTTCATCAGTTTTTACGTTCTCATTAAGAAATTCTTTTTAAAATAGGTCAGCAAAAAAATCTACTGTGGAAATCCTCTTTGTTTTTTTAATTATTCAGCAAATTAACACGAATCTTCCAGCGTTATTTTTCCGCATTCTCTTCCTTGGGCTTATTTTCCGTATATCCGCATTCCGGATCGGAACAGCTTAATTTACTGCCCTTTTCAACCATATAGCTTCCACATCTTGGGCATGCTTTGGCCACCGGCTTCTGCCATGACATGAAATCACATTCCGGGTTTCCTTCACATCCGTAGAAACGTCTTCCCTTTTTGGTCTTTTTAATCAGAATATCCTTTCCGCATTTCGGACAGGGTACATGAATCTTTTCAAAATACGGTTTGGTGTTTCTGCATTCGGGAAAACCGGGACATGCCAGAAATTTGCCGTGAGGACCGTATTTATAAACCATATTCCGGCCGCAAAGTTCACATACCACATCGGATACTTCATCTTCGATGGTGATATGTTCCAGCTCTTCTTCACACTTTTTAACTGCTTCATCCAGATCAGGATAGAAATTGCGGATAACGGATTTCCATTCCACAGTTCCCAGTTCTACCATATCCAGAAGGGATTCCAGGCTGGCTGTAAACTGCACATTGACAATACTGCTGAAGGAATCCACCATGATCCGATTGACCACTTCACCCAGTTCCGTAACAAATAAAGCTTTTCCTTCTTTCAGAATATAGCGTCTTGCCAGAAGAGTGGTAATAATCGGCGCATACGTACTGGGACGTCCTATCCCCAGTTCTTCCAGAGCCCGTACCAGAGACGCTTCTGTAAAATGGGGAGCCGGCTGTGTGAAATGCTGCTTTTCTTCCTTTTTCTCTTCTGACAGTATCATCCCTTCTTCCAGGCTGTCACTGAGCTTCACAACCTTGTCTTTTTCATCATCTTCCTGATACGCAATCTGGAAACCATTGAAAATCACGCGGTTTCCGGCAGATGTAAATACATGACCGCCGCCATTGATCTTAACCGACATGGTTTCAAAAACAGCGGATGCCATCTGGCTGGCAAGGAAACGATTGTAAATCAGCTGATATAAACGGAACTGATCTCTTGTCAGGGAGTCTTTTAACTTTTCAGGGGTATTGTCAAGGCTGGTGGGACGGATTGCTTCATGGGCATCCTGAATCTTACCTGATTTTCTGGCATCCGCACGGACAGCTCCCACATATTCTTCCCCGTATTTTTCGGCAATGAAAGTTCTGGCTGCTGCCGCAGCTTCATCTGATACACGCACGGAATCGGTTCTCAGATAGGTGATGATACCGATACTTCCCTGTCCTTTTACTTCAACCCCTTCATAAAGCTGCTGTGCAATCCGCATGGTTTTGGATGTGGCAAAGTTCAGAACCTTTGCTGCATCCTGCTGCATAGTACTGGTTGTAAATGGATACGGCGCTTTTTTCACACGCTCCCCGTGTTTAATGCTTTCAATCCTATATTCGCAGTCCTTCAGGTCTTCCATAATCACATCCAGTTCTCTGCGATTATGGACTTCTTCTTTCAGTTTTGCGATCATTGCCCTGCGGCTTCCCTTTGACTTTAAGAAAACATCCAGCGTCCAGTATTCTTTGGGAATAAATGCATCAATTTCAGCTTCTCTGTCACAGATGATACGAAGAGCTGCAGACTGCACACGTCCTGCACTTAATCCTCTTTTTACCTTGGCCCAGAGCAGGGGACTGATCATATATCCCACCAGACGATCCAGTATACGTCTGCACTGCTGCGCGTTCACCAGATCCATATCGATCTCTCTGGGGGCTTTCAGAGAAGCCTTCACTGCATTTTTGGTAATTTCATTGAAAGTGATGCGCTGCACCTGTTTATCTTCCAGTTTCAGAGCATGGTACAGGTGCCAGCTGATTGCTTCGCCTTCCCGGTCTGGGTCAGTTGCCAGATAAACTTTATCTGCTTTTTTTACCTTTTTACGAAGTCCGGCAAGTAAATCTCCCTTACCGCGGATGGTTATATATTTGGGATCAAAGTCATGCTCGACATCAATGCCAAGCTGGCTTTTCGGTAAATCTCTAACATGTCCGTTCGATGCTTCCACATCGTAATTGGAACCCAGAAATTTCTTGATAGTCTTAACCTTTGCAGGTGACTCAACGATAACAAGATATTTCGCCATAAAGTCGGTACTCCTATCTTATCCTTTTGTCAGTGTCAGCTTTACGTCCTTCTGACCTGCAATGCATAATAATTTTTTGACGTCTCGGCGATCCATCCTCTATCGGTCAGCTGTTTCAGACTCTGACTTACTTCCTGAACAGATAATCCTGTTTTCTGGAGAATCGTACCCAGATGCGTCGGGTTAAAATCCAGACAACTATACACCTTTTCTTCTGACATGGCAAGAAAAATTTTTTCATTTTTTTCCGTTTCTTCTATTTTATATGGTGCAGGAAAGCGTTTTTCCACAAATTCCATGGGATCGGTAATGATTTCAGCCCCCTGCCTGATCAGTTCATTTGTTCCTCTTGAAAGGGGATCTGTGATTCTTCCGGGCACGGCACAGATATCCTTTCCCTGTTCCAATGCCAGATCTGCAGTGATCAGAGACCCGCTGCGAAACCGTGCTTCCACCACAATAACGAGATCTGCCAGTCCGCTGATAATCCTGTTTCGAATGGGAAAATTGGAAGCAAAGGCATTGGTTCCCGGCATGAACTCGGAAAGAATACCGCCCTTCTTACCATTCGGAAATTTCTGACATTGCTCCGGAATCCTTTCCGGATATCCATTTCCGCAGCTACCTCCCAGAAACTGATAAATATCTGAATTGGAACGGGGATAACAGATATCCACTCCATTCCCCAGCACCGCAAAGGTTCTTCCATGACAGGGCAATTCCTGACTCTTCCGAATGGCTTCCATAACGCCTCTATGAGCAGCACCGTCAATTCCCAATGCCATGCCGCTGATCACATCCACTCCCCTGCGGCACAATTCCCGCCCCAGAAGATACGCCATCTCTTCTCCGTAATGGCTGCAGTTTCTTGCACCGACAATGGCTGCAGATGGTCGTTCATCCGGAACATCACCAATTACGAAAAGTCCCGCCGGCGGATCGTATAAATGTCTCAGTCTCTCCGGATATTGATCATCCTCCGGTGTAATAAAACGTATGCCTTTTCTGCTTAAATTATGATACTCTTCCGCTGCTTTTTCCAGATGACCGGCTCCCAGCCGAATCAGATTCTTTTCTTTCTCTCTGATCAGAAAAACTCCCCTTTCATCAACAATGTTGCATTGATTCAGTGACTCTTCCGATGCGTGCCACACCGCCTCTGCACTTCCGTAATACTCCAGCAATTTTCCAATCCGTACTGCTCCAAGTCCCGGAATTCCATGAAGCCAGTATCGATATTCTTTCTCTGTAAACATCCTTTTTCCTCTTTTCGTACTTGTTTCAATCTACGCTCGGTAAGATTAACGAAGTGCGACTTGCGGTGTTTATGTCCGCGTGGAATTGTCGTGCGAAGTGGGGGATACCGATTCTTCTCCGCCCACCACTTGCGTAGTTTCATTTTCTCACCCACCACTTAACATCGATGATGTTTGAAGTGGGGGAATCCTATTTACTTGTTCAATCCAGTCAGTATATCCGACACGGGTACAGAACCTGAGTCTTTGAAGTTCCAGAGCTCAAATTCCTTTTTCCAGGGAAGGCGGTACCAACACATGAATGCACCCTTATGGTGGATATATCTGTACTGACTTTTGTGCTCGTTTGCTCCTAAATAAAGATCAGATTCGCGACTGTAGGATAGCCCATTTGTCGTGCAATGCATTATGTAGTTCCGTATTTATTTTATTAAATCACATGTTCTTTTAAATTTCAACTGAATTTTATTTTTTCGTATTTTATTTATATATTTTTTATACTTTTTATTGTTTCTTTATAAATCTTAAATAATATTTATTTTTGCTCATGTATATTGACATTTTCTTTCAATACATGATAGTATGACTCAAAAAATGCGGGACAATCAACTGATAAAGACTTATAGAACTTATAGAAAGGATATATTATGCTCGGCAAAGTATATGGTGTTACGTTGAGAGGAATTAATGGATATATGGTTCAGGTGGAGGCGGATATTTCTGACGGTCTTCCCTCTTTTGATATGGTGGGAATTCCCGGATCGGAAGTAAAAGAAGCACGTGAGCGTGTTCGTACAGCATTTCATAATTGCGGCATATCTCTGCCTCCGAAAAGGATTACCATCAATCTGTCTCCTGCTGACCTCAGAAAAAGAGGTTCCGGTCTGGATCTTCCCATTGCCGTTTCGATTCTGACGGCTTTGGGATATTTTACCGGTGCTTTATGGGATTCTATTGTTGAAAACAGCTTGTTCTGCGGGGAACTGAGTCTGGATGGCAAACTCTGCAGCATCCACGGTGTTTTGCCGGCTGTTCTGTGTGCCAGAGAGCATCATGTCAGAACCTGCTTTATACCTGCGGATAATGTCGCAGAAGCTGCCTGTATTGAAGGCATTGACGTTATTCCCCTGCATTCTCTGATGGATTTGTTTGAACTGACAGCCAGTGAGGATCGTCTGGCCAAAGCGGTTGTCCCCCATATTCCATGGAAGGAAGCAGACTGTGTCTATGAGACGGATTTCTGTGAAGTGAACGGTCAGACAGCAGCCAGACGGGCAATTGAAGTGGCAGTGGCAGGTATGCATAATCTGCTTTTGTCCGGTCCTCCCGGCTCCGGAAAAAGTATGCTTGCCCGGCGGATTCCCTCCATCATGCCCCCATTAAGTTATGAAGAAAGTGTGGAAATTACAAAAATATACAGTATCTGCGGTCTGTTAAAACCCGGATCCGGTCTGCTGAAATCCCGTCCCTTTCGCTCTCCCCATCACACGGCCAGCACAACAGCGTTATCCGGCGGCGGGCTGTATCCGACTCCCGGTGAAATTTCTCTGGCGGACAGAGGAGTACTGTTTCTGGATGAACTTCCGGAGTTTTCCCGCAGGACACTGGAAGTTCTGCGTCAGCCCATGGAGGATCAGATGGTACAGATTTCACGGTTGAACGGACGATACGATTTCCCCGCCCATACCATGATCTGCGCTGCCATGAATCCCTGTCCCTGTGGCTACTGGCCGGATCCGGTCAGATGTACCTGTACCGGACACGGGGTGAAAAAGTACCGGAGCCGGATCAGCGGTCCGCTTCTGGATCGGATCGATATTCACATGGAAGTTCTGCCTCTCTCCAAAGAAGATCTTCTGACTGTCAGCTCGGACAACGAATCTTCGGAGTCCATACGAAAGCGGATTCTTGAAGTTCATAAAATACAGATGAAACGATTTCAGGGAACCGGCATCTTTTTTAATTCACAGATGTCTTCTTCCATGGTACAGGATTTCTGCCCGCTGCATCCGGATGCACGATCCTGTCTGAATACATATCTGGATAAAAACACGCTGACCACAAGGGGCTACTACCGTCTGCTGAAAACTGCCCGCACCATTGCGGATCTGGATCATTCCGATGAGATTCTTGTATCCCATCTGATGGAAGCATATTGCTACCGGGCTTCTGAGTAGATCCTTCACAAAAAACGAATAAAAAACGGGTGCCGCATACGCGACACCCGTCATCCTATCCGTGTTTATAACGAATCAATTATTGTTATTCTTCTTCCTGTGCAGGAGCTTCGATTGCCTTCATGCTCAGGCTGATCTTGTTGCTTTCTTCGTTGAAGTCAACAACCTTGGCTGTGATGATCTGATCCTTGCTCAGTACATCTGAAGGTTTTTCAACGTGAGCTCTGGAGATCTGAGATACGTGAAGCAGAGCGTCTACGCCGGGCTCCAGTTCTACAAATGCACCAAAGTCAGTCATACGAGCAACACGGCCTTCAACAACTGTACCCACTGCATACTTTTCAGCAGCTGTTAACCAGGGGTTCTTGTCTTCAAACTTAAGGCTCAGTGCAATCTTGCTGCCGTTGATTTCCTTAATGAAAGATGTTACTTCATCGCCTACAGCGAACATCTTCTTCGGATTATCAACTCTGCCCCATGACATTTCAGAAATGTGAAGCAGACCGTCAGCACCGCCCAGATCGATGAATGCACCGAAATCGGTAACGTTCTTAACAGTACCTGTAACAGTCATACCGGGTTCGATCTTCTCGAACAGAGCTTTCTGCATTTCTTTCTTCTTGGCAACCAGCAGACGCTTGCGATCGCCGATGATTCTTCTCTGTCTGGGTTTGAAGTCTGTGATTACGAATTCGATTTCCTGACCATCGTACTTTGTAAGGTCTTTTTCATAAGTATCGGATACAAGGCTTGCAGGAATGAAAACTCTTGTACCTTCAACGGTAACACTTAAGCCGCCCTTGTCGATTCTGGTAACGGGTGCTGTAAGAACTTCCTGATTTTCGAAAGCTTCTTCCAGTCTCTTGTTGCCTCTGTCAGCAGCCAGTCTCTTATAAGATAAAACAACCTGTCCTTCGCCATCGTTTACCTTCACAACTTTGGCTTCCATTTCATCATCAATCTGAACCATGGTGGTAAGGTCAGCGTTGTTGTCGTTGGTGTATTCGCTTCTTGTGATAATACCGTCAGATTTGTAACCGATATTCAGAACGATTTCATCCTCCTTAACAGCTATAACTTTTCCGCTGACAACCTCCCCAGTGCGGATTGTTTTTACAGAACCTTCTAATAATTCTTCAAAAGTTTGTTCTGACATGTAATTGAACCTCCTCAATAATGTGCTTCGGGGTTGATGCCCCTGCTGTAATACCTACGGTGCAAACAGTTTGAAAATTATAAGCTGATAAGTCTTTAAGCGTCTGTATATAATAGGTATTGTCACATTCCTTTTTACAGATTTCGTATAGCTTTTGTGTATTGGAACTTGTCTTTCCTCCAATCACGATCATAGCATCTACTTCTGAAGCAATTTTCTGTGCTTCCGCCTGACGTTCCTGAGTTGCATTGCATATAGTATTGACGCATATCACATTATAGCAAATTTCCTGTAAAGATTCAAGGATATATTTAAATTTTGCTACATTAAATGTGGTCTGTGATACCACGGTTACTTTTTTTCCTTCCGGAATCTGTAATTTTCGTGCTTCTTCCACCGATGAAATCACCGTGTACGGACCGTTGCACCATCCGCAGATTCCCTGTACCTCCGGATGTTCTCTGTTTCCCACAATCAGAACGTAATTTTCCTGATCTGATGCATCTCTGACTGTCCGGTGAATTTTTTTCACAAATGGACAGGTTGCATCCACCAGTTTCAGATTCTGTTTTTCAATCAGATGATAAATCCGTTCTCCGACACCATGGGAACGAATGATAACCGTTCCTTCTGTCAGTTCCGTCAGTTCTTCTTCGTTATTTATAATCCGGACACCTTTCTGTTCCAGATCAGCGATCACTTCTTCATTGTGAATGATCGGACCATAGGTGTAAATCGGGGTCTGCTCTTCGGGCGTTTTCTGATCATTCAGCGCAATCTGTTCGTATACGGTATCCACCGCTCTTTTCACTCCAAAGCAGAATCCGGCTGATTTTGCCAGTTTGACATCCATAAAGATCATCTCCTTACTTATTTTTCAGGCAGAAGTTTCATAATTGCTTCTGCTGCCTCTTCAATACTCATGTCAGAGGTATCCACCAGCACCGCATCTTCTGCGCGGCATAAGGGAGAGATTGCACGGTGCATATCATTGTAATCCCGTTCTTCCACTTCCTTTTTTACCTCTTCAAACGTACATGCCATTCCCTTTTTCTGATATTCCAGAAATCTTCGTTTTGCACGTTCTTCCACACTGGCGGTCAGATAAACCTTTACATCCGCCCGGGGAAGAACCACCGTGCAGATATCCCGTCCATCCATGACAATATTCCGGGATAATGCCAGTTTCTGCTGGAAATCCACAAGTTTTTCACGGACAGGCATCAGTTTTCCGCAGGCAGAAGCCAGACCGGCCACCTTTTCATTTCGGATCTGATCATTGACATTTTCACCATCCAGCCACATCTGCTGTTCGCCATTTTCATAGGTAACGCCGATTTCGGCCTGCTCACAGGCTGTCTTTACTGCTGCTTCATCCGATAAGCTGATCTGGTTTCTGTCCAGATACAGGCCCATGGTACGATACATCGCACCTGTATCAATATAATCAAAATTCAGTTTTCTGGCAACCAGCCTGGCAATTGTACTCTTACCTGCACCTGCAGGTCCATCAATAGCAATACTTACTCCCATATTTCCTCCAGATAGTTGTGCTGTACTCACGGTATCTTTTTTCGAAAGTACATTTACAATTTGTTTCTTAATTATTCGATTGTGCTTCCTGCTGCCCATCCCGTTGACCAGGCAATCTGCAGGTTATATCCGCCGGTAAATGCATCCACATCCAGAACCTCGCCGGCAAATCGAAGTCCATCCACCAGTCTGGATTCCATGGTTGTGGGATTCACTTCCTTTACGCGGATGCCTCCCTGGGTAATGATTGCTTCATTGTACCCACGAAGTCCGTTTAAAGTAATCTGC
>JALETI010000139.1 GCA_022781515.1 Lachnospiraceae bacterium
CAATAAAATCAACGGTTTTATTATTCTCAAGCAGCGGACGGTCATGGCTGTCCTTTACCCTCTCAAAAATGGTTTCCGGTTCTGCCGTCAGAAAAAATACCTTTCCGTTTTTCTTCATCTCCACCACATTGCACTCTCTTAAAGGGGTTCCGCCGCCACAGGAAATAATCACATTCCGTCTGCTCTGCATTTCAATGAGAAGGTTGGTTTCCGCATCCCTGAAATACTGCTCACCATATACCTCAAAAATATCCGGAATACTCATGCCTTCACGCTGAGCGATAATCTGATCCATCTCCACAACTTCCATATTAAACTGTGTGCTGAGATATTCAGAAATTGTAGATTTGCCGGCACCCATAAATCCGATCAGCACAATATTAAAATCAAAGAGCTTGCGTCCCTGAATTTTTCTTGCATTGCGATGAATCTCATCAAACACACTGGTAACCGACTTTACATGCGGCTTTCCTTCCATATGTGTCTCCAGCCAGATTTGCTGCCGTTCTTCCTGTTCCGGCTGAATAATCGGAAGTCCGTTCCGCTCTTTATATTCCATAATTTCTTCCACGATCTGATTCCGCATCAAAAGCGCATCCAGTATAATATTATCGCACTGCTGCAGATTCATTCTCAGTTTCTGAAGTTCATCCATATCACATTACCGCCTTTTGCTTTTATACATTAAATTGGTGAATTTAATGGTATTATATTCTTATTTCACTCGCATTACAACCAGCATTTATACAAATTCCTGCCACGTTCAAATCAACGTTGGCAGCATTTGCCGCCTGTTTATGCATGAACAGGCTGACCGGCCAGCATCAGATAGACACCTGCTGCCATCATCCTTCCGATTTTCACACCGATAATGCAGCAGACAACACTGAGCACCATATAAGAAGCAGCTGTCTTTACATGATTATTTTCCAAAAGGGTCAGGTTTTACAGAGAAAATGTGGAAAATGTTTTAAAATAGTCCATTTTATATGTCACATCCTATTCTGAAAAAATATATCTTGTTACATAGCCACTTCCATCACCGCAGGTGATAACCTTTTCTCCAAAGCGGTTTTCATCAATTTCCATAATAGGAAACTTACAGTGAGTCTTTACATATTCAATCGGATCATCGGTTTCGATTTCTTCAAAATGCTTCTGCATCGGTTCCGGTCCAAGGGGAACGATTGTTTCAATGATTGCTTCGTATAACATAGTTTTTCTCCTGAATATATATTTTGCCGGTTCTGTCCGTTTTCTTTATCCGACAATCTATTATTGTATCAGTCAGCAATTTATTATTCCAGTATTTTTTTCATTCAAATCCATGCCTTCGGAAATTTGGCACCGGATTCGGCTTGCAAGGCAAACATTTTCCAAATAAAAAACAGGGGATATCGCAATCTGCGACGTCCCCATCTTCTATTCACTTCTATTCAATATACGATTCAATAAACTGCTCTTCTGTCTTTTATGCCGCCGATAAAGGATTCCTCGGATCGATCACTGCCGCCATTGAATCCCTTGGGTCCCTTGGATCCTTCGGTTCCCGAAATACGACTCGAAGTCTGATGGCTTTCATCTTTTTTTCCCAATCCGGAAATACATTTGACAGATTGTAAATTTTAATCGGAATGGCCAGTTTCATGGTTGCTGCAAATTTCGCTGTATGCTTGCTGATTTTGGTATATCTGACTTTTCCATAAGCATCCAGAATCTCACATTCAATTTCCGGTTCCAGATTTCTCATATCTGCCATGGACACGTTTCTGATACAGTAGAGGTTGGTACAGATATACAAACCATCATTATCCATATATTCCCACGAAGAAATCCTTTCATCAATACGGATCATACTTTGCGGATAGGGTAAATTAGCTAATTTTTCTACTCTTATTCTTACCATAGTGCTTCCCTCCATAGAGAATGTACACAGAATTATCCCTCCCGAACAAAATCATTCTGCATACGGTTTCCGGGCTTCAGTAATCTGTATCACACACATAACCTGCAGCATGAAAATACAAATTACCAGCCAAATAATGAACTGTTTCATTGTGGATAAATACAGAGGAGCTGTAAAACGGATTCAATGCACTTGACACTGATAAGAGAATCATGTAAACTAAAAACACACACAACACAGACATGAATCCTTCCGATTCAGCGTCGCTCAAGGAAGGTGCTTCTGCACCTTCTTTTTGTCTTTATCCCGAAAAATGCAAGGGTTTCGGAGCCATGTGATTTGTGCCTTTCGCGGTATCCCGGAACAGTACACATGGATTCCCCCCCCTTTTTATGAGGTATTATACAATATATTACTTTATTTGTCAATTATTTGATGGTTTCGAATTGCTTTTCGTGTTATTTATGATATTTTTCCTCTCATTTTTCACCTTTAATTCTCTTTTTGTCAATAATTTCTAAATAGAAAATTTTTAATTGACAAGACTTTTATTTTCCGATAAGATACCAATAGAAACGTAGTCCAGCTTCTCGTTTTTTTTGCACAGAAGAAATTTTCAGCCAATTTATCCGATTCCGATGCCTGTACAGAATTCTTTTTTCTATATTTTCAGAAAAGAAATTTCATATTTTTTAATCGACATTTTCCATTACTCCGGATAAATATTTCTGTAAAGGACTGCAATTCAATCCAGGGAAAGGAATGAATTATTATGATAACTCGTAAAGAAGGCAGTACCATATTCACAATTGGTGACAATTTCAAACATAATCTTGCCCTGCTGATCCGGGAAAGCGGCATGAAACAGAAGGAGTTTGCAGAAAAAATCGATATCGCCGAATCCACCCTGTCCGGATATCTGAAGGGAACCAAATCTCCCACCCTGTCCTTTTTATGTAAACTCAAAGAGTACAATCCTTCCATTGATCTGGATCAGTTTCTGTTTGAAAAATCGGAAACAGCAAGTTTAACCATTCCGAAGGAACTGGAAAAGTACGCAGGAATGTACTACGTTTACTATCTGGATTCAAGGGAGCCGGAAAGAACGCTTTCCAATGAAATTATCCATGAAGATCCCGGATTAAACATAAAAAAAGCTCTGCTTTATGTTAATAAATATTCATCCCGTTCCAAAGAAACGGACTGTATCGGTTTTTTTAATCTGAGTCATTATAAAAATATCAGTGAAGTTGTTGAACAATTAAATGAAGAGACAAATTTCCATATTTTATCTGACCGGCTTCAGGCAGCCTATCCATACAGTTTCTATTCCG
>JALETI010000073.1 GCA_022781515.1 Lachnospiraceae bacterium
AAAACTCCGACATAATGATATCTATTCATAAATATAACCTCCTGCAATATCAAATCAACACCTGCAATGTTTATTTCATTCATTCTTCTGTTCTGTCTTTTTCTTTCTTCTATCTATTACTCTCAGTTTGTATATAACATAAATAAAAGTTGCAAATATCAGCACTGTACATCCAAGCTGCACGCTTTTTATAACAATATCATCAACCCGGTTCCCAAAAAATGTTTCGAAAAAGCTCTGTATAAAATCAAAGCTGTCCACGAATGCTGAAAAAACACTGAAAAAAGACAGCAGAATCAAAGCTTTGTTGATCTGCTCATCGTTTTCCTTTAACTGTTTTTCCACATTTTCTCTTCGGATTTCAGCCAGAGACTGGAGAGGTTCTCTCACGTCTTCGTACATCTCCCGCAAAGCAAATACTTCATACATTTTGTTATACAGTTCCTGATACTGCGGTACTTCTGTAATGCATGAAAAAACATAATTTGTTTCAAATTCATACAGATCATTTTTATACTGTTCAAGACTTCTGTGATCAGTGTATTCTCCAATTCCAATCTGCGTTAAAAACAGATATAATACATATTTCTGATGGAGGAGCAGGACATACATAAACAGATACTGGGAGTGGAAATTAGGGTAAAATACTTTGTCTACAAAATGATTCTCCGCATCCTGCCGATGCAGTACCAGGCAGGCAGCACTTTCCGGTGAAAATCCCCATTCCACTTTTTCAGAATGCACATAGGTTTCCCTCTTCTCCTGTTCTTTATTTTCTATGTATTGAAACGTATCTCCAACACTGCGCTTCAGGAAAAACAGCTTTTGCTGAGTGTTTTCCATTGACGGCACTTCAATATAAGTCAGAATATTGGAGCGTTCACGTTCTTCATTGGAATAAAAAAAGAACTCACATTTAAACTCATTTTTTATATCCGACAAGATATATTCGGCCAGTTTCAGCAGTGTGAGAATATCGTCCCGACCGCTGACCATCGAACCCTGATTCGTGTGAATCTTTGTCCTGGATATTTTTTTCATATAATACTGTGCATTTGCAATATAATACGGATCCGCATTTCGATATGAAATCTGGAATGCCAGTATCCCAATTCCGGTTGCAAAACAGTACAGATGAACTTTCTGTAAAGTAAACGCAAAACGTATTTTGCCTTTTTCAGGATGGTTTTCCAGAAGTTCAAATTCACTGTTCAGACCGGCAATATATAATCTGTCTCTTGCTTCTTTTTTCAGAAGGAAATGATAACATCGACATTCGTTTTCATTATTGCTGTCCAGTTTATCGGCCACATACTTGAACATATAATTGATTTTATCCTCAAACAGCTCCCAGTTCTGATCCGAATTGATTTTTCCTATTATTTCATGAAATTTCCTTTTGTAACTGAAAGGAATAAAAAAATAACTTGTATTTTTTTCCATTTTTTTGGATCTCCTGTGTATTTCCGCAAAATTCCCTCCTGTATGACCAGGTGCATTTTCTTTTTTATGATAAATTGTGGTTTCTTTTCTGTCAATCCTTTCAGAAACATGGTTTCACTATAGCAGTATTTCTGAAAAAAGAAAAACCCGATGACAAAAACAATACCATGTTCTTTATCATCAGGTTTTTCAGATACCATTGTTATTATTTCATGCATTCAAGCTGAACACATGTAAGTCAATGAATTATTTTACAAGCAGGGATCTGCCGGTCATTTCAACGGGCTGTTCCATTCCCATCAGATCAATCAGAGTGGGGATAATATCGGCCAGACAGCCATTTTCAGCCAGACCAACGCCTTCGGGACCATTTACCAGAATAAAGGGTACCGGATTGGTTGTGTGAGCTGTATGAGGAGCACCTGTCACGTAGTCACGGAGCTGCTCTGCATTGCCATGATCCGCACAGATAAACATGGCACCATCTACTTTCTTTACTGCCTCAACTGCTTTGCCGACACATTCGTCAACAACTTCGATTGCCTTAATGGCAGCTTCGCTGACACCGGTGTGTCCCACCATGTCCGGATTTGCAAAGTTGCAGATGACTACATCATATTTACCGGAAGTAATGGCTTCTGTCAGTTTGTCACAAACTGCATATACGCTCATCTCCGGCTGAAGGTCATAGGTTGCAACCTTGGGAGAATTTACCAGTACACGGTCTTCTCCTTCGTTGGGTTCCTCCACACCACCGTTAAAGAAGAAGGTAACGTGTGCATACTTTTCTGTTTCTGCAATACGTGCCTGTTTCAGACCGTGGGCAGCCAGGAATTCACCAAAGGTATTGCTCAGCGGTACTTTCTTAAAGGCAATGATCTTGTTGGGAATGGTAACATCGTATTCTGTAAAGCATACATATACCAGGTCCAGTTTCTTTTCTCTTGCAAAACCGTCAAAATCATCTGCACAGAAAGCACGTGTAATTTCTCTTGCACGGTCAGGACGGAAGTTGAAGAAGATAACAGAATCACCATCTTTTACAGTTGCCACAGGAGCACCATCTTTCATGATAACCATGGGAAGAACAAATTCATCGGTCTTTCCATCGTCGTAGGAAGCCTGAACACCTTCTACTGCATCGGTCTGTTCCACACCCACGCCTTTGGTAAGTGCATCATATGCCATAACAACTCTTTCCCAGCGGTTGTCACGGTCCATAGCATAGTATCTTCCCATAACGGTGGCAATTTCACCCACACCGATTTCCTTCATCTTTGCTGCCAGCTCTTCCACATAGCCTTTGCCGGAAGCAGGGGGTGTATCACGGCCATCCAGGAAGCAGTGTACATATACTTTTTCAAGTCCCTGGCGCTTTGCCATTTCCAGAAGTCCATAAAGATGGGTATTGTGGCTGTGAACACCGCCATCTGAAAGAAGTCCCCACATATGAAGGGCAGAATTGTTCTTTTTACAGTTTTCAATTGCTGTCAGGAATGCTTCATTTTCGAAGAAAGGTCCATCCTGGATTTCCTTGGTGATTCTGGTCAGTTCCTGATATACGATACGGCCTGCACCCATGTTCATATGGCCAACTTCAGAATTGCCCATCTGTCCTTCCGGAAGACCTACAGCCATACCGCTTGCAAGACCTTTTTGGAACGGGCAGGAAGCCATCAGTTCATCCATTACAGGTGTATTTGCAAGAGCAACTGCATTATCTTCTTTCTTTTCATTCAGGCCATAGCCATCCAAAATTAATAAAACAACCGGTTTTTTACTCATTTCACTTCATTCCTCTCAAAAATCAGTACAAAATGGGACGGAGCAGACAAACCAAATCCCGTTTATCCGTTCCGCCCCGACTATCAGGGTCAAAAGGGTCTGACCCCATAATATACTATTTGTAATTTACGATTTTGCCAAAATCAGGCTTCAGGCTTGCACCGCCAACCAGACCACCGTCAATATCAGGCATTGCAAATAATTCAGGAGCGCTTGCAGCAGATACACTTCCGCCGTACTGAATGCGGATTGCTTCTGCTGTAGCTTCATCATAAATTTCTTTGATGCATGCTCTGATTGCTGCACATACTTCCTGAGCCTGTTCTGATGTAGCAACTTTGCCGGTACCGAGTGCCCAGATGGGTTCGTAAGCGATCACTGCTGTTGCAGCCTGAGCTGCTGTAACGTTCAGGAATGCAATCTTGATCTGCTGACGGATCCAGTCGATTGTGATACCCTGTTCTCTCTGAGTCAGAGTTTCACCACAGCAGATAATGGGTGTAATGCCGTGTTCGAATGCCTTTAACACCTTCTTGTTCACTGTTTCATCTGTTTCAGCAAAGTATTCTCTTCTTTCGGAATGGCCGATGATAACATACTTAACGCCTGCATCTGTCAGCATATCGGGAGCGATTTCGCCTGTGAAAGCCCCCTTTTCTTCATAGTACATATTTTCTGCACCGATATTGATATTGGAACCTTTTGCAGCTTCCATGGCGGGAATAATGTCGATTGCGGGAACACAGAATACCACGTCCACTTCATCATTTACCACCAGGGGTTTTAATTCATTGATCAGTTCTACTGCTTTGCTGGGAGTCATGTTCATCTTCCAGTTGCCTGCAATAATCTTCTTACGCATAACAAAATACCTCTTATTTGGTTACTGTTCAGAGCGCGAAGTCAGTTCTGAACAGTAACCTTATTTATTTTATTCTAAGATTTAAAAGTACCTATACAAAAATTATCTGTCGCTGATGGCAGCTACACCGGGCAGTTCCTTGCCTTCCAGGAATTCCAGAGAAGCACCGCCGCCTGTGGAGATATGAGTCATCTTATCACCAAAGCCAAGTGTATTAACAGCTGCAGCAGAGTCACCGCCGCCGATGATGGTTACAGCGTCCAGATCTGCCAGAGCTTCTGCCACTGCTATTGTACCCTTAGCAAAGTTGGGCATTTCAAATACACCCATGGGACCATTCCATACAACGGTCTTTGCATCTGCCAGAGCTGCCTTGTACAGAGCCTGTGTCTTGGGACCGATATCCAGACCCATTTCATCAGCATCCATGCTGCCTTCTACTACTCTTGAAGGAGCATCGTTATCAAATGCCTTTGCTGCAACTGTATCGATGGGCAGTAAGAACTTAACACCCTTTGCGTCAGCCTTTGCGATCATTTCTTTAGCATAATCCAGATAATCATCTTCCACCAGAGATTTACCGATTTCCTGTCCCTGTGCTGTTGCAAATGTATAAGACATACCACCACCAATGATCAGTGTATCTACCTTTTCCAGCAGGTTGTTGATAACGGAAATCTTGGAAGAAACCTTGGAACCGCCGAGAATAGCAACAAAAGGTCTCTTCGGGTTGTCAACAGCGTTGCCCAGGAAATCGATTTCCTTCTGCATCAGATAACCTACAGCACAGGTATCAACAAATGCTGTTACACCAACTGTTGAACAATGTGCTCTGTGAGCGGTACCAAATGCATCGTTTACAAATACATCTGCCAGAGAACCGAGTTCCTTGCTGAATTCTTCACCATTCTTGGTTTCTTCTTTTCTGTAACGGGTATTTTCAAGAAGAACAATATCGCCATCTTTCATAGCAGCTACAGCAGCCTTGGCATTTTCGCCAACTACTTCAGCATCTGCTGCGAATTTTACTTCCTGACCCAGCAGTTCTGTAAGACGTGCTGCTACAGGAGCCAGAGACAGTTCCGGCTTAGGCTCACCCTTCGGCTTACCAAGATGTGAGCAAAGGATCACCTTACCGCCATCAGCCACCAGCTTCTTGATTGTGGGCAGAGCAGCTACCAGACGGTTTTCGTCTGTAATCTTACCATCCTTTAACGGTACATTGAAGTCACAGCGGCAAAGAACTCTTTTGCCTTTTACATTGATATCATCAACACTTTTTTTATTTAACATAGAATTTACCTCTTACTTTATTTTATTCAAATCGACGCTTGCGGAGATCTGGCACCGGATTCGGTTTGCAAAGCGTATCACCTTTTCCATATGAAAAAAGCAGATTATATGGAATGTATACCAATCCGTATAACGAATCAGATGAAAAAAGGTGTTTCCGACGGAGCCTGTCCGTCGGAAGCACCTCCGTACTCACTGGAATTCAATCAATATAAGATTATGCTAATTCAGCAAAGTATTTGATTGTTCTAACCATCTGGCTTGTGTATGAGTTTTCGTTGTCATACCATGAAACAACCTGAACTTCATACAGACCATCGCCGATTTCAGCTACCATAGTCTGAGTAGCGTCGAATAAAGAACCGTATGTGATACCAACGATATCAGAAGATACCAGCTGTTCTTCTGTGTAACCGAAAGATGCGGAAGAAGCAGCCTTCATTGCAGCGTTGATGCCTTCTTTTGTTACGTTTTCGCCCTTAACAACAGCTGTCAGGATAGTTGTGGAACCTGTAGGAACAGGAACACGCTGTGCAGAACCGATCAGCTTACCGTTCAGTTCGGGGATAACAAGACCGATAGCCTTAGCAGCACCGGTAGAGTTGGGAACGATATTAACAGCTGCAGCACGAGCTCTTCTTAAATCACCTTTTCTGTGAGGACCATCAAGTACCATCTGATCGCCTGTGTAAGCGTGGATAGTAGCCATGATACCGGACTGGATTTCAGCATAGTCATTTAAAGCCTTAGCCATAGGAGCTAAGCAGTTTGTTGTACAGGAAGCAGCGGAGATGATCTTATCTTCTGCTGTCAGTGTCTTTTCGTTTACGCTGTAAACGATTGTAGGCAGATCATTACCAGCGGGAGCGGAGATAACTACCTTCTTTGCACCAGCAGTGATATGTGCTTCTGCTTTAGCCTTGGATGTATAGAAACCTGTACATTCCAGAACTACATCAACACCGATTTCACCCCAGGGAAGCTTGGAAGCGTCTGCCTGAGCATAGATTTTGATTTCTTTGCCGTCTACTTCAATAGCGCCATCTTTTGCAACTACTGTATCAGCTAATGCATATCTGCCCTGTGAAGAGTCATACTTTAATAAGTGAGCCAGCATCTTGGGATCTGTTAAATCGTTGATAGCTACTACTTCATAACCCTCAGCACCAAACATCTGTCTGAAAGCAAGACGGCCGATACGACCAAAACCATTAATTGCAACTTTAACTGCCATTTTTTATTCCTCCTAGAATAATTTGTAAAAGTTTTACGAATCTTTTAATCCTGCCTGAGAAATCCTCAAACACTATGCATATTGTACATAAATAAGCACAATTATGCAAGTCGAAAATATTGTATTATTTTCATTTTTTTTTATCACTTTGTTTCAAATAATAACAGCTAATACACTTTATTAGTATTTCTTATTGATTTTTTTCATCAAAAATAGCTTTTCTATTATCTGTTTTGACCGCATTATGCATAAACCAGATATTTTTTCATAAGTTTTTTTGGGGTTTTTGTAGAATATCCTTATAAGTTTGATACTTTTTTCCTCAATTATTTTACCCCGTTTTCCTGTTTTTATCCATCACTTCTCACATATCTCTGTACATTTCTTTCGTTTTCGATTATGATAGGGACGCAGTCATTATTGCAATTTTCTCTTTTCAGGAGGCATTATGTATACAGACAGTCATGTACATACCGCTTTTTCCAGTGATTCCGACACACCGGTCCGGGATCAGATCGAACGTGCCATCGCACTTGGAATGAAAGCACTTTATATAACCGATCATCAGGATTTTGATTTTCCCGAAAATACTTATGGCATGTCTTTTCAGTTTGATA
This sequence comes from Lachnospiraceae bacterium, assembly GCA_022781515.1. Lineage (GTDB taxonomy): Bacteria > Bacillota > Clostridia > Lachnospirales > Lachnospiraceae > TWA4. The sequence continues at coordinate 7,235 of JALETI010000073.1, forward strand.
CCGCTTCTTATATGAATAAACTGGAACAGTACAAAGAAGAATATAAAGATCGTATTGACCTGCGTTTTGGTGTGGAACTGGGACTCATGCCAACATTAAAGGATCGTTTGGAAACATATACGGCATCATGGCCCTTTGACTATGTGATCGGATCCATCCATCTGGTACGTATGATCGATCCCTATTATCCTGAATTTTACGAAGGACGGTCCAGTATGGATGCATATCTGGAATATTTTGAAACCACACTGGAAAACGTAAAGCTTCATAATTGTATTGATGCCCTGGGGCATCTGGATTATGTGGTACGATATGGCCCGGATACACCGGCCGGTTACCCGGATCACCGTTTTGATGAAATCATTGATGAAATTCTCCGTACCATCATCGGAAAAGAGATTGCTCTGGAGTGCAACACTGCCGGTCTGAAATACGGACTCGGATTTCCCAATCCCCATGGCAGTGTCATCAGGCGATATCTGGAACTGGGCGGTGAAATGATCACCCTGGGTTCCGATAGTCACCGGACAGAACACCTCGGCTATGCGTTTACTGATATCGGCGCTTTCCTGAAAGACTGCGGTGTGAAATATCAGACCGTATTTGTAAACAGAAAACCGGAGTTTATACCTCTTTAATGGTATTTTCTCAATACACCTATCAGGATTTGCAAATCGATTCTGAAACAGAAAGATGAAGCAGAAAGAAAGGATTTTTTATGAATACAGCTGTTGCTACATTAAAAAAGGGGGAAGGCAGAACCATCAAATCCGGTGGTCTCTGGATCTTCGACAATGAAATTTCCAATATTTCCGGTACCTATGAAAATGGCGAAATCATCGCTGTCGAGGATTTTGACGGCTATTTCATGGGATGGGGCTATATCAATAATCATTCCAAAATCCGTATCCGCCTGATGTCCAGACGCAGGGACGAAATCATCAATGAAGAATTTCTGAAAAAACGCGTACAGGCATGTTGGGAATACCGAAAAGCCGTCATTGATACCGGCTGCTGCCGCCTTATATTCGGAGAAGCCGATTTCCTCCCCGGTATTGTCGTTGACAAGTTTTCTGATATTCTGGTTGTGGAATCGCTGACCCTTGGTATTGACCGATTAAAGGAAACCATTATCCGGCTGCTGATCCAGGTTCTTTCAGATGACAGCATCACAATTCGCGGGGTCTACGAGCGAAGCGATGCCAAAGTCCGCGAGCAGGAAGGAATGCCCCGTTTTAAGGGTTTCATCGGAGAACCCTTTGATACCCAGGTTATCATCGAGGAAAACGGTGTCAAATATTACGTTGATGTAAAAGATGGGCAGAAAACCGGATTTTTCCTGGATCAGAAAATCAACCGGAAGGCTGTGGCCCGTTTATGCAGGGGCAAAAAGGTCCTGGACTGCTTTACCCATACCGGATCCTTTGCCTTAAATGCCGGTCTCGGCGGAGCAGCATCCGTTTTAGGTGTGGATGCATCGGAAACCGGTGTGCTTCAGGCCCGAAAAAATGCGGAATTAAATGGTCTTTCGGGAACCGTTCAGTTCCAGTGTGCGGATGTCTTTGAACTTCTTCCCTCTCTGGAAAAGAAAGGTGAAAAATTTGATGTGGTCATTCTGGACCCTCCCGCCTTCACCAAATCCCGTAATTCCATTAAAAATGCGGTAAAAGGCTATCGCGAAATCAATGCCCGCGGTATGAAACTGATAAAAGATGGCGGTTACCTCGCCACCTGCTCCTGTTCCCATTTTATGGATCCGCAGTTATTTGCCAAAACCATCCGGGAAGCAGCCGTCGGTGCCCACAAATATCTTCGCCAGGTGGAATTCCATACACAGGCACCGGATCATCCGATTTTATGGACTTCCGATGAATCCTACTATCTGAAGTTCTATATCTTCCAGGTTTTAAACAGATAACATTTCTGTTTTCAATCATAAAAAAAGCTCCCCTTCGGGTATCATGAGATTCAAACCATCTCACATTTCCCGAAAAAGGAGCTTCTTTTATTTACAGGCTTTCATCCTGCTTTTCGGTCAGAATCAGAAGACAATCCAGCACCTGATCCAGCTTTTCATATGGTGCATCATTCAGCATGCCAAGAAGCGCTTTCAGGCTGTCATCCAGTTCCACACTGCTGTTCTGCTGCAATGCCTGCATGGCAATTTCATCCAGAACACCTGCCAGCTCATCAAACAGCATAAGGGTTTCAAAGGAATCCGGGTTGTTCAGATCACATCCGGACGGAAGTCCCCAGGTATGAT
>JALETI010000170.1 GCA_022781515.1 Lachnospiraceae bacterium
TACCGTACCCAACAGTTTCGCAGGCGACGTTATGGGTGACATGAACAAGAGAAGAGGACGTGTTCTTGGTATGGATCATCTTGCTAACGGCAAACAGGTTATTACAGCAGAAGTTCCGTTATCAGAACTGTATGGCTACAACACTGACCTTCGTTCCATGACCGGAGGTATCGGTGAATACAAATACGAATTTGCCCGTTATGAACAGGCACCTGCAGATGTGCAGAAACGTGAAATTGAAGCACGTGCAAAAGATGCTGAATAAACAATAGTTTCATAAACAGGAAACTGCCGCCTTACGATTGTGAAATTGTAAGACGGCAGTTTTTTTAACTTTCCAGTGAAAGCCCGGTAAATCTCCTTCAAGGGACCATTGCTTCCCTCCTCTATTTTGTATACAGGATTCCGGCAAGTTTCAGAATCTTTTCCACCATTTCATCCCAGGCTGTATCAATTGTTTTTTCCAGAGTGAAGAAATTCAGAGAAGTACCGGTTATTACGGATAATTCTCCGTTTTTATATCGAAAGTGGAGATAGAGTCCGGATACATCAGAAGCTCTGCAGGCAAAATGATGTCGGTCAAGAAACTTTTCCACATTGTCAGATGACAGCTGCAGAACAATCTGAAAACTGAGTGGCAGCTTTTTTCCCTTTATCATCTGATAACAGAATGGCCGAAGGGATTTCCAGTCAGAATACGTGGAATCTCTCAGTTCCTCCCGTTCTTCTTCTGTATAATAATCTTTGTGCAGTTTTCCATCCACGTGAAAGGTATTGCTGGTGGCGATGGTAATCTCTTTCACCAGGAAATAATCAAATGTATCTTTTGCAAAGAGACAGCTGGTGGCTGTTTTCAGTTCAGGAAGCGAGAGCGCAATCATAGTAATCCCCCATTGAATTCTTTTGTAACATATATTATACTCTTACAGGTGGAAATTGAAAAGAGTGATTATTCTTTTGTGCAGTTTTCCATCATAAGAAGAAATGTGAGGAGAAATTATGAGTCTTTGTTACAACGAAACGGAAAAGCTTCTGCACTGCCTGAAAAAAGGTGTTTCATCTTATCATGTGGTTGCACATGCGGCAAAACAGCTGGAGGAAGCGGGGTTTACCTGTCTTAAAACAGGGGAAAAATGGGAACTGGAGACTGGCAGAAATTATTATACTGATGTTTATGGAACGACACTGTTTGCATTCCACATTCCTGAAAATTACCATGCATCCATGCCTCTTTATGCGGCATCTGCCCATACAGACTGGCCGGGTCCCAGGATCAAATCCAATCCGGAACTGACAGAAGGTCAGTATCAGAAACTGAATATTGAAATATATGGCGGTCCTATTTTTTATTCATGGATGGACAGACCGCTGTCCATTGCAGGTGCAGTCTGCCTTCGTGAAAAACAATCTGTCTATCCCGAGATCAGACTGGTGGACTTTAAGAGACCCATGGCGGTAATTCCCAGTCTGGCAATCCATTATAACAGAGAAGTAAATTCTCATCTGGAACTGAATCCTCAGAATGATCTGACTCCGTTGATGGATGTTCTGCCTCCCGAATGGAAACATGACGGATATTTCCAGAGACTGCTGGCAGAAGAACTGGGTGTGGAACCGAAGGATATTCTGTCCTGGTCCATGGGATTTTATAATATGGATGAGCCTGTATTATATGGTGAGCATACGGAACTGCTTTCTGCTCCGAGATTGGATAATCTGACCTCTGTGCAGGGATGTGTCTCCGGTATGATAGAGGCTTCAGATTCAGATGTTTTTTCTGCCATTATGCTTTTTGATAATGAAGAAATCGGCAGCAGTACCAAGCAGGGGGCCGATTCTGTTCTGACAGCCCATTTGCTGGAAAAAGTGATCGAGTCTTTAGGCGGCACCCATGCTGATTATGTGGACAGCATGATGTCCGGAATTATGCTGTCCTGTGATGTTTCCCATGCAATTCATCCGAACAGACCCGCAATCAATGATCCGACCAACAAAAACTATCTCGGAGACGGAATTGCATTGAAAATGAACTGCAGACAGAGTTATGCCACAGATATACAGGCCATTGCATTTGCCGAGGATATCTGTCAGCGAAAAAAGATTCCCCACAAGAGATTTCATAATCGTGCCGATATAAAAGGCGGAAGTACCCTTGGATGTTTATTGAGTGCTCAGACATGTATGAGAACGGTGGATATTGGTGTTTCCATTCTCTCCATGCATTCAGCAAGGGAATTGATGGCATCCAGGGATCAGGAGGTGTTGTGCTCCTTTATTGCAGCCGTTTTAAAAGGTGAGTAAATAGGCTGCAGTTTCTGTGAATTATGTCTTTTCTGGATTTTGTGAACGTGTAATGCGGAGAAATTCGCAGGTATCAAGGGGTCAAAGTCATTTGACCCCAACATCATTATATGTTATATTATGTAGTAATGAAAACTACATGATAAGGAGATGAAATCCGTGAGTTTTAAAATAGTTGGTGACAGCTGTCTTGATTGGAACAGAGAGCTGCTCGATACCGGAAAGGTATCATTTGTACCGCTGACACTGGAAGTGGGCGAGATTTCAGTTATTGATGATATGACATTCGATCAGGCTGCATTTCTGAAGCTGGTTCGTGAGAGTTCAGATGTGGCACATTCTGCATGTCCTTCTCCTTCCGCTTATAAAGAAGCATATGAGGGGGAGGAAGAAAGGGTCTACTGCATCACTTTATCACAGCATCTGAGCGGATCCTACAACAGTGCATGTGTGGGAAAAGACATGTATTATGAAGAATTTGAAGGAAGTGGCAAAAAGATTGCAGTGTTCAGTTCTGATTCAGCCTGCTGCGGAGAATCGATTGTGGCAAAAAAGATTCTGGAGCTGGAAGCACAGGAACTGTCTTTTGAAGAGATCTGTGAAAAGGTATCAGATTATATTTATCATATGACCACCATGTTTGTGATAGAAGATCTGGGACCGCTGAAAAAAAACGGACGTCTGACCGGTCTGGCAGCGGTTCTGGCCACAGCGTTGAACATCAAGCCCATTATGGGAGCGGATCACGGCGTAATCATAAAACTGGATCAGGCAAGGGGCATCAATAAAGCTCTGAAGAAAATGATTGAAAAAGCTGCGGAAGCGGTGGAAGATCCGGAAAACAGAGTCCTTGGAATCAGTCATTGCAATTGCAGAGAACGTGCGGAATTTGTCAGAGAAGAGATTTTGAAGAGAATACCGTTTAAAGAAGTTTATCTGGCAGATACAGCGGGTGTCGGAACACTTTATGCAGGCGACGGAGGAATTGTAATCAGCTTCTAAAAGTACCAAATCCATCGGGATGCACAGATTATTTTTTGTGCTTTTCGGTGGATTTTTTTTGTCTTTTAATTCTTTCTTGCATTCTTAAGCCACAGGATATAAGATATTTTCAGGAGGTGCTGTTATGGGATATTTTGAAGATGCGCTGCATACATTTGTGCAGGACTTTCATTACGGCGGAGCAATCAGGCATATGCTCGACAGGGGATATACAGTTGATCAGATTGTCCGTTCCGGTGAAGTCGGTCTGTCCAGAGAGAAAATCGAAAAAATTGCTGAACAGTACCTCGCCGAGCTGGAAAAGCGAAAAAAAGATACGAAATGATGAAAGGAAAGTTTTATGTTACTGTTCACTTCAAATACCGATTCTATTACGGAACAGGTTGATGCATTAAAAGATGTTGCGGATGCTGCTGAAAATGTGGGAGATACTCTGATCCATTTTAATATACAGGATTATATTCCTGCGGCTCTTAATCTGGGTCTCAAGATTCTGGTGATCCTTCTGATCTGGTTTATCGGAAAAAAACTGACCGCTTTTGTGATTCGTTTTTTTGAAAAATCAGCAGAACGTCATGGTCTTGATCTCAGTGTGTCAAGCTTTGTTTCCATTCTGATCAAATGGGCCATGTATTTTCTGATTGCCTGTACGATTCTGAATTATCTGAACATCGGTACCACTTCACTGGTAGCAGTTCTTGGTTCTGCGGGTCTCGCCATCGGTCTGGCACTTCAGGGATCCCTTACCAATTTTGCAGGCAGCGTGATACTTCTGGTTATGAAACCTTTTGGAATCGGAGATTACATTGTTTCTCCCCAGGGAGAAGGCACTGTTAAGCTGATTGGTCTGATTTATACGACATTAACAACAGTAGATAATAAAGAGATTCATATCCCCAATGGTTCTCTGGCAAACAGCAATATTACCAATGTTTCTGCAAATCCCACAAGAGTTGTTATGGTGAAGGTGGGTATTTCCTATGATTCTGATCTGAAAAAAGCAAAGAATCTGTTAAGTAAGCTGCTCGAAACCTGTGAATACAGGATTGCTGATACAGATATCAAAGTATTTGTTTCCGATCTGGGAGCAAGCAGTGTTGATCTGGAGGGACGCTGTACAGTAGCTGCGGAAGATTACTGGACTGCAACATGGTTCCTCAGAGAAGAAATCAAACTGATTTATGACCGGGAAGGAATCGAGATTCCGTTTGCACAGGTCGATGTTCATATGAAATAACAGTCAGAAAGGAGTAGCTATGAGAAGTTATCGCGTTTATGAAAACATGAATCCGCAAAAGGATATTTCAGGCGAGGATTTTGACCTGGTATCACAGGTCAACGAATGTATGATGCTCAGCAGAATTTTCGATGTGGTAAAAACGGATATTGCCAGACAGGGTGTAGGACACTGCAGGCGAATTGTTTTCGAACATAATGAAGAGAAGGATCTTCGAATGAAGAACTATTATGACATGATGATCATTATGAAAAATCTTTTGTCCGGTTCCATTCGGAGTGAGTCCAGAGAAATTCGTGTTAAAACAGAAATTTCAGACGGTGATCTGATCGTAACGGTGGCAGATGATGGAACCGGTATTTCAAGAAAAGAAAAACCGTTTATTTTTTCACCGGAATTTTCCACAAAAGATGAAACCGGAGAGGATAGAAAGCGCGGGCGCGGACTCCTTCTTTATAATGTTAGAAAGGCTGTGATTAACAGCAGAGGAAAACTGCAGATTCATTCTGAGGAAAATCAGGGAACCACCATTATTGTGAGATTCCCTCTGACACAGGTTCTTGCTGATGACAATGCGAAACTGATAGTAATGAACAAATAAACAGCTGTTTTGTTATTTTTTTTACTTTCAAAAGCATTTTAATACTTAAATATTCTTCCTCTTATGAGAAATAAACGTTATTATAAGCGTCGGCTATGAATGAATGTTATTTCTCAGAAATAACAATATGTTTATGAAAGAGAGAGGTAAGATGATATCAAGAGTTGTTAATGTAAAGAATAATTTAACGGATTATCCTGCTGCAAGTGCACAGTTTGTTCAGAAGGCCTGCGAATTTGAAAGCCAGATTATGATTGAAACCGGTAATTGCAAATTCAACGGAAAAAGTCTCATGGGAATGCTTTCGCTGAATTTCCATGAGGGAATGGAAATTCATATTATTTCGGATGGTCGGGATGAGGAGCTGGCTGCAGAAACTCTTGGCAACCTTATTGATCGTATTCCTGCATAGTGTCCTCACCAGGAATCTTTTAACATAAGCTATTGAAAAAAGAAAAAAATTTAGTATACTATAATATATACGGTTTGTCCGGTGGGTACCGGACAGCAGAATGGTGTGCCTGATGGAATCAGAAGACTGCCGAAACAGTAGTAGTACTGTTTTGGGCAGTCTTTTTTGTTTCATATCAAACTACTACTTTTTATCTCAGTCAGATAAGACTCTCACCTCTATAGGTGATGAGTAATAACAAATTTATTATGATGTGAAATGGATTTATTCCGCAGGGATGCTGATTCTTTATCCGGCTTTTCAGGAGGGAACAGTTATGTATGTAATGATTGATAATTATGATTCATTTGTCTATAATCTTGCAATTTATTTTGAAGAAATAGGACGAGAAATCGAAGTGATCCGAAATGATGTAATTCAGCCAGCTTATCTGGAACAGTTATTAGAAAACGGAAAACTGGATGGAATAATTATTTCTCCAGGCCCCAAAGGTCCCTGGGATTGTGGCAATTCTGCAGAAATAGTGGAAATATTTGCAGGTCGTGTTCCGATCCTTGGGGTGTGTCTTGGTCACCAGATTATCGGTTATGTATTTGGTTCCGATGTACAGAAGGGATATCGTCCCATGCATGGAAAGGTTTCTGCAGTTACCAATAATCAGACCAATCTGTTTCGGAACCTGCCGAAACGATTTCATGTAACCCGATATCATTCACTGGTTGTTAAGAATGAAAAAATTTCGGATCAGCTTCAGGTCGATGCGGTAACAGATGATGGGGTGATTATGGCTGTCAGTCACAAAAGTATGCCTGTTTACGGTGTGCAGTTTCATCCGGAAGCAGTACTGACGGAATATGGTCATGAAATACTGGAAAATTTCTGCCGAATCTGCGAATCTTATCAATCAGAATTAACAGCATAAAAAACAGGGGCAAAAGAAATTCGTTTGTATCAGGGGGGGCAGATTCTTTTGCCCCAGGATATTAATAATAGGAGAATATGAATGATTATTAAACAGTATGACACGGAACACAGTTTATATGAGATTTTCAGCAATCTGAAAACAGAGGAGGATGCAGTATTTCTGGATTCTTCTTTGAAAAATAAATATGGAAAGTATTCGATAGCCGGCTTTCTTCCTTACATGAAGGCGGAAGAAACCGATGACAGTTTTTTCCTGAATGGAAAAAAACAGGATGGAGACTGCATGAAATGGCTGAAAGGATTTCTCAAAGAGAACAAAGAGGCCAACAGCAACCCCACCGGGCTTCCGTTTGTTTCAGGTGCAATCGGTTATCTGACCTATGATTATGGAAAACGGTTTATGGGACAAAAGCATATTCATCCGAAATATATCAGAATGCCGGACTGCTGCTTTATTTTTTATCGACTGTATCTGATTGAAGATCAGGAAACCGGGGAAATTACAATTTCAGCACAGGATCCGGATGCCGTGGAATGGCTGCTGAAGAAGGAACGGGACACTGGAAACTGGGCCGCTGCTTTCTGTAAAAAAATAGATGGTATTCCGGCGGATGTATCATGCTGTAAATCAGAAAAAAATCCGGATGGACAGAAAAGTGTGCCGTGCAATGTGGTGACATCGGATTTTGAAAAGGAAGATTACAAAGAAGCGATTGCCAGAATGGTGAATTACATTGTTGAAGGCGATATCTATATCACCAACATGACCCGCCAGATTCAGATTCAGTCCGAAGCAGATCCCTATGAATTGTTTTCGCTTCTGAGAGAACAGAATCCTTCACCTTTTGGCGGTTATTTCCATTATAATGATGTGGAAATAATCAGTGCGTCGCCGGAACGCTTCTTTGAAATACGAAATGGTGTGATTCGCACAAGGCCGATTAAAGGAACCAGAAAGAGAGGAGCAACACCGGAAGAAGATGAAAGTCTGCGTCTGGAACTGCAGAATTCGGAAAAAGATAAAAGTGAATTGCTTATGATCGTTGATCTGGAACGAAATGATCTGAGTCGTGTGTGTCAGAGTAATAGTGTGAAGGTAGAGGAATTATTCGTTACAGAAGCATATGCAACGGTATTTCATCTGGTCTCCACCATATCAGGAAAACTGCATCCGGACAAGGATGTCGTAGATGTACTGGAGGCCATGTTCCCGGGCGGTTCCATCACCGGAGCACCCAAATATCGATCGATGGAAATTATTGATGAACTGGAACACAGCAGACGGATGCTGTATACCGGTTCCATGGGATATATTGGTTTTGATGGGGAAAGCGATTTTAATATTGTGATCCGGACACTGGTATATCAGGATGGAATATATCATATTGGAGCAGGCGGTGGAATTACCTGTGAATCGGAAACCGAATTCGAATATGAAGAGACCTGTCAGAAGGCGGCTGCACTGATCCGTGCGGCAGAAGAGGCTGTATCCGGAAAACGAAAGGCGATGGAATCATGATACATACCGTAACAGCAGATGATGGGTTTTATTTTGGGCTCGGTTTGTTTGAAACAATTCATGTAAAAAAGAAGCAGATGCTTCTGGAACGTTATCATAAGGAACGTCTTCTTTCTTCCATGGAAGAACTGAAAATCTGCACAGGAGAACAGGCGGAGCCGGCGTGGAATCGCATCAGAAGTGATGCAGTAAAAACCATGGAATCATACGCGGAAGAACATCCGGATGAAGAAGACTTTGTTTTGAAAATATGCGTAACTCCTGCAAATATATTGACAGATGCAAGACCATATACTTATAAAATAGCTGACTTCATTAAAGGCTTTGATCTGCGAATCAGTCCGATTATACGAAATGAGAGCTCTTCTCTTGTACATATGAAGACAATGAATTATGGCGATAATATTCTGGAAAAGAGAAGAGCGCACAGCGAAGGATTTGATGAACCGCTTTTTCTGAACAGCAAAGGATATGTTGCGGAAGGCGCCACAACCAATCTGTTTGCTGTTCTGGATGGGAAACTGATAACCCCTTCTTTGAAAAGCGGTATCCTTCCGGGAACCATGAGACGTTTTGTAATGGAGCATTTCGATGTACAGGAATGCAGCATAACAACGGAAATGCTGTACAGAAGTATGGAATTATTTGTTACAAATGCATTACTTGGGATTATGCCGGTAACAAATTTTCAGGGAAAAGTATATGCGGTGGGAAAAGTTACCAAAGAAATAACAAATTTTTACGAAAAAATGCAGGTATCAAGCACCGAAAATAGAACATAATCTATAAATTAATAGTAAATATGCTTTAATTGTTTACAAAAAAACAATATGGGTGTATAATTTGAACAAATCCGAAGATTGGGTATCTTTGGAAAAGCCTTATATGACAGGACAAAATGTTTCCATATCCTGTCGGCGATCCGGTTCCTTTTGTTCTCATCCGGTGATATTCGCAGCTAAGCCGGATGTGATTGATCGGAAACCGGACTGATCTATCAGGCAAAGAAAGGAGAAGGTATTATGAATTCACCTAAAGAAATCGCTAACAATTATCTTGGAATCGGTAAAGGCAAAGTAAATACTCCTATTCCGAAAATGTTCCTGCTTGCTGTACTGGCCGGTATGTTTATCGCATGTGCAGGTGTAGGTGCTACAGCAGCCGGTGTAAAATCAGGCAATGCAGCTCTTGGCGCATTCGTATTCCCCGGTGGTCTGGCTATGGTTCTGATTGCAGGTTCTGAACTGTTTACCGG
>JALETI010000222.1 GCA_022781515.1 Lachnospiraceae bacterium
AGAATATCTTCGTCTGAATGATCCGTCCGAGTATCATTGGGAAATGATGTGTGAACTGTGGGGGACAGCAGCAGACCTTACCATTGTACAGGCACAGGATCTTTTCGGTCTGGGAAGCGAAAGCAGAATGAACACTCCGTCCACCCTTGGCGGAAACTGGTCCTGGCGTGCCCTGCCGGGTAGTTTTGATGATGCTCTGGCAAAGAGACTTCGACATTATATGGAGCTTTACGGACGGATTTAGTTTTAGTCCAGCTTCCGCTGCAGCACATAAAGTCTCCTTCCGGTACACGCTTTCGCTCAGGTTCAAACGCAGCGGATTCTAAGCTCTCGTTCTTCCTTAGAGGAAGAGCGATCACTAAGAACCGGCGTTTAAAATGGTACCTGATGATATTGTTGGGTGTTGGATATTATTAAAAGAAAAATAGACCGCGAGTTATGAACCCGCGGTCTTTTTTGTATTATGGAACGATGTTTTTTCGCGGTCCATTTTTTTGTGTTCAAGTCGGACGCACGTAAGACTTCAGAATGCTTATCTTATCATTTTACTGTTTGTTTTTGATTTCGCTGTGCAGTTCCTGCAGGGATTTTACTTCGCCTGTTTTATGTGTCTGAATGTAACGGATACCTTCAGCGGTTGCCTTTGCGGCTGCAACGGTTGTCATATAAGGAACACGACCCTTGATTGCAGCTTTTCTCAGGTAACTGTCATCGTGCTTGCTGTCCTTTCCGACAGGAGAGTTGATGATCAGCTGGATTTTGCCGTTGGTAATTTCATCCAGTACGTTAGGACGTCCTTCGTGGAGCTTCTTGATCTTTTTAGCAGGGATACCTGCTTCTGTGATCAGGTTGCAGGTGTTATCTGTCGCGATAATTCTGAAACCGCATTCATGGAACATTCTGGCAACTTCAACGATTTCTTCTTTATCCTTACGGTTAACGGAAATCAGTACGGTACCTTCTGTGGGAAGTGTCGCACCTACGCCTTCCTGAGACTTGTAGAATGCTTCGCCTACAGAACGCGCAAGACCGAGAACTTCACCGGTGGAACGCATTTCCGGACCAAGTACCGGGTCAACTTCCTGGAACATATTGAAGGGGAAAGCAGCTTCTTTCACACCGTAGTAAGGAATATCCTGTTCCTTCAGAGCCGGTACCGGTGAAGGATTGCCTGTCAGCTCGCGGGTGATGATATCTGTTGCCAGCGGAACCATACGGATGTTGCAGACTTTGGATACCAGCGGAACGGTACGGGATGCTCTGGGATTTGCTTCCAGAACAAATACCTTGCCGTTTTCAATGGCATACTGCATATTCATCAGACCCTGTACATGCATTTCTTCAGCGATCTTTCTGGTGTATTCCTTGATGGTCTCCACATTTTCTGCAGAAATATGTCTGGAAGGAATGATACATGCGGAGTCACCGGAGTGAACACCTGCAAGTTCGATATGTTCCATAACTGCAGGTACAAATGCGTGTGTGCCGTCTGCGATGGCATCGGATTCACATTCCAGAGCATGGTTCAGGAAACGGTCGATCAGAATCGGGCGGTCAGGTGTTACACCGACAGCTGCCTTCATGTAATCGGACATTGCCTCATCATCGTATACCACTTCCATACCGCGGCCGCCCAGTACGTAAGAAGGACGAACCATTACGGGATAACCGATGCGGTTTGCAATTTCAGTTGCTTCTTCCACGGTGGTGGCCATTCCTGATTCCGGCATGGGAATTTCCAGTTTATCCATCATGGCACGGAACTGATCACGGTCTTCTGCCAGATCGATGACAGCAGGAGAAGTACCAAGGATCTTCACACCGTTTTTCTCCAGATCTGCAGCCAGATTCAGAGGAGTCTGTCCGCCGAACTGTGCGATTACACCCAGAGGTTTTTCCTTGTGGTAAATACTGAGTACATCTTCCAGAGTCAGCGGCTCGAAATACAGTTTATCGGAAGTATCGTAGTCAGTGGATACAGTTTCCGGATTACAGTTTACAATAATGGTTTCAAAGCCCAGTTTCTTCAGAGCAATTGCTGCATGAACACAGCAGTAGTCAAATTCGATACCCTGACCGATACGGTTGGGACCGCCGCCGAGAATCATGATCTTTTTATTATCGGAAACAGGGTTCTTGTCTTCACTGTTGTAAGTGGAATAGTAGTAAGCACTGTTTTCAGTACCGCTTACGTGTACACCTTCCCATGCTTCGACAACACCGAGAGAGATTCTCCTGTTTCTTACATCATCTTCCGGAATTTCCAGAATCTGGCTCAGATATTTATCAGAGAAACCATCTTTCTTTGCCTGAGTTAATAATGCATCAGAAGGAAGCTGTCCTTTGGAAGCGAGAAGAGCTTCTTCTTCTTTCACCAGTTCCAGCATCTGGTTCAGGAAATAGTGCTTTACTTTGGTCAGTTCGAAGATTTCATCAGGAGTTGCACCCTTTCTCAGAGCTTCATAAATGATGAAATACCGTTCGGATGAAGGTGTGATCAGCAGCTTAAGGAGTTCTTCTTTGGACATGCTGTCAAAGTTTTTCGCATGTCCGAGACCGTAGCGGCCGGTTTCCAGAGAACGGATTGCTTTCTGGAATGCTTCCTTGAAGTTTTTACCGATACTCATGACTTCGCCAACGGCACGCATCTGTGTACCCAGCTTATCTTCAACCCCTTTGAATTTTTCAAAGGCCCAGCGGGCAAATTTGATTACAACGTAATCGCCATCGGGAACATATTTATCCAGGGTACCATATTTTCCGCAGGGAATGTCTTTCAGGGTCAGACCGGTTGCCAGCATTGCAGAAACCAGAGCGATCGGGAAACCGGTTGCCTTGGATGCCAGTGCGGAAGAACGGGAAGTACGGGGATTGATTTCGATTACAATGATACGATCGGATACGGGATCATGAGCAAACTGTACATTTGTACCTCCAATGACCTGTACCTTATCTACAATTTTATAAGCCTGTTCCTGCAGTTTCTTCTGGCATTCTTCAGAGATTGTCAGCATAGGAGCAGAGCAGAAAGAATCGCCGGTGTGTACGCCCAGCGGATCAATGTTTTCAATGAAGCAGACGGTAATCATGTTACCTTCGCTGTCGCGGACAACTTCCAGTTCCAGTTCTTCCCATCCAAGGATGGATTCTTCAACAAGAACCTGACCAACAAGGCTGGCCTGAAGACCTCTGGCACATACAGTCTTTAATTCCTCTCTGTTATAAACAAGTCCGCCGCCTGCGCCGCCCATGGTATAAGCAGGACGCAGTACTACAGGGTAACCGAGCTTTTCAGCAATGGCAAGTGCTTCTTCAATCGTGTAAGCAACTTCACTTCTTGCCATTTCGATTCCCAGTTCATCCATGGTATTCTTAAATTCGATACGGTCCTCGCCGCGTTCGATGGCATCTACCTGAACACCGATAACCTGTACATTGTATTTATCAAGAATACCGGCCTTGTAGAGCTCGGAGCAAAGGTTCAGACCGGACTGGCCACCCAGATTGGGGAGCAGGGCATCAGGGCGCTCTTTGGCAATGATCTGTTCCAGACGAGCCACATTAAGAGGTTCAATATAGGTTACATCTGCGGTCTCGGGGTCTGTCATAATTGTTGCAGGGTTGGAATTAACCAGAACAATTTCATATCCCAGTTTTTTTAACGCTTTGCAGGCCTGAGTTCCGGAGTAGTCAAACTCACAAGCCTGACCGATTACGATGGGACCTGATCCAATGATCAGAACCTTATGAATGTCCGTACGTTTTGGCATAGTATTACCTCACATTATTTAGATTTGGTCATTAAAAACTTTTCAACTAATCATTATATATTGAATATGGAAATAACACAAGAAAAATACGCAGTATTTGACAGGAAATTTTTGCATTTACCAATGGTTGTATATGATTTTATACAAGGATATACAATCTGGACATGAAATCGCTTTATATTGTATTTGTTGACGCATGAAACATAAAGGAATAAAATGTGGCCTGCTTTAGCTGTATGCAGATTAAAAAAGTCAGCGGGATCATGTGTCAGGGAAAAAACTTGTCAAAATCAGCAGAAAACGGTATGATTAGATGGATTATCCAGTAATGGACTGAACAATATGCTGGCAAAGAGTTTCTTCCTAATTTATATATCATGACGTTGGGGTCAAAAGACTTTGCCCCCTTGATACCTGCGGATTCCAAAGTCATGCTTTTTCACGCGTGCCCTTTAGGGTATGTAAGCATGAACAGCATGACCTTTTAACCCTGGTATCATATTGTAGTAATTATATTGTTATATTGAATGAATCTGCGGGATAAAGGGAAGAAATGTCCAAAATGCAAGATTAACAGAAAAAGAAGATATATAGAAGAGAAGAAGTTATGAAGTTTTACTTTGCCCCCATGGAGGGAATTACAGGTTATGTGTACCGGAATGTTCATCGGGAACATTTTCCGGGAATGGATAAGTATTATATGCCTTTTGCGGTGGCAAATCAGACACTGCATTTTAAGAAAAAGGAGAAAAAGGATTTTGCACCGGAGAATAACAGCGGAATCTGTGTGGTTCCTCAGTTGATGGCCAATAAGGCAGATGAATTTCTCTGGGCGGTGAAGGAAATCCATCAGCTTGGATATAAGGAAATCAATTTGAATCTGGGATGTCCTGCAGCCACTGTGGTCAGTAAAAAGAAAGGATCCGGTTTTCTGGCATATCCGGAAGAACTGGATGGATTTCTGCAGCAGATCTTCGAAGGCATTGAGGGAAGCGGTATTGATGTGTCAATCAAAACCCGTCTGGGGAAAGAGGATATGCGAGATGCCATTCGTCTGATGGAAATCTATAATCGATATCCCATCAGTGAATTGATTATTCATCCAAGGTGTCAGAAAGATTTTTACAAAAAGGATCCCGACATGGATGTTTTTGAAGAAGTGCTGGCAGTGACAGTACATAAAGTCTGCTATAATGGAAATATTTTCACAGCGGAAGATCTGGCACAGTTTACAGAGCGGTTTCCGCAGATTGGAGCAGTGATGTGTGGTCGGGGGCTTCTGGCAAATCCGGCACTGGTGAGACAGCTGCAGGGAGGTGAGGCTTTGAAACCGGAAGAGCTGAAACAGTTCCAGTATGAGGTGGCCCGTTCCTACCGGGTCCATGAACTGAGCGAAATCGATGTGATGCACCGAATGAAAGAACTCTGGTTTTACATGGGGAAACTATTTCCGGATGAGGAGCGAATGGTCCGGAATATCCGAAAAGCGAAACATGAAAAAGATTATGCGATTGCAGTCGATCGGCTGTTTGCCGAAGGAAAGATGATCGATTGCATCTGTTCTAAAAATGCAATCAGATTTTAAACATAA
The DNA here is from genome assembly GCA_022781515.1 of Lachnospiraceae bacterium. Lineage (GTDB taxonomy): Bacteria > Bacillota > Clostridia > Lachnospirales > Lachnospiraceae > TWA4. Next base: position 5,362 of record JALETI010000222.1, read on the forward strand.
TTCGTGAAAATAACTATAATTTTTTTAAACTGGAATAATATGACGGTTTGAATATAGAAAATGACGGGAAATATGATTGCTTTTTCGTTCAGAATAGTAATTTATTCTTAAAAATATAGATGGTATACTATCTATTATTGAAAAAATATAAGGTAATTTCCAATAAAAGAAAAGGATGATATAGATGGAAAATTCAAGTAAAAAAGACGAATTAGAAGTTAAAACTCCTGCAGTCCGCAGACGCAGGAAAAAAAATGAAGATTCTGCTGCAGTGGAAAAGGCTGTTGCTGAAAAGACAGAAACCGCTGCAAAAGCAGAAACAAAGACAAATGCGGCAGCGAAAACAAAGACTGCTGCAAAAACAACAGAAAAAGTAGATAAAAAAACGAAAGCAACAGCGAAGACGAAAACAGCTGCAACAGCGACAGGAAAGGCAGCTGCAAAGACAAAAACAGAAGTAAAAACCGCCGCAAAGACAACCAGGAAAGCGGCAGTGAAAAAAACGGTAAATGAGCCGGTGATCACCACACCTTTTGTAACAGAAATGGATCAGTATCTGTTTGGCATGGGTACCCATTATGAAATTTACCGAAAACTGGGCGCACATCTTTGTGAAAAAGATGGTGTAAAGGGCGTTTATTTTGCTGTATGGGCTCCCAATGCAGATTATGCAGCAGTAATCGGTGAATTCAATAACTGGGATCGCGGAGCGGCATCCATGACAAGATTGGAACCCATGGGCATCTGGGAGATTTTTATCCCCGGTGTGGAAGAAGGAATGCTTTATAAGTATTTCTTACATACAAAGAACGGATGGGATCTGGAAAAGGCGGATCCGTTCGCATCTTCAGCAGAAGTTCGTCCCGGCACAGCATCCCGTGTGGCAGAAACAGAAAACTTCAAGTGGACAGATAAGACCTGGATGAATAAGCGTGAGACCTTCGATGTGGATTCCTGCCCCATGGCTGTTTATGAAGTACATCCCGGCTCCTGGAAGTGTCATTCCATCACAGAAGATCAGAAGGATTACGAACGGTTCTACAACTATCGTGAAATGGCAGTGGAACTGGTTGATTATGTGAAAGAGATGGGCTACACCCATGTGGAACTGATCGGACTTTCTGAACATCCTCTGGATATGTCCTGGGGATATCAGGTGACCGGTTATTTCGCTCCCACATCCCGTTACGGTACACCGGAAGATTTCATGTATTTTGTAGATTATCTGCATAAGAATAAAATTGGTGTCATTGTGGACTGGGTTCCCGCACATTTCCCCAAAGACGGAATCGGTCTGGCAGAATTTGATGGAACCTGTCTGTTTGAACATGCAAATCCCATGCAGGGCGAACATCCTCAGTGGGGCACCAAGATTTTCAACTACGGACGCAATGAAGTAAAGAATTTCCTGATTGCTTCTGCCCTGAACTGGATTGAGCATTATCATGTGGATGGTCTTCGTGTGGATGCTGTAGCTTCCATGCTGTATCTGGATTTCGGACGTAAGGATGGAGAATGGATTCCCAATGAATTCGGCGGAAAAGAAAATCTGCAGGCCATCGAGTTCCTGAAGCATCTGAATTCTGTTGTTGCAAGCCGCAATCCCGGTGTTCTGATGATTGCGGAAGAATCCACTGCATGGCCCAAGGTGACAGAACCGGCGGAAAATGGTGGTCTTGGTTTTAATCTGAAATGGAACATGGGATGGATGAATGACTTCCTGGAATATCAGAAACTGGATCCGGTGTACAGAAAATACCATCACAATCAGATGACATTTTCTTTAATGTATGCATTCAGTGAAAAATATATGCTGAGTCTTTCCCATGATGAGGTGGTACATCTGAAGAAATCCATGCT
>JALETI010000021.1 GCA_022781515.1 Lachnospiraceae bacterium
ACATGAACTGTCGCCTCCCTCATCAGCCCTGATTTTCTATGTATTCCCTCAGCATTTCTTCTGAAACATTCCCGACACTGCATGCAAAGTATCCGTCCGTCCAAAATGTATGCTCTTTCCAAAAGTGTTTCCGTAAATAAAACGGATACCGTTCCCATATATGGTATGTCGTGTAGCTTTTCATCAGATTTATGATTTTGCTGACGGACATGGTTGGCTCTGTTTCTATCATGTAATGGATATGGTCTTTATCCGTTTCCATGTATTTAATACTTACATGATGTTTTTGACATATCTCATAAGAAAACTGTTTGATATCATCTGATAACCGCTTTGAAACCAGTTACTTCTTTCTATATTTACATACGAAAATGATATGGTATTGTAATAAATACTTGTGTCTGTTTTTTGATTTCCATGTTCCCATACCGATAGTGTAACACAAAAATCTACTTTTGGCGATCTTAACCCACCGTCTAAAGCCAGTGGGATTGCGGTCACCCTATTTCAAAGGCGGAGATCAGAGACAGAGTGCGTGAGATAGCTGCACGATTTGAGATTTCAGATCTTCTTTCGGCATATCCTGGTACGTTAAGCGGAGGAGAAAAACAACGTACGGCTCTGGCAAGGGCATTAATTACAGAACCGGATCTGCTTCTGCTGGATGAGCCGTTTTCAGCCCTTGATCCGGTGACAAAACAGAAGATGTATGAAGTATTACGGCAGATCAGACAGAATTACAGGTGTTCCATTGTATTTGTTTCCCATGATTTTGAAGAAGCCAGACAGCTTTCAGACCGAACGGGAATTATGATCTGCGGAAAACTGTGCGGAGTTGTGGACAGCAGATACCTTTATACGGTAGAATGGAATTCTGAAGTGAAGGAATTTCTTGGCATTACAAATTCAAATACATAAGGAGAGGAAGAATTATGACAAAAGAAGAATTATTTCAGACCATAAAAACGTCATTTGAAAAGGTTCTCATGGAAAATCATATTGAAAACGATACCATAAGTGTCAGCTGTCGGGCACTTTCTCCAGAAGAGGCAATCGGTATTACCAGACGGCGTGATTTCCCGATCATCACGGGAAAGGATGTGATGATTCAGGCCGAATATAAGGGCAGTTTCGGACAGGCATTTACCGATGCACCGACTTTGTATACCGGTTCTCTGTCAGAAATCCTTTCTGCCGACATTGTACAGGACCCTCATGCACGGGGAATCTTCATTGCGGCAGTGAATGCCGTGATGAAATATCTGGATCAGTGCAGCGGAACTGTTCATTGCCGGACAGAGGGACCGGAACAATGCGCCTGTGATATGCTTTCCCATCTGCGGAAAAATTATCCCGATGCAAGGAAAATAGCCCTTGTAGGTTATCAGCCTTCTCTGCTGGAGATGCTGTCAACGAATGGATTTGATGTACGTGTTTTTGATCTGAATGAGGGAAATATCGGTCACGTGCGTTATGGAGTGACCGTTGAAAACGGTGCAGAAATGACCGGAAAAAAACTGGAATCCTGGGCAGACCTGATTCTCTGTACAGGATCTACGATCTGCAATGGAACGATCGTTGATTACATGGATCTCAATACAACAGTTCTGTTTTTCGGTATTACTCTGGCCGGTACAGCGAAGCTTCTGGGACTGAATCGTAGCTGTTTTGCAGACAGGTATGTATAAAGACCTTCATTTTGAATCAGTGGATATTTTCCGGAGGTCTCAGCTGCTTAATATCTTATGGAGTTTCTTTCACGAAATTTCTCTCACAGAATTTCTTCCATGGTATTTTTCTCATGGTATTTCACCCGAAATACGAAACATTGGCATTGCTTATCTGTAAATCGTGTGGTATTGTATGGGGGAGGAAATAAAACTATGGAGGTATATTCATGAAGAAATATTCTGAAATGACCAGAGACGAACTGCTGACCATGAAAGCAGCATTGGAAATTGAGTACAAAGAAGAAGCTGCGAAGGGCCATTCTCTGAATATGGCCAGAGGAAAGCCGGGGAAGGCTCAGCTGGAACTGGCAATGCCGATGCTTGATGTTTTTAACAGCCATTCGGATATGAATACTCTGCTGGGAAATGATACCCGTAACTATGGTGATCTGGACGGTATCGGTGAATGCCGCCGCCTGATTGCTAATATGATGGAAGTGGAAAAGGACAATGTGATTGTCTGCGGCAATTCCAGTCTGAATATTATGTATGATACCGTTGCCCGTTCCATGAGCTTTGGTGTCAATGGTTCCACACCCTGGTGCAAGCTGGACAAGGTGAAGTTCCTTTGCCCGGTTCCCGGATATGACAGACATTTTGCCATTACAGAGCTGTTCGGTATCGAGATGATCAACATCCCGCTGTATGATGATGGTCCGGATATGGATATGGTTGAGCAGTACGTCAACAATGATTCTGCTGTTAAGGGTATCTGGTGTGTACCGAAGTATTCCAATCCCACAGGTCAGACCTATTCGGATGAGACAGTACGTCGTTTTGCCAACCTGCATCCGGCGGCTGAAGATTTCCGTATTTTCTGGGATAACGCATATTGTGTGCATCATCTGTACGATGATCAGCAGGATCAGCTGCTGAATATTCTGACCGAGTGTGAGAAGGCTGGAAATCCGGATATGGTATACATCTTTGCTTCCACATCCAAAATCAGCTTCCCCGGATCCGGTGTATCTGCCATTGCATCTTCCCAGAATAATATTCAGAACATCCTGAAACTGATGACGGTCCAGACCATCGGTCATGATAAGATCAACCAGCTCCGTCATGTTCGTTTCTTTAAGGATGTGGAACATCTTCGTCTTCATATGAAAAAGCACAGTGATATCCTGCGTCCTAAATTTGAGGCTGTACTGCAGACTCTGGAGGAAGAACTGGGAGGTCTGGGTATCGGATCCTGGTATAAACCCAGAGGAGGTTATTTCATTTCCTTTAATTCCATGCCGGGCTGTGCAAAGAAAATCGTCGGTATGTGTAAAGAACTGGGGGTTGTTATGACCGGTGCCGGAGCAACCTATCCTTATGGAAAAGACCCGGAGGATTCCAATATCCGAATCGCACCTTCCTTCCCCAGTCCGGAGGAACTTCAGGTGGCATCCAGAGTATTCGTGCTCTGCGTGAAGCTTGCCAGTGTGGAAAAATTGCTGGGAGAGTTTTAATATCTGCTTATATATAGTTGATTTTGAAATTATTTCAAATCGCCCTTTGCGGAGATTTGACGCCGGATTTGGTTTGCAAAGCAAGCATTTTCCAAATAGATTAAACGAAATAAAAAGGTCTGTGTATCATCCTGAGGGAAGATCACAGACCTTTTCTTATAAGTAGATGCCATGACGGGCGATGCGAAACCCATCATATGATGCAGGGGGTATCGTTACTGAATTGCTGCTTAGAACAGTTCTTTTGACATCTTGTCAATTTCTTCGTCTACAGCCTCATATACACCGGGGATGCAGGAGAATGCAAGACCGTGGCTTGTGCAGGGAATGAAATACAGCTTACCGCAGTCTCTGCAGAGCTGGTCGGTTTCTCTTTCAATATCTTCCTGTGTCCAGTCGGGTTTATCAACCTTTCCATTATCAATACCACCCATGAAAGTGATATCTTTTCCGTATTTCTGAATCAGTTCAGGAAGATTGTTTACGGACATGGCACCCTGCCATACATCAATACCCATTTCAATCATGCTGGGAACCAGGTTTGCAGAGTAGCTGTCATTGTGGTGTACAATGAGCTGAACGCCGTGATCATGGTAGTATTTGTAAATTCTCGTGTAGGGTTCCAGGAAGAATTCATCGAACATTTCCTTGCTGAGGAAGCTGGATCTCTGGGTTCCCCAGTCATCGTGATGGAACAGAGCATCCGGTTTCATATATTTACAGATCTGTTCTGCATAGGCCAGTTCCCATTCGGTAACGTATTCGATCAGTTCATGTACTGCTTCCGGTTCTTCATAGAAATTAACCAGTGCTTCTGTGATTTCACACAGGTAGTGGCACATTTCGAAAAGACCGGGTGCGATGAAAGGTGCAACGAAGTATTTGTCACGGTCAATGGAATTTACTTCATCAATGCATGCTTTCCAGTCTTCTTCAGTATAGTCGATGGCGGGAGCCTTTACAAATTCTTTCCATCTGGTGATATCCGGACATACCAGATGTTCTTTGTCGTGCATGGGGAATGCACCGATATGTCCTTCCGGCCAGGCATTCCAGTATCCCCATCCGCATTTAACGGCAGGGTCACCGGGTTTTGCAGGCATTACCGGATACTGCTGATGATAAGGGTCACTGAGCAGAATTTTGATGAATTCATACTGCTTTACGAAACGATCCGGGTTGCCGCCTTTGATGACTTCAAGTACATTCTGTTTGGGTGTTAACATAAATACTCCTCCTATGAAATATAGAATGACATATACGATATTTGCCCTTGTATATGCTTTATTTCCTTGATATAAACAGTATATTACAGTATAATTCTGTTGTATAGTCCGTATGTTGATAAATTTCAGATATATAAATTACTACAAAATATAGGAAGGGTTAGAAATGATTATTCCTTTATCGATTTTTGGCTGTTTTATTGAGAATTTTCTTTTGGAAAAAAATGAGTGTGCCGAAAGCAGTACCATTCGTCCGGAGTATTGCTATCGTTATTTTTCCGGGATTGAAATTCAGGATGGAGAACTGCTGATGGGGGATGCAGAAGAGATTCCGGAAGATACTGCAGGGAAAGCACTGGCGCTGATCGGCAGACCATCTGAGGAGATTTTACAGAGGAATGCAGTGATTTATACCGTTCAGAAGAGTGAACGATTTTTCTATGAGGTTCAGAAAGCAGCAGGAAAACTGCTGGAACTGGACAGCAGGGTGCAGGAAATTCTTCTGGCGGATAATCCCTTTGCTGATCTGGCCAATGCTGCGTCAGCGGTATTTGGCAATCATGTATTCATTCATGATTCCGGTTATATCCTGCTGGCAGCCAGCAGCGATCCGCCGGGAGACGAGCAATGGGAGTACAATGAATTTCAGAAATGCTATGTGCTTTCAGAGGATATTATCAGTGAATTCAAGTGCAATCAGGATTATCTGGATACCATGGACACCCATGAAGCGGCTGTTTTTCCGGCAGATACCTTCGGCTATCGGATTCTTTATCGAAATTTGTGGGAAAATGAACAATATAAAGGAAGAATCTGTGTCTGCGAACTGAAACGTCTTCTCCATCCTGGCGATTTCTGGTTGATTGAATGGATGGAAAATGTGGTTAAACTGATCCGGAAGCATCCGATATCTGCAGAAGGACAGCGATTTCATCCGGTGATTTCCATGTTGGAATATCTTTTGAATGAAGGAACTGTCAGCAGAAAACAGATGGATCAGATTCTGGTGAATACAGGATGGACCAGCAGGGATCGGTATTATCTGGTCAGTCTGTTCCCGGAACAGCCGGACGATCTGATTCGATCGGAGAATTATCAGAGGCAAAGACTGGCAGAGCTTTCCAGTCAGTTCTGTATTCTGACCCATAATGGCCGTTTTCTGCTTTTAATTAATGAAACGGTAAATGAACTGAGCATTTCAGATTTCCGCTATCATTTTGCTTCTTCCCTGCGGGATCAGCTGATGAAGGTGGGGATCAGCTGTGTCGGTCAGGATCTGCTGCAGATCCGGCAATTGTATCGTCAGGCATGTATTGCCTATCAATTCGGATCGTATCAGGATAGTACCTTTTGGGTCTATAATTTCGATGATTACCGTATCGAATATATGATTTCCCAGGCAAAAGGAGAGTTTGATGCAGAACTGATCTGCCGGCCGGAACTGTTTTTGCTGCAGGAATACGATAAAGATCATACATCTGAATTACTCAATACCCTGCGTGTATTTCTCAAATGGGAACGGAGCATTGCCCGGGCCTGTGAGGAACTTGCCATTCACAGGACCACGCTTTTATATCGGATACAGAGAATCGAACAGCTGACCCATCTGAATCTGGATGACGAAGAGATAAGGCTGGAACTGATTTTATCCTATAAGTTTCTGGAAAAGGAAAAATTCAGGTATTGATGGTATGATTAGAATCCGCTGTGTTTGGACCTGAACGAGAGTGGGTCCCGGAAGGAGATATTATGGGCTGAAACGGGAGTTGGACGAAAAATAATAAATCAACCTTTGGGGGATAGCGTGAAACACGAGTTTTTTAAATATATATCAGGAAATATACTGGGAATGATTGGGATATCCATCTATATTCTTGCAGATACATTTTTTATATCATTATGTAAAGGAGCAGACGGAATCACCGTGCTGAATCTGGCTCTGCCGTTATACGGTTTGCTGTTTGCCATCGGTTCCATGATCGGAGTTGGTTCAGCCACCCGGTATTCCATTAAAAAAGCACAGAAAAAAGGACATACGGACGTATATTTCATCCATGCAATTCTATGGCAGCTGCTGTTCAGCCTTCCTTTTATTTTGCTGGGTATTCTTCATCCGGAATGGTGGCTGCGGCTCATGGGCGGTGATCCGGTGATTGCGGAACTGGGGAAAGCTTATACGAGGATTGTTCTGATTGGTTCTCCGCTTTTTATGATAAATTATACCTTTACCGCATTTGCCAGAAACGATAATGCACCTGCAGTGGCCATGGCTGCCATGCTGGGGGCCAGCGGATTTAACATTGTATTTGATTATCTGTTTATGTTTCCTCTGGGGATGGGACTTTCGGGAGCCGCACTGGCAACTGCCATGTCTCCCGTTGTTTCCAGTCTGATCTGCTGCAGTCATTTTTTCAGTGAAAAATGTACGATAAAATTTCAGTGGACGGGACTATCCGTAAAAAGACTGATTTCCAGCTGCAAACTGGGTGTATCGGCTTTTGTGGGGGAAATATCTTCTGCAGTGACAACGACGGTGTTCAATATGCTTCTGCTTCGGCTGACGGGCAACATTGCGGTGGCAGCCTATGGTGTGGCAGCCAATTATTCTCTGGTTGCCATGGCCTTTTTCAACGGCATTTCACAGGGAATGCAGCCGCTGCTCAGCAGAGCCTGCGGACAGGGGAAAAAGAATGAGGAGAGAGAATTGCTGCAGCTGGGGCTTCTGGTCTGTCTGGGGCTGGAACTGATGATTGTGGGAATCTTCTGGATCTTTACCGATCCTCTGGCAGCCGTATTCAACAGTGAAAAAAACACGGAACTTGCCGGACTGGCCCATACAGCACTGCGGCTGTATTTTCTGGGATATCTGGCAGCAGGAATCAATATGGTTCTGACCACATGGTTTTCTGCAACGGGAAAAGCGCTGTCTGCTTCCATTGCATCTATATTGAGAGGAGCAGCGGCAATTGTATTCTGTGCTGTTGTTATGGGAGCAATCTGGGAGCTGAACGGAATCTGGCTGTCCTTTTTCGCATCGGAAATCATTACCTTGATTGTTATTTTTATCCTGATCCGGAGGGAAAACAGTCGGAGATGATAATTTTTGCACAAACAAAAGAGAATACTGAACATTTTTTTCCAAATACATTACCATTGAAAAAAGAAAGCGATTCGAGTATACTTTAAGCATTATGCAATCCAATCATTATCGTGGGGGTAAAAGGATTTGCCCTCAACATCATGAAAATCAGAAAAGGAGATGTCAACGATGGAATGGAAAAATTTTGATCTGCTGGATTCTTACGGAAAACTGAAAGCCCTCAAACCTGTTATGGTGAAAGACGTTATGGCCGGTGAAAATGGTGCCGTACGTGTGGAAAACTATCAGGTTCCCATGTCAAACGGTATGGTCTACAATTTTGCTGCAAAGCAGGTTGATGATACGGTACTGGATGTACTGCAGGGACTGGCTGATGAAGCAGAACTGACTGCAAAGTTTGAAGCCCTGTATAATGGTGCTGTGATCAATACCGGCGAAAAGAGAATGGTGCTGCATCAGCTTTGCCGCGGTCAGCTGGGCAACGATGTAATCGCAGACGGTGTCAATAAGAGAGAATTTTATGTGACACAGCAGAAGCGTATTGCAGAGTTCTGTGAAAAGGTTTACAGCGGTGAAATCGTGAATGAAAACGGTGAAAAGTTCACTACAATCGTTCAGATCGGTATCGGCGGCAGTGACCTTGGTCCCCGTGCTCTGTATCTGGCTCTGGAAGGCTGGGCAAAGGTGAACAACACCCTGAAGATGGATGCAAAATTCATCAGCAACGTAGATCCGGATGATGCAACTGCAGTGCTTAAGACTGTGGATATTGCACATTCCCTGTTTGTTGTTGTATCCAAATCCGGTACAACTCTGGAAACTCTGACCAATGAAGCATTTGTTAAGAATGCAATTGAAGCAGCAGGCTGCAATCCCTCAAAGCATATGCTGGCTGTTACCAGTGAGACCTCACCTCTGGCAAACAATCCTGCATATCTGGATTCATTCTATATGGATGACTATATCGGCGGAAGATATTCTTCTTCATCAGCAGTTGGCGGCTGTGTTCTTTCCCTGGCATTCGGTCCGGAAGTATTTGCCCGTATCATGGATGGTGCCGCAGCGGAAGATCAGCTGGCAAAGAACGCTGACATCAGAAAGAACCCTGCCATGATGGATGCCCTGATCGGTGTTTACGAACGCAATTTCCTGGGTTATCCTTCTACAGCAGTTCTGCCTTACTCACAGGCACTGAGCCGTTTCCCTGCCCATCTGCAGCAGCTGGATATGGAATCCAACGGCAAGAGTGTCAATCGTTTCGGCGAACCCATTGACTATGTGACAGGACCCACTATTTTCGGTGAACCCGGTACCAATGGTCAGCATTCCTTCTATCAGCTTCTGCATCAGGGTACAGACATCATTCCTCTGCAGTTTGTGGGTTACAGAAATAACCAGATGGATAATGATGTGGATATTCAGGGAAGCACCAGCCAGCAGAAACTGTCTGCCAATGTGGCTGCACAGATCATGGCATTTGCCTGCGGCAAGGATGATGAGAACAGAAACAAGTATTTCGAAGGCAACAGACCGTCAAGCATCATTGTAGCGGATAAGCTGGTTCCCGAAACACTTGGCGCACTGCTTGCACACTTTGAAAACAAAGTAATGTTCCAGGGCTTTGTATGGAACATCAACAGCTTTGATCAGGAAGGCGTTCAGTTAGGAAAGCTTCTTGCCAAGAAAGTTCTTGCAAAAGAAACAGACGGCGCATTAACAGCATACAGCAAACTGCTGGGAATCTTCTAAACGATTCTGTAAAGCATACTTTCATAACAAACAGCGAAAGTGTAAACCCATACCCCGGGTTTATGCTTTCGCTGTTTTCTTTTCGAGGGTATCGCAATAAAAGCAAGATGAAAAGTTGAAAAATGGATAAAAACAGATGAAATAGTACAGAAAAATCCAACTATTCAGAAACATCGTTGGCACATAAGTTTAAATTCATGCGACAGCCCCGGTGTGTTCAAATACGGATATTTGTGTTATACTTTCATTCATGTTAATATAAGAAAAAAAGGGGTTTTTACATGAATCGGGATAACTATACAGACAGAAAGCAGGTTATGATAAAAACCAGCGTCGTCAATATTATCAGTACGCTGATTCTGGCGACTGTAAAGGTTGTCGTGGGTCTGCTGTCGGATTCTATGGCGATGATTATGGATGCGGTCAATTATTATAACGATGTGGTGAACGCGGCAGTGATTCTGATCGGAGCTGTTCTTTCCGATCGAAAACCGGATCGGAAGCATCCCTTCGGATACGGAAGAATAGAATATCTCAGTTCTCTGGTGTTAAGCATACTGTTTTTGTACACCGGTGTGCAGTCCATGCTCAGTGCAGTAAGAAGTATGCTGCATCCGTCTCATCCGCATTATTCCGCAGAAGGGGTTGTGATTCTGGCAGCGACTCTGGTGATCAAATATTTTATCGGAAAGTATACCCTTCATAACGGGAAAACCGTGGAATCGGATGCATTATGCGCTTCCGGTGGTTCTCAGATCAAAAAAGCAGGTTTTACATTGCTTACGATGGCAGTGATTGTCATCTATATGATTACGGATATCAATCTGGATGCATACCTTGGTGTTGTAATTGCCTTTTTTATTATGAAGGGTGCACTGAAATTGCTGCAGCAGACGATCAGCAATCTGATCGGAAGAAGACAGAAAGCGAATTTTTCCATGGAAATCAAAAAAACGATTGCTTCCTTTGATCAGGTAATCGGTGCCTATGATCTGGTACTTCATAATTATGGTCCGGTCAGAATGCAGGGCTCCGTACATATAGAAATACCTGATACCGTGACACTGGCGGAATATGATACCCTTCAGAGACATATTGTAAAAAAGGTATTGGAGAAACATGATGTACTGCTGACAGCGATCGGCTGCTATGCGGTGAATACCCATGATGAACACCTGGGAGAAATCTGCAGGGAAATACAGGAAACGGCTTTGGAGAACGGGGCTCTTTCCATGCACGGCTTTTATCTGAATGAATCGGAACACAACATGAGTTTTGATGTTGTGTATGATATTGACAATCAGCAGAGAGAAACACAGTATAAAACGCTGAAACAGTCTATACGGGAAAGATATCCGGATTTTCAGGTGCAAATGACGATGGATCTGAATTTCAGTGATTAAAAGAAAGCAGGGAAGATGTATTATCCGGCGGCCCCGCTGGCAGCAATGAAATGATATCTGAAATGAAACACCATATGAATTCAATATATTTTGAATAAAAACTGTACTTTTATTGGAGAGATTTTATTCTCATGCAAAAAAGTACAGTTTTCTTTTGTGAAAAACGAAGGATTTTCATGTATTTGCAAAGGATTTTTAATGGTTTCTGAACAATAATTTTTGTAAAATAAAGCCATCAGTTCGGCAGAGAGTCTGCCGCATATTAAAGGAGGAAAAAATGAAAAAGAGAATTTTAGCACTCTTGCTTGCATCCGCTATGGTTCTGTCACTGGCAGCATGCGGCGGCAGCAAAACAGATGACAAGACGGACGGAACACCCGCAGCTACAGAAGAAGCAGGTTCCAAAGAAGCAGGTGATACCGCACTGGCTGACAAGAAGGTTGGCGTATGTATCTATCAGTTCGCAGATAACTTCATGACTCTGTTCCGTACAGAACTTGAAAACTATCTGGTAGCTCAGGGCTTCTCCAAAGAAAACATCAAGATCATGGACGGCGCTAATGATCAGGCTACACAGTCCGGTCAGATTGATGCTTTCATCGCTGAAGGCGTTGATGTTCTGATTATCAACCCCGTTAACTCTTCTTCTGCTGCAACCATCACAGATAAAGTAGTTGCTGCTGGTATTCCGCTGGTTTACATCAACCGTGAACCCGCTGCTGAAGAAGAACAGAGATGGGCAGACAACAACTGGAATGTTTGCTACGTAGGTTGTGACGCTCGTCAGTCCGGTACATACCAGGGCGAAATCATTGCTGATATGGGTCTGGAAAAGATCGACCTGAACGGCAACGGCAAAGTTGATTACATCATGATCGAAGGCGATCCTGAAAACGTAGATGCTCAGTACCGTACAGAATTCTCCATCAAGGCTCTGAAGGACGCTGGTCTGGAAGTAAACTGCCTGGATGATCAGGTTGGTATGTGGGATCAGGTTAAAGGTCAGGAACTGGTTGGTAATGCACTGTCACAGCACGGCAATGAAATCGAAGTTGTATTCTGCAACAACGATGCAATGGCACTTGGTGCTCTGCAGGCAATCCAGACAGCCGGACGTACTGTTGGAAAAGACATCTTCTTAGTAGGTGTTGACGCTCTGACAGAAGTTGTTGAAGACGTTATTGAAGGTACTGTTTCCGGTACTGTATTCAACGATCATTTCTCACAGGCTCACGGTGCAGCTGACGCAGCAATCAAGTATGTAAAGGGTGAAACAAACGAACATTACATTGGCTGTGACTATGTAAAGGTTACATCTGAAAATGCTCAGGAAATCCTGGATATGATCAAATAATTCTGTTACAGGAGTTGCGGGCGTGAAACGCGGAGAAATCCGTTTGTATCATGATTACAATTTTGATTACGAATAAGAAATACTGAATAAGATGGTGGGTACGTTCTGGTTCGTACCCACTATTTTATGATTATTCTGATAATCAGCTACAGAAAAGGAGTTTCGCATGGCAGAGTTTTTTCTTGAATTGAAAAACGTTTCCAAGTCTTTTCCCGGTGTAAAGGCTCTGGATAACGTAACATTAAAGGTCCGCCCCGGTACTGTCCATGCACTGATGGGTGAAAACGGTGCAGGAAAATCCACACTGATGAAGTGCCTGTTCGGTATCTACAAAATGGATGCGGGTGAGATCTTCATTGATGGAGAAAAAGTCAGTATTGATAACCCTGATGAAGCAATGAAAAAAGGCATTGCAATGGTACATCAGGAATTACAGCCTGTTCTTCCGCGAAGCGTAGCGGAGAACATGTATCTTGGAAGATTCCCTACGAAAAACTATGGTCCTCTGAAGGTCATTGACCATAAAAAGATGTATGAGGATACAAAACACTGGTTAAAGGAAGTTGGTATGGAGTTCGATCCGAAAACACCGCTTTCCGACCTTTCCATCGGACAGATGCAGTCCATCGAAATTGCAAAAGCAGTTTCTCATGATGCAAAGGTAATCATTTTCGATGAGCCGACCTCATCGCTCTCTGAAAAAGAAGTTGATGTACTGTTCCGGATCATGAATGATCTTCGTGACCGGGGAGTAGCAATGATATATATTTCCCATAAGATGGACGAAATCAAGAAAATTTCCGATGATATCACCATCATGCGTGATGGTACTTACGTGGGTACCTGGCCGGCAGACGAAATGACCACCGATGATATTATTGCCAGAATGGTTGGCCGTGAACTGACCAATATTTATCCCGAGCGTGAAAATACACCCGGTGAAATCATTCTGGAATGTAAAAATCTGAGTTCCATTCATGATCATTCTTTCCAGGACTGCTCTTTCCATATCAGAAAAGGTGAAATTGTCGGTTTCGGCGGTCTGGTTGGTGCACAGCGTACGGAATTGATGGAGGCTATTTTCGGTATTCGTCATATCCGATCCGGCGAGATTTTCATCCATGGGAATAAGGTAGTTACCAATGCGCCCAGAAAGGCGATGAATGCCGGTATCGGTCTGATCACAGAAGACCGACGCGGCAATGGTATCCTTGGATGTCTCTCCATTAAGGATAATACCGGTATTTCCGTATATGATGAATATCTGAAAGCCGGTATGATGCTGGATCATCCGAAGATCAATAAGACCGTGGACGAAAGCATTAAAAAACTGTCCATTAAGACACCAAATATGAATGAAGCAATTGCTAACCTGTCCGGCGGCAACCAGCAGAAGGTTATTATCGCAAGATGGCTGGCAAACAATCCGGATATTCTGATCATGGATGAACCCACCCGTGGTATCGATGTAGGTGCAAAGCATGAAATCTATGAAATTATGGTGAAACTGGCACAGCAGGGAAAGGCAATCATCATGATTTCATCGGAAATGGCAGAGCTTCTTGGTATGTCTGACCGTATTTACGTCATGTGTAATGGTCATATCCGCGGTGAAATCACCGATCCGGCAGAAATGACACAGGAAAAGGTTATGAGTTACGCAACCATGTTTTAATCTGACTAAATCCTTATGGAGGAATACATAATGAACGCAAAGAAATTTGATATAAAAGATTTTCTTATCAATTACGGTGTTATTCTCGTAATGGTTGTGCTGGTTCTTTTCACCAGTATCAAATCTCCCAACTTCCTTTCATCAGGTAACCTGATGAATCTGATGCTGAATATCAGTGCACGTCTTGTCATTGCTCTTGGTATTGCAGGATGTGTTATCACCGCAGGCTGTGACCTTTCCGCAGGTCGTATGATCGGTCTCGGCGGCTGTATTGCCGGTATTCTGCTGCAGCGTGCAGATTATTCCGGTAAGTTCTTCCCGGATATGCAGCCCATGAACCTGTTCCTGGCTATTCTTGTTGTTATGCTGATCACGGCTCTTTTCGGTGCAGTAACCGGTTTCTTCATCGCTTTCCTGGACGTTCCGCCTTTCATTTCCACATTGGCTATGATGGAAATTGTATATGGTCTGAACCTGATTTTCACCAACGCAACCCCTCTGGGCGGTTATGTGGAATCCTATACCTCACTGGCTACCAAAAAAATTCTGATGATACCGGAACTGGTATGGATCGCCATTATTGTTGCTGCCATCACATGGTTTATTTTTAACATGACCCGCCATGGCAAATACATGTATGCCATCGGTGCCAACCCTCAGGCAGCAGCAGTTGCCGGTGTTCCCGTGAAACTGACCATGGTTCTGATTTATGCAAAGGCAGCAGCCATGTACGGTCTTGCCGGTTTCATGCTGGGTGCAAAATCCGGCGGCGCTTCTGTAAACCTTGGTCTTGGTTACGAAATGGAAGCAATTGCAGCATGTACAATCGGTGGTGTATCCGTAACAGGCGGACGTGGTAAGGTTTCATCCGCTATCATCGGTGTATGCGTATTTGAATTCCTGAAGGCAGCTCTTCAGTTCCTGGGTGTCAATGCAAATGCACAGTGGATCGCTCTGGGTATCATTATTTACATCGCAATTTCACTGGATATCAGAAAGTACGTTGCCAAGAAATAATTTGATTTCCAATATGAACAAGAACCGGCTGGCGGTTTCGGATGGAAAAACATCCGGAACCGCAGTCGGTTTTTCGCACATCAAGCCAGCCAGTATATCCACCACAGGTACAGAACCTGAATCTTTGAAGTTCTAGAGCTCAAGTTCCTTTTTCCAGGGGCCGGTGCCAACGCATGAATTCGCCTGATGCGAATTCATTTGAACGATGGGCACCTAATGTCGCAGGACTGAAACCTGCGACATTACCCCTTCCATACAGGATCTTTCGCTAAGAACTTCTAAAGACTCAGGCAAATGTACCTTTTTGGTGGATATATCTGCACTGGCTTTTGTGCTCGTTTTCCAAAAAATAAAGATCAGATTCGCGACTGTGCGACAGCTCCATATCCATTTGTCCCCTGGCGCAAAATATGATATGATAAAAAATAACAAATTATCAACAGACAAAGGACGGAAAAATGAGCTTATATTCAGTACTGATGGTTGACGATGAAGAAGAAGTAATCCGGATCATCCGGAAAAAAATCAATTGGGAAGAAATCGGCTTTCAGGTATGCGGTTACGCCAGAAATGGAATTGAAGCACTGGAAATGGTGGAAGAACTGCAGCCGGATGTGATCATGACGGATATCAAAATGCCATATATGGATGGGCTGGAACTGGCAGCCCGAATCAAAGAACAGTATCCGGGAACCAGAATTATTATTTTTTCCGGTTTTGATGAGTTTGATTACGTCAAACAGGCCATTGGACTGGAGGTGGAACAGTATCTGCTGAAACCCCTGGATTCCGTGGAAATCCGTCAGGTATTTGAAAAGGTGAAGATTTCCCTGGATGCGGACCGTAATCTGAAAAACAACATCGCCCATCTGGAACGTTATTATGAAAAAAGCCTTCCGCTTTTACGGGAAGGATTTCTGGCTTCCCTTCTGGATGATGCGGTGCCGGATCATAAGCTTAAAGGGTATCTGGATGAATATCGGATTTCTCTGGACGGTCCCTTTTTTGCAGTTGCAATCATACATACCAGTTCGCGGTCTGCACCGGAAGGCATGTCAGCCAGTCTTTTGCGTCTGTCGGTGAGGCAGCTGGTGGATCAGAGCAGTATCAGCAGTGAACGGGATTATATTTTCAATTACAGGAATAATATTGTGGCAGTTACGCAGCTGGAAAAAAAGGAGGAGATTGCCCGATATACCGATCTGTGCGACCGGTTCTGCAAAAGTGCAAAACGATCCTGCCAGGCTATTGTAACCATCGGAATCGGTCAGGTGGTGGACCAGGTCCATGATCTGATTCTGTCCTATAAAGGTGCCAGAGAAGCCTTGTCTTACCGGACACTCTACGGTGCAGGAAATGCCATTAATATTGTGGAAATTGATCCCAGAGATACCCGCGCAGTTGTGGATATTCAGGACAGCAATGATCTTCATGACATTTTTAAACAAATCAAAATGGGAAATACGGACAGCCTGGAAAAGGCAGTAAACCGATTTGTTCTTTCCCTGAAGTCTTCCAATATCAATATGCAGGGGTTCAGTCTGATACTGATGGAGCTGCTGACCGGATTTTATCGTTTTTTAATCAACAATGAGATCGATACAGGTATTCTGTCAGAAGAACATGAAGATGTATATACAGAACTGCTTCAGATGGACTCTATGGAAGATATCCAAAACTGGCTGTTTCATACATCTATGAAGATTCAGAGATGTATTCAGGAACAGCGCTCCAGCAAAACCGGTTCTTTTGTCCGGGAAGCACAGAATTACGTTCTGGAAAATTACAGTAATCCGGAATTGAGTATCGATCTGATCTGTTCGGAACTGGGTGTCAGTTCCGCCTATTTTTCCACGGTTTTCAAACGGGAAACCGGGAAAACCTTTATCAATTATCTGACAGAAATCCGCATGAAGGAAGCGGAACGCCTTCTGGTGGAGCAGGATGAGAAAAAATATATTATTGCGGAAAAGGTGGGGTATTCCGATCCCAGCTATTTCAGTTATGTTTTTAAAAAATGGTTCGGTGTATCACCGATGAAATATAAGCAGGGGAGCAGAAATTCATTGTGAAACCTTGGATTGATAAGAAATACAGTCAGTTAAAAGAAAAAATAAATATGCCCGGTATGGGTGTCCAGATGATGATTGCAGCATCTTTCACGGTGGTTGCCTGTATCACGATTATTTTACTGAGCCTGATTCTGTATAATCTGTTTTCCGATCGTGTGATACGGTCCAAAACAGAAAGTGCAGAACAGTTTCTGAATCAGACAAAACGGTCGATGGAAGACTATCTGCGCGGTAACCGACGGGTTTCCGATGCCCTGTACTATTCCTGTATTAAAAACACAGATCTGGAATCGGATTCCCTGGATGAATCACTGAATCTGGTATATGAAACCAATAAAGACAATGTGGTTGGTATTGCATTGTATACAGGTGACGGCATATTGGTCAGCTCTGTGCCGGTGGCAGGAAAAAAGCAGCCTGGAGAAATCATCACCCAGGATTGGTTTACCAATGCATTCCGTGAAGTGGAAAACCTCCATTTTTCCATGCCTCATGTGCAGAACCTGTCTGATGAACTGCCGGAAGGGTATCATTGGGTGATCTCGCTGAGCCGCGTTGTGGAACTGAATGTGAATGGTGCACCGGGTCAGGGGGTATTACTGGTTGATATTAAATACAGCAGTATACGGCAGATTCTGGAAAAAGTGAATTCTGACAATACATCGGAGTATATATATCTGTGCGATGGTGAAGGAAATATCATATATCATCCCCAGCAGGAACTGATGAATGCCGGTCTCTATGAAGAAGCAACTACGGATATTGCGTTTTTGACCGATGGTTCTTATAACCGGAGAATGCAGGGGGAAGACTGCATCATTGTAACCAAAACCATCAGCTATACCGGCTGGAAACTGGTCAGTGTGATCTCGAAAAACAGTTATAATCTGGGGTTATATCGTATGCGTTATCTGCTTGTATTTTTCATCAGTATTACCATACTTGGAATTCTGCTGATCAATCAGCAGGTATCCAGAACCATTACAAAACCGCTGATCAAACTGGATCGTTCCATCCGGGATATTGAAAACGGTAATCTGGATCCGGACATATATATCGGCGGTCCCACGGAAGTGGAACATCTTGGCCGAACTTTTCAATCATCCGTGCAGCGGATCCGGCAGCTGATGGATGAAGTTCTGGAAGAACAGGAGCTGAAACGGCGCAGTGAGCTGGATGCACTGCAGTCTCAGATTAATCCGCATTTTCTGTATAATACGCTGGATTCCGTCATGTGGATGATTGAAGATGAACAGAATGACGGAGCCGTCTATATGATCAAGGAGCTGGCAAAACTCCTTCGGATCAGCATCAGCCGGGGGAGAACGATCATACCGGTCCGGGATGAAATCCTCCATGCCAGAAGCTATATGAATATCCAGAAAATACGGTATAAAAACCAGTTTACCTGCAGTTTTGATATCGATGATTCCATCATGGAATGTGCAACCATCAAACTGATTATTCAGCCTCTTCTGGAAAATGCCATATACCATGGTGTCCAGGGAATGGATGAGGATGGTGAAATTCTGGTCCGGGGAACACGGGAAGGCGATCGGATTTATCTGGATGTGATTGATAACGGTTATGGGATGACAGCGGAACAGATTGAAAAGCTGTCATCCGGTAACAAGAAGCAGGAAGATTCTTCAGCCGGAAAAGGAAATGGAGTGGGGCTTCGGAATGTGGATACCCGGATCCGGATGCGTTTCGGAGAAGGATTTGGTCTGCAGATTGAAAGCGAACGGGGAGAAGGAACCCGCATGCGTCTGGTTCTTCCCTTTGTGGAGTATACTCCGGATATTGAAGAGAAAATGAACCGAAAACAGCACAGCACAAAATGAAAAACATAAATGGAATAACAGAAAGCAATGAAGAAACAAAGTCGTATGAGTAGACAATATGGATGGTTCCTCATCGTATCCATATTGATCAGTATCATTATTTGGGCTGCTTACGGACTGTTTGCGGAAGAAGAACCCATGGAAACCGTCCATATATCGGTTATTCTGGAAGACGATGGAAATTCCCGATGGACTTCCTTTCAGCAGGGACTGGAATGGGCAGCCAGAGCGTATCAGGTGGACCTGACTGTTGTTCCGACAGCAGGATTTTCCAAAACAGAAGAGCAGTGGGAACTGGTGGAGCAGAAAGTAGAAGATGGAACCGATGGAATTCTCCTGAATCCGTACAATGCAGACGGCATTCGTCAAAAACTGAGTGGTTTTAAAGGGAATGTCAGAATTCTTCTGGTGGAGAATGATATCAGCAGAAACGGCGATACCATACCATCTGTTTCTGCAGTCGGACCGGATTATGGTGATGTGGGGAAGGCGTTATTTGATGAAATCATGGAGGATTATCAGAAACGGGCAATAAAACAGGACGAACAGGACTTTTCAGAAACAGGACAGATCGACAACCTTCTTCAGGGGAAAAATGTTCTTCTTCTGACCTCCAATCCGGGAAAATCAGGAGCCATTCAGGCAGGAGAGAAAATAAAAGAATTGATGGAAGAACAGAATATCGGTTCATGGGAAACCGCAGTTCTTTCATCACAGGAAGATGAAATTGCGGCAGAAAATCGAGAGGCGGATATCATAATTGCACTGGATGATGTCAGTCTGCGGATTGCAGCAGAAATACAGGCCTCTTCCACGGGAAATCAACCTGACCTTTATGGAATCGGAAGCTGTTCGGACAATGTGTATTATCTGGAACAGGGCATGATCCGTTCCATGATTGTGATAAACTATTTTAAGATGGGATATGAAAGTGTGGCTTTACTGGCAGATACCATACGGACAAACAATGGGGAAACGCATCGTGTGGACATCGGGTTCCAGGCAGTAAGACCGGAAGAAGTCCATACTCCGGAAATTGAAAAACTACTGTTTCCCATTGTGCAGTAAGAACAGGGGACAAATTCTGTTTTTTAATGTTTGTGAAAAACCAGTATATGTGCCCGAAAATCATGAAAGAACAAAGCATGCAATAAATGCAAAAATAGAAAGATGTGACGTGAATTGCAGAAAAGAATAGAATGGATAAAAAAAAGCCTGACGACATGTCTGACAGCGTGTCTGGCAGGGGGGCTGCTGTTTTCCGGCTGTGCCGGAAGAGGCGGCGAGAAAGTAAATGAAATTCAGATCGGTGTGGTGGTATATGATGAATACGACACCTTTATTTCCCAGTTGATGAATGAGTTTATGGAGGATGTCTCAGAACAGATCAAAAACGGGAAACGAATCTCTGTGAAACGGTATAATGCAGCGGGAAATCAGATTACACAGAATGAACAGGTGGAAGAAATGATAGAAAAGGGCTGTAATGTCATCTGTGTCAACCTGGTGGATCGAACGGATCCCTCCATGATTATTGAAGCAGCCAGAAAAGCAGATATTCCGGTTATCTTCTTTAACCGGGAACTGGTGGAGAAAGATCTGATGAGCTGGGATAAGCTGTATTATGTGGGAGCCGATGCCTTTGAATCCGGAATAATGCAGGGACAGATAGCAGCCGATGCATGGTTTGAAAATCTGGAAACGGACCGGACGCTGGATAAAAACGGGGATGGCTGTCTGCAGTATGTGGTGCTGGAAGGAGAAGCCGGGCATCAGGATTCCATTGTACGGAGTGAGTATTCTGTGAATGCATTGGTAGATGCGGGCATTCAGGTGGACAAATGTGAATCCTCCATTGCCAACTGGAGCCGGGCCCAGGCCCAGACAAAAATGGCACAGCTTCTCAATAAATATGGGGATACCATTGAACTTCTTCTCTGCAACAATGACGATATGGCTCTGGGAGCTATTGATGAAATGAAAGCACAGTCCATTCCCAGAGAAAAATGGCCGGTTGTTGTGGGAATTGACGGAACTGACGTGGGACTGGAAGCCGTGGTCAATGGTGATATGCTGGGAACGGTGTATAATAACAAAGAAGGACAGGCCAGGGCCATGCTTCAGCTGGCCATATACGCTGTTACCGGCGAAGGGTATGAGAAGCTGGAGCTGGAGGACGGTAAATACATCCGTTTTCCTTACATGAGAGTAACCAATGAGAATATCGGAGAATTTACTGAATAAATCAGATACATAAAATTTAGCGAATAAAATCAGGAAAAAGGAGGGACACCCATGGATTATCTGGAAAATGAAGCATGGCGACCTTATTATCAGGAACTGGATGAAGAAAAAAGGTGGAAGTTGTATGAAGAAACCGTAAATTCCACAGAAGATGACGGAGCCAATGCCCTTCGAAAAAAATTATATGAAAAGCGATATACCAATCCGAAAAAGCCAGGCAAAAAAACAGATAATGGAATCTGGGAAATGGTTGTGATGCCGGCACAGTTACATGGTGTTGTGGCAATGAAAAAAAATACGCAGAAACAGATTCGGGAATCCCTGGAAAAACTGGGTATAACAGAAGAGAATATGAGCACAGATGTGAAAAAATCCGCTGTTTACTGGGAAATCAGGAACATTGCCAGACGGTTCTATTCCACCATGGAGAGTCCCCGTTACGGCAGAAAGCTGTTTGGAATGATGGAATCTTCCTGGGATGAGAAACAGGTGAGAGCAGCCGGTGATGTGTGGACTATGGCAGAGCTGGTACCGGAAAAGTTTGACATGAAAGAAGAAATGGAACTGTTTTCCCGGGCTGTGATTGACGAATTTTATTGTGTTTCCGATGATGCAGAACGGATCTATGAAACAGTAAGGGAAAAATCCAGAATTCCCAGGTTTCCCATTATTTTGTGAAGGCAGTGATTCTGCAGGAACCGATCACCGGGCTGATGATGGCAGGAACCATTCTGACCCTGGCCGGATTGCTGATATCAGAAATAAAGCCAAAAGAAAACGAGAATGCAAACGAGAATGCAAATGAGGAGGAAGCCTCTGAAAGAAATACCGGAAATGAAAATAATTGTCCGGATGTGGAGGTGTAAAGAACGATGATTTCTGTTTTTCTGATACTGATTGCAGGGATTTTATGGGGCAGCATGGGGCTGTTTGTCAGGACATTGAACGCAGCAGGTCTTCATACCATGGATCTGGTGGTATTGCGGGCTGTTTTCACTGTGATCCTTTTATTTGTGTGGCTGTTTCTGTTTCACAGAGAAAAGCTGAAAATACGATTAAAGGATATCTGGTGCTTTCTGGGAACGGGCCTCTGCAGTGTTGTTTTTTTCAATTACTGCTATTTTAAAACCATCACATTGACCTCCATGTCGGTGGCTGCCGTTTTGCTGTATACTGCACCGGCTTTTGTCATGGTGTTTTCCAGAATTCTGTTCGGAGAACGGTTTACCGTCAGAAAAACAGCTGCCATCGGAATGACTTTTCTGGGCTGTGTCTGTGTAACAGGAGTTTTCGGATCCTCGGCTGTCCTGTCCCTTCAGGGGCTGATGACCGGGCTGGGGGCAGGACTGGGGTATGCTCTGTATTCCATTTTCAGCCGTTATGCACTGGAAAGAGGGTATGATTCCATCACCATTACCTTTTACACATTTTTACTGGCAGCAGCCGGTTCTCTGTTCATCAGTGACCGGACGGCTGTTTTCCGCACTGTGACAGGGAGTCCGGGGATGTTGTTTTTTGCAGCAGCATTTGCATTGGTGGTTACCATCATTCCCTATCTGACGTATACAGCAGGACTGAAACATGTGGAAAACGGGCAGGCGGCTGTTATTGCATCGGTGGAACCGGTGGCTGCAACCCTCATTGGCATGATCGTTTTCCATGAACCTCTGACAGTCAGCGGAATATTTGGAATGCTGCTGGTACTGGGCGGCATTGTGATCTGTAACAGGTGACCGGATGATAATCTAACAAAATATCATGTTT
This sequence comes from Lachnospiraceae bacterium, assembly GCA_022781515.1. Lineage (GTDB taxonomy): Bacteria > Bacillota > Clostridia > Lachnospirales > Lachnospiraceae > TWA4. The sequence goes on from JALETI010000021.1 coordinate 22,633, forward strand.
TTACCCGTGTAAATTTTGTATAATAGGGATACTTACAACTATCAGCCATTGCGGTGGAAAGAATGTCAGGCTATATGTGCCCTGTGGATTCTGACAACCTGCAATGAAACTGAATTTATGGAGGAACGAACTTATGTGGTTGGGAGTTGACTATTATCCGGAACAGTGGGATGCATCTTTGATGGATCAGGATATGGATACCATCGTGGAACTGGGATGCAATGTCATTCGAATTGCTGAATTTTCCTGGCATCTGATGGAAAAGACAGAAGGACAGTATGATTTTTCTTTTTTTGACAATGTAATTGCTCACGCAAAACAGAAAGGACTGAAGATTATCATGGGTACGCCCACAGCCACAATCCCCGCGTGGCTGGCAAAAAAGGAGCCTTCTATCCTTTCCGAGTTTGAAGGCGGCAAAAAGCGCACCTTCGGCGGCCGTCATGTCTACTGTTTCAATTCGCCGGTTATGTATGAATATTCGGAAAAAATCGTACGGAAACTGGTGGAGCATTATAAAGACGAAGAAGCCATTGTGGCATGGCAGATTGATAATGAAATCGGACATGAAGGCAGCGATGTCTGCTACTGCAGCCAGTGTCAGGATGCGTTCCGTAAATTTCTGAAGGAAAAATTCCATGGTGATATTGATCTGCTGAATGAAACCTACGGAACCACATTCTGGTCCCAGGAATACAATACATTTGACGAGATTCCCACCCCCATGGAAACCATCACAACCCATAACCCGGCCCTTCGTCTGGATTGGGAGCGTTTCCGCAGCAAGAGCATTGTGGATTTCATCGATTTCCAGGCAAAGCTGATCCGGGAAATTGCATCGGATGCAGTGATTATCCATGATTTCCCCGGCGGCGGTCTGGGCAAGCATGTGGATTATTCCAAGGTTGCAAAGAGTATTGATCATGTGGCTTACAATAATTATCCGGTATGGGGCGGACAGCGGGAGCCTCTGGCACCCCATGAAATTGCCTTTGGTCTGGATTACATGCGCGGACTGAAAAATCAGAACTTCTGGATTACGGAAGCAATCATGGGAGCACAGGGACATGATGTAACCGGCTACTCTCCCAGACCCAATCAGGCAAAACTCTGGTCCTATCAGGGATTTGCCCACGGCTGTGAAAGCATGATGTATTTCCGCTACCGCGGTGCCACCAAGGGTGCGGAGCAGTTCTGTTACGGTGTTCTGGATGCAGACAATGTGAAACGCCGCAAATTCTATGAAGTACAGAGCTGTTTCCGGGAAATGGCTGCCAATCAGGAAGCCATGGAAAAGCCCATCCGGACAGAGGTGGCCATTGTATATGATTATGATTCGGTGGCAGCATTCCGCATCCAGAGACAGAGTATTCTTCTGAACTGTGAAAATGAAATGATGAAGCTGTACAAGGCTTTTTACGATGTAAATGTACCGGTGGATGTGATTCCGGAGGATGCCGACCTGAGCGGTTATAAGGTCCTGATTCTTCCGCAGATGATCATCGGCAAGCCGGAATTCAATGAAAAAATCCGTACCTTTGTTAAGAATGGCGGAACAGCTGTTCTGACCTATCGTACAGCGGTAAAGGATATCCACAATAATCTGACCTTCGGGGAAGTGATTCCCGTTGGTTTCAGTGAATTTGCAGGGGTTGCACTGGTTGAAACCGAAAGTCTTCAGGATGGACAGAATTTCCCCATGACAGGATGTGGGCTGATGGAAGGCCGTCAGGGTATCGGCGGGGTGTTCCGTGACATGCTGGAGGTATCCGATGCAGAGGTTCTGTACCGATATGGGGATATGTTCTATGATGGATTTGCAGCAGTTACCCGCAAACAGCAGGGAGACGGTATGATTTATTACATCGGCTGCGGTGTGGATGAGGAAACCATGCAGACGATTATGGATCGGGTTATGAAAGATAATGGAATCGAAGCCGAACCCACGGAAGACGGTGTGGAAGTATGCTGTCGAGGCGAAGGTAAACATGCTGTCCGTATGATTATGAATCACAATGGCCATGAAGCAAAATATGGCGAAAGAGTGCTGAAGCCTTATGAAAGCTGCATGGAAAAAGTGGAAATGTTGTAGGATTTAAATAAAATACAGTGTTTTTTCAATTTTGCACTTGTCACAATAAACAGTGGGTGATATTCTAAAGTTGTTGGCCGTCCGATGTTGTTTCGGTTAACGGTTCCTGAAATTTATATATGTAAAAGGAGAAAAGCAATGAAGAAAATCATTTCCTTACTTCTCACTCTGGGACTGGTTGCATCTTTATGTGCATGCGGCGGTTCAAAGGCTCCCGCCAATGACAGTACAGATGAGAAAGGCGCAGAATCTGCATCAGCAGGTGCAGAAGGTGCAGTTGATTATTCCAAGGTTAAAATTGGTTTTATCTGTCTGCATGATGAAAACTCTACTTATGACCTGAACTTTATCAATGGTGCAAAGGAAGCATGTGAAAAGCTTGGTGTTGAGTATGTGCTGAAGACAAACGTTCCTGAAGGTCAGGAATGCTACGAAACAGCAGCTGATCTGGCGGATGCAGGCTGCACGATTGTATTTGCAGATTCTTTCGGACATGAAGATTTCATGATTGAAGCTGCAAAGGAATATACAGATGTTGAATTCTGTCATGCAACCGGTACAAAGGCTCATACAGAAGGTCTTGCAAACTTCCATAATGCATTTGCTTCTATTTACGAAGGCCGTTATCTGGCAGGTATTGCAGCAGGTATGAAGCTGAACGAGATGATTGAAGCAGGTACCATCACAGCAGAAGAAGCAAAGATCGGTTATGTTGGTGCATTTACTTATGCAGAAGTTATTTCCGGTTACACTTCTTTCTTCCTGGGTGCTCGTTCCGTTTGCCCCACAGCTACCATGGATGTAACCTTTACCGGTTCCTGGTATGATGAAACAGCTGAAAAAGAAGGCGCAAACAAGCTGATCGAAGGCGGCTGCAAGCTGATCTCCCAGCATGCTGACTCCATGGGTGCTCCCACTGCATGTGAAAATGCAGGTGTTCCCAACGTTTCCTACAACGGAAGCACAGCAAGTGCATGTCCCAATACTTTCCTTGTTTCATCCAGAATTGACTGGGCTCCTTATTTCGAGTATATTATGACATGTCAGGCAAAGGGTGAAGCCATTGCAACCGATTATACAGGTAATATCGCTACCGGTTCTGTTGTTCTGACCGATCTGGGTACTGCTGTTGCAGAAGGAACAAAGGAAGCCATCGAACAGGCAAAGGCTGATTTACAGTCCGGTAAGATTCAGGTATTCGATACCGCTGCATTTACTGTAGACGGCAAGAAACTGGAATCCTACATGGCAGATGTTGATACCGATGCAAATTACGAAGGTGATCATGAAGTAATCGTTGACGGACATTTTGCAGAATCTGCAGAAGGATTCCGTTCCGCTCCGTATTTCAACCTGAATATTGACGGCATCACTTTATTAGACCAGAAATTCTAATCTGACAAACACATAGAACAGGGAAGATAGGTGCGGCAGCTGCCGTACTGTCTTCCTTTCAGACAGATTTATTTCAGGAACAACGAAACACAGCAGACTTTGTTCTGCTGTGTTTCGTTGTTCCTGAAAAAAGAAGTGCAATACACAAAAGTTGAGAGGAGAAAATCATTGGCAGAGAAGATTGCGGCTGTGACATTGAAAAATGTCACGAAAACGTTTGGAAAAGTAGTTGCCAACGATAAAGTCAGTCTGAGCATTTATAAAGGAGAGGTACTGGCACTGCTGGGGGAAAATGGCAGCGGGAAAACTACTCTGATGAATATGCTGTCCGGTATTTATTTCCCGGATGAAGGACAGATTTTTATCAATGGAAAAGAAGTTGTGATTGCTTCACCGAAGGATGCTTTTTCTTATGGCATCGGTATGGTTCATCAGCATTTTAAACTGGTTGATGTACTGACAGCGACAGAAAATATCATTCTGGGTATGGAAGGAAAACTGAACATCAAAGAAGCTTCTGCGAAAATCAGAGAAATCTGTGACCGTTACGGTTTTGACGTGGATCCGGATCAGAAGATTTATGATATGTCGGTATCACAGAAACAGACGGTTGAAATCGTAAAAGTCCTTTACAGAGGGGCCGATATTCTGATTCTGGATGAACCGACAGCGGTATTGACGCCTCAGGAAACAGAGAAACTGTTTTCTGTACTCCGCAATATGAGAGAAGACGGCAAGGCAATCGTTATTATTACCCATAAAATGCATGAAGTGGAGGAGATATCGGACCGTGTGGCGGTACTTCGAAAGGGATGCTATATCGGTGAAATGATGACAAAGGACACCAACGCAGCGGAAATGACCAATATGATGGTGGGACACACCATATCTCTGAATATTGAACGTCCGAAGCCGGTGAATCCGAAGCCCCGTATTGAAGTGAAAGATGTGACGGTTCGTTCCGAGGACGGAGTTGTGAAGCTGAAGGATATCAGTTTTACTGCAAACAGCGGTGAAATTCTGGGTATTGCAGGTATTTCCGGCTGTGGACAGAAGGAACTGCTGGAAGCAATTGCCGGTCTGCAGAAAGTGGAAAGCGGGTCCATCACCTATATCGAAGATGACGGCAGTACCGATGAACTTCTGGGCAAGGATCCCAGAAAGATTGCGGAAATGGGTGTTTCCCTTTCCTTCGTGCCGGAAGACCGTCTCGGCATGGGCCTGGTGGGCAATATGGATCTGACCAATAATATGATGCTCCGTTCGTTCCGAAGAGGTCATTCCTTCTTTACCGATCGAAGAAGTCCCAGAAAACTTGCGGAAGACGTGGTGAAAAAGCTGGGCGTTGTGACTCCGGATCTTTCCACACCGGTCCGCAGACTTTCCGGCGGAAATGTCCAGAAGGTTCTTGTGGGACGTGAAATTGCGTCTGCACCGACCGTACTGCTGACCGCATATGCAGTTCGCGGTCTGGATATCAATTCTTCCTATACGATTTATGATCTGATCAACGAGCAGAAAAAAGCCGGTGTGGCCGTTATTTTTGTCGGTGAAGATCTGGATGTTCTTCTGGAGCTTTCTGACCGGATTCTGGTTCTCTGCGGCGGAGAAGTCAGCGGCATCGTGGATGGAAGAAACGCAGACAAAAAAGAAGTGGGTATGATGATGACAAAGATCGGAGGTAATAGCCATGAACAATAAAAATCACGAGCCTCTGTTCCATGTTTCCAAAAGGGATGCTCTTCCCTGGCAGAAGGCCTGGGCCATCCGCGGCGCTGCAATTCTGGCTGCATTGATTGTCTGCGGTGTGATTACCATGATTACAACGGGAGACAACCCGATTTCCATCTATAAAACCATTTTTCAGGGAGCTTTTGGTTCCCCGAGAAAGAGCTGGGTTTCCTGTCAGAATATCAGCATTCTGCTGCTCATCTCTCTGGCACTGACCCCTGCATTCAAAATGCGGTTCTGGAACATTGGAGGAGAAGGGCAGATACTGATGGGCGGTCTTGGCGCGGCAGCATGTATGATCTGTCTTGGCGATAAGGTTCCCGGTGCCGTTCTGATCTGTCTGATGGTTGTATCCAGTCTGACTGCCGGTGCTGTCTGGGGGCTGATTCCCGCTCTTTTCAAAGCTAAATGGAATACCAATGAAACCCTGGCGACTCTGATGATGAATTATATCGCCATACAGCTGGTTGCATACTATATTATCAAATGGGAGGTGCCCAAAGGGTCCGGCAAAATCGGTATCATCAATCAGAACACCAATGCCGGCTGGCTCCCTCAGTTATTCGGCATGAAATATCTGCTTCCCATTGTGGTAGCAGTTGCGGCAACCGTGCTGATGTATATTTATCTGAATTACAGTAAGCAGGGATATGAAATTTCCGTAGTCGGGGAAAGTGAAAATACAGCCCGCTATGTGGGTATTAAGGTGGAAACGGTTATTATCCGTACCATGCTGATTTCCGGCGCACTCTGCGGTCTGGCCGGTCTGCTTCTGGTGGGCGGCATCAACCATACGATTACAACGACCATTACCGACGGACAGGGATTTACAGCGGTTATGGTTTCCTGGCTGGCGAAATTTAATCCCTTTGCCATGATCTTTACCAGTTTTCTGATCATTCTGCTGGGACGCGGTGCCGGTGGAATTTCCACTGCATTCGGTCTGAATCAGTCATTTGCTGATATTATTACAGGTATCATCCTGTTCTTCATTATCGGATGTGAGTTTTTTATCACGTATAAAATCAGCTTTCGCAAGAAAGCAGGAAAGGAGGAAACCGTCTGATGTTTGATATTGTATCATTTATTCCCCGTGCGGTCAGTCAGGGGATTCCGCTTTTGTATGGCAGTACCGGTGAAATCCTGACAGAAAAAACCGGAAACCTGAATCTGGGTATTCCCGGTGTTATGTATGTTGGTGCAATCAGCGGTGTCATCGGCTCCTTTTTCTATGAACAGAGCGGTAATATCAATGGATTCCTTGCCATTGCCATTCCCATGCTCTGCTCGCTTGTGGGTTCTTTCCTGATGGGACTTCTGTACTGTTTCCTGACCGTTTCCCTTCGGGCCAATCAGAATGTAACCGGTCTGGCCATGACAACCTTCGGCATCGGTTTCGGTAACTTTTTCGGAGGTTCTCTGATCAAACTGACCAACAGTGATGTTCCATCCATTGCGCTTTCCAAAACCAGTGCATATTTCAGTAAGACATTGCCTATTGCCGGCAGTACCGGCGTATTTGGAAAGCTTTTCCTTTCCTATGGTTTTCTGGCATATCTGGCGATTATAATTGCACTGCTTGCTTCTTATGTGCTGAATCATACAAGGATTGGTCTGCACCTTCGTTCTGTTGGAGAAAGTCCTTCCACAGCGGATGCAGCAGGCATTAATGTAACACTGTATAAATACGGTGCAACCTGTATCGGATGCATGATTGCCGGTCTTGGCGGTCTTTATTATGTTATGGATTATGCCAGCGGAGTATGGTCCAATGATGCCTTTGGTGACCGTGGCTGGCTGGCCATCGCTCTGGTAATCTTCACCATCTGGAGACCCACCACAAGTATTTTTGCATCCATTCTTTTCGGTGGATTGTATATTCTGTATCTGTTCATTCCGTCCGGTATTGATCATATGGAAATGAAGGAACTGTATAAGATGATTCCTTATATTGTAACTCTGGTGGTACTGGTCATTACCAGTATGAGAAACAAGAGAGAGAATCAGCCTCCGGCTTCATTGGGCCTGCCCTATTTCCGGGAAGAAAGATAGCAGAATATGATGGAAAAACAGTTGCAGAAATTCAGACAGGATCTGTTATCCTACATGCCGGGAAATGAACAGGAAGAACAGGATAAACAGCTTATGCTGCATTATCTGGATACGGAACCGGATCTTTTTACAAGGAACAATCCGCTGGTTCATTTTACAGCCAGCGGATGGATTGTCAATCCGAAGCGATCCAAAGTTCTGATGGTATATCACAATATTTATGATTCCTGGTCATGGACAGGCGGTCATGCAGATGGAGAAATGGATCTATTGGCTGTTGCCATGAAAGAGGGGCAGGAAGAAACCGGTGCGGTTCATCTGTCCCCCATAAGCAGAGATATATTTTCCATCGAAGCACTGACAGTGGACGGCCATGTGAAGCGTGGAAAATACGTTTCTTCCCATATTCATCTGAATGTGACCTATCTGCTGCAGGCAGAGGAAACGGATACACTGATAATCAAACCGGATGAAAACAGCGGTGTTCAGTGGATTCCGGTGGGAGAAATAGAAGAAAAGGTTTCTGAACCGTGGATGATGGAACGGATTTACAGAAAACTGCTTCAGCGGATGAAAACATTCGCAAAAGAATCCTGTGAAAAACAGGAATAAAATTGTTTGCAAGGGAGATAATTATGCCTGTTTTTGATTTTAGTGCTGCCCCTTCTGCTAAGGCAGATGCAGAATGTACCTATACAACGTTTCCTTCCAATGAGAAGAAGGCAACAGCAGAGCATCCGATTCTGCTGCTGGACAATAAAAAATGTCGATGGAAATACCATTCTACCGGTGTATTTACCAATCCTCATAAGCGGACTTCCTTTGAATTTAAAGAAGAGGGCATTGGTGTAACAGCAGATATTCTGCAGGTGGATTCCCGATTTGTAAGCCTGATCAGATGGCTGGGAGAAAACCGGATCAACGTGCGTCTTTCCGGTAAAAACACTGCTGATGGGTATGCTGTGTATAAAATCCGGGAAATTGGCTTCGGCGGCGGCGAAAAACTTTCTGCAGAGGATGGATTCCTGCAGTTTATGATTGAACGGCTTCTGGCAAGTCAGGCACCTGCAGAGGTTCCGGAAGATGAGGATATGGCAGAAGATGGCGACAACATGAAACTGACCAGCATCCAGAGCATTACGGATTTCCTGAATTGTGCAGGCAGAACACTGCCGGACAATGTCCGTCTCTGGGCCCGCCGCAACCTGTCTGTTGCCCGGTCCAATGAAGTGACTGCGGAAGAAAGACGGCATGCACAGCGAGCATTGTCCATTATGATGAATATTCAGTGGAAAAATAATTATTTTGAATCCATTGATCCAGTGGAAGCACGGCGCATTCTGGATGAAGAACTGTATGGTATGGAACGTGTGAAACAGAGAATTATTGAAACCATTATCCAGATTAATCGTACCCATACCCTTCCGGCTTATGGTCTGCTGCTGGTGGGTCCTGCCGGCACCGGTAAGTCACAGATTGCATATGCGGTTGCCCGGATTCTGAAATTACCATGGACAACGCTGGATATGAGTTCCATTCATGATCCGGAACAGCTGACAGGCAGCTCCCGTATCTATGCCAATGCAAAGCCCGGCATTATTATGGAAGCCTTTTCCATGGCAGGGGAGTCCAATCTGGTATTTATCATTAACGAGCTGGATAAGGCATCATCCGGCAAAGGCAACGGCAATCCTGCGGATGTCCTGTTGACTTTACTTGATAATCTGGGATTCACCGATAACTATATGGAGTGTATGATTCCAACATCCGGTGTCTATCCCATTGCCACAGCCAATGACAAAAGTCAGATCAGTGCACCGTTAATGTCCCGTTTTGCAGTCATTGAACTGCCGGATTACACACCGGAAGAAAAGAAAATCATTTTCTCAAAATTTGCTCTTCCGAAGGTCTTAAAGCGCATGGGACTGAAAGAAAATGAATGTGTTGTTTCGGAAAATGCCCTGGACGCTGTTGTGGACCGGTTTGCCAATACAACCGGTATTCGTGACCTGGAACAGGCTGCTGAGCATATTGCAGCAAATGCTCTTTATCAGATTGAAGTCAATCATGTGACGGAAGTTGTATTTGATGCGGAGGCAGTCAGAGAATTACTGGATTAATGATGAAATCCCGATACCGCTTTTGCAGTACCGGGATTTTTGTATCGTGAGGTCAGATCTTTTTGTCCGGATACTTTACGAATACATGCACAGTATACAGAATGGAGGCTTTATGTCTGAAAATCGTATCATGGAAATTGATGATTTTACTGCACCGGAGCTGGATATTTATGCCAGATTGTCGGAAAACCAGCTTTTGCATTATTATGAACCGGAAAAGGGACTGTTTCTGGCGGAAAGTCCCAAGGTAATTGATCGTGCCCTTAATGCGGGGTATGAACCGGTGTCCTTCCTGCTGGAACAAAAACACATTACCGGAGAAGCAGCGGATATTCTGAAACGCTGTCCGGATATTCCGGTCTACACGTCCAGGCCGGAGGTTCTGGCAAAGTTGACAGGCTATCAGCTTACCAGAGGGGCGCTTTGCTGCATGCGCAGGCGTGATCTTCCGGGTGTTTCCGAAATATGCCGGTCAGCACGGCGGATTGCTGTGCTGGAAAATGTGATGAATCCCACCAATGTGGGAGCCATCTTCCGATCGGCTGCAGCATTGAATATGGATGCGGTTTTGCTGACACCGGGCTGCAGTGATCCCCTTTATCGACGGGCAATCCGTGTCAGTATGGGAACGGTTTTCCAGATTCCCTGGACTTATATCGGCACAAAGAAAGAACAATGGCCCAGGGATGGCATCCGTCTTCTTCATGAAATGGGATTCCGGACGGCTGCCATGGCATTGAGTGACAACTCGGTTTCCATCGATGATAAAAACCTGATGAAAGAAGAGAAACTGGCCATTATTCTGGGAACGGAAGGGGATGGTCTGGCTGCATCCACCATTGCAGACTGTGATTACACCGTAAAAATTCCCATGTCCCACGGAGTGGATTCTCTGAATGTGGCAGCGGCCAGTGCAGTGGCATTCTGGCAGCTGGGACAATGATCGCAGACTGCGCACGGATTCGAATAGGAAATTGGTTGATTCGTAAACCGAATCCGACGCCGGATCTTTGCAGGCGACGATTGGAATAAAAGCAGACATTTTTATAAAGGGGGATGGCAATGGTATTTTCCACACCTGTTTTTTTATTTGGATTTCTGACATGGATTCTGCTGATCTATTATCTGGTGCCGGTCCGATTCCGCAATGGTGTACTTCTGCTGGGATCCTTGCTGTTTTATTTCTGGGGAGAAAGGATGTATACCATCATCATGCTGCTTTCCACAGGCATTGACTATGTTCATGGTCGGCTGGTGTCTGGTTTTCGGGAAAAGGAGCAGATGAAAAAAGCGAGGGCAGCCGTGGCTTCCTCCATGATTTTCAATCTGGGACTGCTCTTTTTCTTTAAATACTGGGATTTTCTTGCCGCCTCGCTGCAGAGTGCAGGGATTTTCTTCCTTCCGGTTCTGGGAATTCATCTGCCCATCGGTATATCCTTTTTTACATTTCAGACCATGAGTTATACCATTGACGTGTACCGGGGGGAAGCAGAAGCACAGCGCTCCATTGTGAATTTCGGAACCTTTGTTACGCTGTTTCCCCAGCTGATTGCCGGTCCGATCATTAAATATAAGGAAATTGGGGAACAGATCAACAACCGGAAACCGAATATCGATCAGTTTTCAGCAGGTGTTTCGGTTTTTATGATCGGTATGGCAAAGAAACTTCTGATTGCCAACAATGTGGGACAGCTGTGGGAAGTATTCCGCGACATGCCGGTGTCAGACCTGTCATTTGCGGGAGCCTGGCTGGGGGTACTTGCTTATACCTTCCAGATTTATTTTGATTTTTCCGGTTATTCCGACATGGCGTCCGGACTGGGAAGAATGTTCGGGTTTACCTTTCCGATGAATTTTAATTACCCTTATATGGCCGGAAGCATTACAGACTTCTGGCGCAGATGGCATATTTCCCTGTCAGGGTGGTTTCGGGAATACCTGTATATCCCGCTGGGCGGCAATCGATGCAGCAAACCCAGATGGCTGTTCAATCTGCTGGTGGTCTGGGCTGCAACCGGACTCTGGCACGGTGCCAGCTGGAATTTTCTTCTGTGGGGATTGTATTTCTGGGTACTGCTGGTGACGGAAAAACTGTTTCTGGGAAAATATCTGAGTCGATTACCGGCATTTTTTCATCAGATGTATACACTGGTTCTGGTCATGATCGGGTGGACCATATTTGCCATTGAGGATTTTGGAAAACTGGGCCAGTATCTGAAAGTCATGTCCGGCTGCAGCGGAGCATCTTTTTCAGATTCCATGTTCCTGTATTATCTGTCTGATTACGGACTGGTGCTGCTGGCGGCGGCTGCAGCCTCTGTCCCGGTGGGAAAGAACATGTTTATGAGACTTCCTCAGAGATGCCGGAATCTGGTATCTCCTGTGCTGACAGCTCTGGCTTTGCTCATCTGTACGGCCTATCTGGTTGGAGGAACCTATAATCCATTTCTGTATTTCCGTTTCTGATCGGGAAAGGAAATTGTGAATACAACGATAAATCTGTTTGAGGTTGATGAATGAAAAGATGGAATTCTATGGTTATTACAATCCTGTTTCTCCTGTTTCTCTTTGGGATCGCAGCTTCTGGTCTGCTGCTTCCGGATCGAAAGTTTTCCCAGCTGGAAAACAGGTATTTAAAACTTCAGCCTGACTGGAGTCTGCATCGTATGATGAATGGACTCTGGATGGATGAGATGGAGGATTATCTATCCGATCAGATCGCCGGCCGTGACCTGTGGATCTGTCTGCAGGGCTGGTCGGAACGTCTTTCCGGCAAAAAGGAAAACAATGGAGTCTATTTCGGAAAAAAAGATACATTGATATCACGGGTGGAAGAACCCAATGAAAGGTTGCTGTTTCAGAATGTGGATTACGTGAATTCTCTGGCAGAACAGGCAGGTGTACCGGTTTCTTTCGGACTGATTCCCACAAAGGCAGCAATCTGGGCTGACAGACTGCCGGATGATGCACCAACAGCAGATGAATATGTCTGGATTCAAAAGGCCTATGGGAAAAGTAACGTACAGAATCTGGATTTTTATCAGGCACTGTATTCCCATGGGGAGGAACCTGTTTTTTATCGGACCGATCATCACTGGACCAGTCTGGGAGCTCTTTACGGAGCGGATACAATACGAAAAGCCTGGGGACTTCCCGGTATCAGGCCGGAGGATTATCGGCCGGTGCAGGTATCGGATTCTTTTTGCGGAAGCGACTGGTCTTCGGCGGCGGCCGTGTGGACAGCACCGGATTCCGTGGAACGATATGTTTCCGATGAAGGCATTTCTGTGACGGTTTACCCCAAAGGAGAAGCGGTGGAAGGGTCCTTGTATGAAGAGGAGAGTCTTCAGAAAAAAAATCAATATGAATATTTTCTGGGAGGAAACCAGCCTCTTGCCGTCATATGCTCGTCCCATACGGATAAACCGAAGCTTTTGCTGCTGCGGGACTCCTTCAGTGACTGTATGGTGCCGTTTCTTGCGGACGCCTTCAGTGAAATTCATCTGTTTGATCTGCGATATAATCATACCAATGTCACAGACTATATCAGAGACAGGCAGATTGACCGGGTGGCAGTCATTTATGGATTTCAGACCTTTGTGACCGATACCAATATGTCTCATGTCAATTGACAGACTGTTTCATTCCTGATATGCGAAAAAGCCGTGGATGAACCGGAAGAAAATGGCATGTATGTTTTTTGAAATAATACTAGGCGAAACCAGTTCCATATGATAAACTGATAGAACACCTGTCCATTTTCAACAAGTAAATAGGATTCCCCCACTTCAAACATCATCGATGTTAAGTGGTGGGTGAGAAAATGGATTTTATCAGAAATAACCATTGAAAGGAGAAAGCATGAAAAAAATTGCTTCATTGTTGTTAATCGCTGTCATGTGCATTTCACTGGCAGCATGTGGGGGAACAAAAGAGGAAAAACCGGATACCGTTGGCGGAAAGACAGCAGCACTTTTTGTGGATGAACTGAAAGCCAATGGAGAGATTTCCAATCAGGAACTTGCAGATGCGATTCTGGAAAAGTCACAATTTGAATTCGCTGCAGCATCCATGGAGGTGGAACCGGGGCTTCTGACCGGTTTCGGCAACACAGAAATCACCGGATTTCAGGATGGTGTCATGTTCGGTCCTGTAATTGGAACCATTCCTTTTATTGGTTACGTATTTACCGTTGAAGACGGAACCAATGTGGATGATTTTGTCGCACTGCTGAAAGACAATGCGGATCTTCGCTGGAATATCTGTACAGAAGCAGAAGAAATGACTGCCGAAAAGTCCGGCAGCAGGGTTCTGTTTGTCATGGGTCCTCTGTCATTCGATGAGGGAGAAACCGAATAATTTGTTCTGATATCTGCATAAAATAGTCCATAGTATAGTATTATGGAGCAGCAGTATGAAGAAAAAATGGAAATCACTGATTGTGTGTATTGCGATTCCTCTGGCAGTTGGTGCAGGGGCAGCATTTTTCACAAAAGAAAATATGGCTGTATTTGATACAGTTCAAAAGCCACCCCTTTCACCGCCGGGGTGGCTTTTTCCTGTGGTCTGGACCATACTTTACATCCTGATGGGGATTGCCTCCTGGCTGATTTACAAAGAAGCATATCGTCGTCCATATGCCGCGGATGCATTGATTCCCTACGGAATCCAGCTGTTTTTCAATTTTTTCTGGCCCATCATTTTTTTCAATTTCAGCCGATATCAGCTGGCTTTTATCTGGCTGCTGATCCTGTTATTTTTTATTGTTCGCTGTATTCAGTCCTTTGATGAATGGAATTCCACGGCGTCTGCACTTCTGGTCCCGTACATGATCTGGGTCATTTTTGCAGGCTATCTGAATCTGGGCATTGCAGTCCTGAACTGAAAACGAACTGAGTAAAAACGCATCCTGCTTTTTACAGGTACCATTTCAAAGGCCGGTTTATTTCTTATTTCCGAATAATCCGCGGAGAATGGCGGATGAACCCGAACGCATAACGGATTTCAGTGCGGTGGATGCAGCACGCTTGGCAATGGTTTCCGCATCTGTTTTTTTACCGCCGGCCACAGAGTTGACAATATTGGTTCCCACTGAGTTGATGACAGAGGAAACCGCGCTGTTGGCAGCCTTCTCAATGGCTTTTTTCCTGGCAGCGGTTTCTCTGCCCTTTTTCTTTGCAGCAGCGGCAGCTTCTGCCTCCTGTTTTTTCTGTGCTTCCAGTTCATCGGCAGCTTTCTGCAGGATTTCGTAGGCGGATTCCCGGTCAACGGTTTCCCGGTATTTCAGATCGAATTCATCAGCAGAAATGATTGATTGAATGTGTCCGGCATCTCCGGGACCCATTTTGCTCTGGGGAGGAAGAATAAAGGCACGTTCCACCACGGAAGGGGTACCATTTTCATCCAGACAGCTGACGAGAGCTTCTCCGACACCAAGTTCCATCAGAACCTCCTGTGTCTTGAATGCAGGATTTTCCCGGAATGCTTTTGCAGCTGCCCGGACTGCCTTCTGTTCCGCAGGAGTATAGGCACGAAGGGCATGCTGAATCCGGTTGGACAGCTGAGCCAGAACTTCATCGGGAATATCGGAAGGACTCTGGCTGATGAAATAAATGCCAACGCCTTTGGAACGGATCAGTTTCACAACCTGAATGATTTTCTGCAGCAGGGATTTGGAAATATCCTGGAACAGCAGATGTGCCTCATCAAAAAAGAATACCATGCGGGGTTTGTCAGGATCACCCACTTCCGGAAGTTTTTCAAACAGTTCAGTCAGCATCCAGAGCATGAATGTTGAATATACAGTGGGTTTCTGAATCAGTCTGGTACTGTCCAGAATATTGATATAGCCCCGGCCATTGGAATCTGTACGCATCCAGTCCCGGATATCCAGTGCGGGTTCACCGAAGAACTGTTCGCCTCCTTCTTCTTCAAAAGCCAGAAGTGCACGCTGAATGGCACCGATGCTGGCAGAGGAAACATTACCGTATGTACTGGTGAATTCTGCCCGGTTGTTTCCCACAAACTGAAGCAAAGCACGCAGATCCTTCAGATCCAGAAGCAGAAGACCGTTATCGTCGGCAACCCGAAACGCAATATTCAGAACACCGCACTGAATTTCAGTCAGACCCAGCAGTTTCCCAAGCAGTACGGGGCCCATATCCGAAATGGTTACACGGATGGGGTGTCCTTTTTCTCCCCAGATATCCCAGTAGCGGGCAGGGAAACTTTTATATTCAAAATGATCGATGCCAAAACCGGCGATACGTTTCTGCATACTCTCCGAATCCATACCGGGTTCGCACATACCGGAAAGGTCGGATTTCACATCAGCAAGAAATACCGGAACGCCCATATCGGAAAACGATTCAGCCAGAACCTTTAATGTAATGGTTTTACCGGTACCGGTGGCACCTGCAATCAGGCCGTGTCGGTTG
>JALETI010000027.1 GCA_022781515.1 Lachnospiraceae bacterium
TTCTGCAATCCGGATTTCATGGCATGATAGCAGGATTGTCCGGCTTTTGATAATTGATTATAATAATATGGTTCTGTCATAACCTGTTCAGTTTATCATCTATCCGGATACCTGTCAATTTCAGCAATACGGACAGAGGGGCTCATTCCATTCTGTATTGTACAGAATTTTCTTTTGTAAAAAAAAGAGGGAACAATGTGTACTATTTTCTCTTACTATAGTCTTCCTTTATCTTTCTGCTCCAGTCGGCACGAAGCTTTTTTTCCTTTCTGACGCTGCACAAAGCATCTGAAACCGTATTGTAGGCAACTGCCGTACCGACCTTGTCTGCATGATAGTTAACAGAACAGTCTTCACTGATACCAAAATGACCGGCAGTTTCCACTGCATCGATATTGGCACCGATAAACAGAAACTCCCATCCATCCTCTGCTTTTCTGTGCTCGATCATCTTCTTAACCTCGCTGCTTCCGTAACGATGGCTGGCATTCTCCTGACCGTCTGTCATGATCACAAACATGGTGTGCTCCGGCACATCCTCTTTTCTTGCATACTTATGGATTGTACCAATATGATGGATTGCAGAACCGATGGCATCCAGAAGTGCGGTACATCCTCTGACCGAATAATCCTTTTCCGTCATCGGTTTGATATCCTTCAGTTCAACCCGGTCATGCAGCACTTCAGAAAAATTATCAAATAATACCGTGGAAATATAACAGGTACCCTCCTGCTGTTTCTGCTTTTCGATCAGGGAGTTGAACCCTCCTATGGTGTCCTTTTCCAATCCGTGCATGGAACCGGAACGATCCAGAATAAAAACGATTTCTGTAATATTGTTTTTTACTTTTTCCATAACCAAACCTCCTGTAATACAGTACATGTCATAATTGCTTATCAAAAGGACTATGTTCTCTTCTCCTTTTGCCATCCTTTACCTGTATTATACAAAGTTCTGGTTTTATCTGGTCGCCCATGAAGCGACAAATCACGAGCCAAGAAGACTCTGATCAAAAGCAAACAGTGCCTCATTGATATCAAAAATATTATAATTCCCCTTTTTGATAAAATATTCTACAATGATGTCAAATTTGCTGCTGTGGGACAGGGCAAATCCGGCTTTCATCAGCATATCTCTGGTTTCATCCAGAGAAAGCTCCAGTGCCACAGCAAAAGCCAGCACAGTGGGTTTGCTTGGTTTATACAGAGGATTCGACCGGATTTTGGAAAAAAGCTTGCGGTCGATATTGGCTTTCTTATAGCATTCACTATCCTTCATTCCCTTTTCGTCGATCAGACGAAGAAGCATTTCCGAAAAGCTTTCATCAATCATGGTTTCCAGAATTTCATCCAGACTCTTTTCCCGCACTGCCTGAGGTGACGGTGCCTTTTCCATTTTTTCCTGATAGAAACAGGTATCTGCTTCATTACAGGCTGTATTCACCTTAGGTAAGCTCTGTTTTCGATTCCTGATATCATACCGCATGCTGGTTTCCACGTAGGTATCATCAATATACTCCCCAATTTCCCTGAACCGCTTCTGCCCTGCCGATACGGCCTTCCGATCAAATACAACCAGATATACCATCATTTCATGGTCTTCCAGAAAGGTGGAAATCTGTTCTATTGCAACTTTTACAGCCTGATCCGCCGGATATCGGTAGACCCCTGCGGAAATCAGCGGAAATGCAATGGATTCACACCGATGTTCCATAGCAAGCTGCAGGGAATTTCGATAACAGCTTTCCAGTTTTTCCTTTTCTCCAAAGAAACCGCCCCACCAGATGGGTCCTACTGTGTGAATCACATATTTGCAGGGAAGTCGATATCCTTTGGTTATTTTGGCACTTCCTGTGGCACATCCGCCCAATGTACGGCATTCTGCCAGTAGTTCCGGGCCAGCTGCCCTGTGGATTGCACCATCCACGCCCCCTCCTCCCAGAAGGGATTTGTTGGCCGCATTGACAATGGCATCACATGTTACTTTTGTTATATCATTTCGAATGATCTGAAATGGCATTTCTGATTCCTCCTTTTTCTCATTGAACTCCGGACTTAGAACTTTCCCAGGTCATTTTCTGCCGTATTCTGTATAATTTGCCAAACTATCCTATATTCTATTTGATTTTAAATCATTTTCTATATATAATCAATTCCTGAACGGAAACGATTTATACAAAAGAGATGTATTGAGGAGACCCCAATGATTACTTATCTGATTATCTGCCCGATGGTTTTTCTGGCAGGTTTTATTGATGCCATTGCCGGCGGCGGCGGTCTGATTTCCCTTCCGGCCTATATGTTTGCCGGCCTGCCGGTGCATAACGCCATCGCCACCAATAAAATGAGTTCCTGTATGGGTACGACCATCGCCACAGCCAAACTGGGAGCAGAGGGATTTATCCCCTGGAAAAAAGTCCCTTTCAGTATTTTCAGCGCCATAATCGGTTCTGTCATCGGTGCCCGTATTGCACTGCTGGTCAGCGATTATTATTTTAAAATGCTGATGCTGGTAATCCTTCCGGTCTGTGCCGGATATGTCCTTTTCGGTAAAGCACTGGAAAAGGATAAGGAACCCTATTCTTTTCTGAAAACTACAATCTTAAGCTCTCTGATTGCATTTTTTATCGGAATTTACGACGGTTTCTACGGCCCCGGAACCGGTACCTTTCTGATTCTGCTGCTGACCAATGTTGCTCATGTCAGTATTCATGAATCCAATGGTTTCACCAAGGCCATCAATCTGACAACCAATATTTCTGCACTGACGGTCTACGTTATGAGCGGAAAAATCATCTTTCTCCTTGGTCTGACGGCTGGCTGCTTCAATATTGCAGGAAATTATCTTGGAGTTCGTTACTTTACAAAGGGCGGTGCCAAAACCACAAGACCCGTTATGATCTTTGTGCTGATTTTGTTTTTCATCAAAATTCTTGCTGAAATCCTTTAGCCTGTCTCCTGCTATCGAAATAATTCAGGCAATGGATGTACTATTCATGCAGGAGATTCTCTCAGATAAAAACGAGAGATATTTCAAAAGCACGTTGAAAATGGATACAAACGGAGAAATATGATAACGAAAAGGGGGTGTCGCACGACCCATGTCCTTATCAAAATGACACAGGCCACGCGACACCCCCTTATTTCATCATATTTCGTATAATACTTTTTTATTTCCTACACAATTTCATCCAGTGTACAGATTTTAATCTGTTCCTTCTGCAGTGCCCTGCGGATTTCTTCCACAAATGCAAGGGCTTTCGCTCCATCTCCATGGACACATACGGAATCCGCTTTGATGTCAATGTCCTTGCCGGTAATGGCGGTTACCCTTCCTTCTTTGATCATGCGGATAACCCTCTGAATCGCTTCCTTTTCATCCAGAATCATGGCCCCTTCTTTGCGGCGGTTGACAAGAGAACCGTCTTCCTCATAGGCACGGTCTGCAAATACCTCCAGCGCCACACGAAGTCCCAGGTCCTTTGCAGCGCGAACCATTTCACTGCCGGACAATCCCAGTACAATGAGAGAGTCGTCCACTTCCCTGACGGCTTCGCAGATTCCCCTGGCCAGGGCATAGTCTTTTGCTGCCATATTGTAGAGGGCTCCGTGAGGTTTCACATGCTGCAGCTTCATGCCTTTTGCCTTGCAGAATGCATTCAGTGCGCCGATCTGATACATGGTATATGCCTTTGCTTCCTCTGGTGTCACTGCCAGATTTCTCCGTCCGAATCCCATCAGATCGGGAAATCCGGGATGTGCTCCCACGTGTATTCCGGCTTCTTTTGCCATGGCAATGGTTTTTTCCATCACCACCGGATCCGATGCATGAAACCCACAGGCCACGTTGGCCGATGAGATTAACGGAATAATTTTATCATCCATGCCGATTTTATATGCACCAAAGCTTTCGCCCAGGTCGCTGTTTAAATCAATACGATACATCGCATTCACCTGCTTCCCTTTTAACTTTTCGCTTTTATCTGATATCTTCTATCATTTTAACAGTCTTTCAATAAATCCGGTGTCCGCCTGTCCTTCCGAGAATACAGGATGTCCTATGATCTGGTACTGGAAATTCAGATTGGTATTGACACCGAGGATTACCATTTCATCCAGTGCAGCACGCATTTTACGAAGGGCAGCCTCCCGATCCGGTGCATGCACAATCACCTTTGCAATCATGGAATCATACTCTGTGGGAATGGCATATCCACTGTATATGGCTGTATCCACGCGAACTCCATTTCCTGCCGGCAGGTGCATATGGGTAATGGTGCCGGGACTGGGCATGAAATTCCGTTCGGGAATTTCAGCATTAATCCTACACTCAATAGCATGTCCGCGGGGCTGTATGTCTTCCTGCATAAAACTGAGTGCTTCTCCATCCGCAACCCGGATCTGTTCAATAATCAGATCGGTTCCTGTAACCATTTCTGTAACCCCATGTTCCACCTGAATCCGGGTATTCATTTCCATAAAATAGAACTGCCCGCTCTGATCCACGATAAATTCAATGGTTCCGGCATTGGTATATCCCACAGTTCTGGCTGCCAGAACAGCATACTCATTCATCTTCCGTCTGGTCTCTTCCGAAATGGCAGGAGACGGAGATTCTTCGATTAATTTCTGATGGTTCCTCTGTACGGAACAGTCACGATCTCCCAGTGATACCACATTTCCTTTGGTATCTGCCATAATCTGGATTTCCACATGTCGGGGATTCTGAATAAACCGCTCGATATACATGGTGTCGTCCCCAAAGGCATTGGCAGATTCCATCTGTGCCATATTGAACTGGAATTCAAATTCCTCTTCATTTTCTGCCACGCGCATCCCTTTTCCACCGCCGCCGGAGGAAGCTTTTATCATCACCGGATATCCGATTTCCCTGGCCAGTTCTTTTCCCACTGCTGCATCATAAACCGGTTCTTTTGTACCGGGTACCACCGGAACACCGGCTTCCATCATGGTTTTTCTAGCCTGGGATTTATTGCCCATTTTATCAATGACATCGGCCTCCGGACCGATGAAAACCAGGCCGGCCTCCTGACATTTTCGGACAAAGGTACTGTTTTCCGACAAAAAACCAAATCCCGGATGAATGGCATCCACACCCATGTTCAAAGCCGCCGTGATAATCTGATCCATATTCAGATAATTATTTCTGGCAGGTCCCGCACCAATGCAGATTCTCTGATCAGCCAGCTGTACGTGAAGGCTTTTTGCATCTTCTTTCGAATACACTGCAACGCTGCCGATTCCCATGTTTTTGCAGGCACGGATAATGCGGACCGCAATTTCACCACGATTGGCAATTAATATCTTTTTAAACACAATTCATCACCCCTACAGTTTTTTCACACGGAATAACGGCTGACCATATTCTACCTTCTGTTCGTTGCTGACCAGAACGGCTTCGATTTCACAGTCAAACTCTGCCTGAATTTCATTCATCATTTTCATCGCTTCCAGAATGCAGACTGTCTGACCGTTCTTTACCTGATCACCGGCCCGAACAAAGGCAGGAACATCCGGTGCCGCTGCAGAATAAAAGGTGCCAACGATGGGAGAAGTGATGAAAACGGTTTCTTCTTCAGCATCTTTTGCATCTCCGACCTCTGCCGCCGGTACAGTCGGTGCCGAAGCTGCCGGTGCTGCCGTCGCAGCTGCCCCGGTCACCACAACCGGAGGATGATTCAATTTACTCATGGTAATTTTTACACTCTCATCTTTATATGTGAACTCTGTCAGGGAAGATTCTTCAATTATTTTCACCAGACCCTCAATTGTTTTTAAATCCATTTTTTTCCTCCTGAAATTATCTAAATAATGTGGAAATCCTTTTTGCCGCAAGACGACATTCCAGCACTTCTTTACAGGGCTTATGGATTTCCTGACGCATGGCATCCAGTTTTTTGATTTCCTCTGCATAGATTTCCTGAGCTTCTTCCACCGTTACCGGAACAAAACGAATCTTGTGGTCAGTCTTTCTCTGCACCAGCTTCGGAATATCTGCGGAAATCACCGTGGCAATCTTGGCATATCCGCCGGTGGTCTGCCGGTCAGCCAGCAGAATAATCGGCTTGCCATGGGACGGTACCTGTATGGAACCGAAGGCAATTCCGTCGGAAATCATATCGGATGTGGTTTTGGGAGCAATATAGGGGCCTTCCAGACGACAGCCCATACGGTCAAATTCGCTGGTTACCACGTATTCATTGGACAGGAAGGTTTCAATTCCCTGTTTGCTGAACATATAATCCTGGGTTCCCATGACCACACGAAGAGTGGTCTCTTCCTGACTGAAGTCCTCCGGTTTCAGATGTCTGGACAGGAAGAATGGCAGATAGCGACGTTTGATACGGAACAGGATGTAATCACCATCCTGCAGTTTTCTTCCTTTAAAGCCGCCAATCCGGCTTTTCAGATTGGTGCAGCGGCTGCCCATCACAACCGGTATCTTCAGATAACTGGAAAATGCCACATATCCTCTTGCTCCGGTCTTCGCACTTCCGAATTTCAGGATGTCTCCTTTATGCATGTAAATTGCCGTATACATCGGTGCCGGCTCTCCGTTGATGGTGGGGCCGAAATCCCCTCCTGTAATGGCAATAATGGTATCGGACGTAAATTCCAGTGTGGGACCGATCAGCGTAAATTCAATCACCGCCTCATTTTCCGGATTATCAAGCAGCAGATTTGCAATCTGGAAAGACCGCACATCCATTACACCGGCCACACTGAAGCCCTGGCTCTGGTATCCGGTACGACCCATATCCTGAATCGTCGTCAGCATACCGCCTTTAATTACACGTATACCCATTTTCAGTCTCCTTCCCGGATCGTACACTGGTACTCGCCTTTATCTACTAACTCTTTGATTCGATAAAACTCCGTTTCATCAATGGGAACAAAGCGGATATAATCCCCTGCTTCCACCAGAATCGGTACTTCCCGGTCCGGATCATATGTCTTCACCGGTGTCATCCCCATCAGCTGCCAGCCGCCCGGTGAATCCAGCGGATAAATACCGGTCTGAGATCCACCGATTCCGACACTTCCCGCACTGATTTTCAATCGGGGAGAAGCCAGTCTGGGGGTGTGAATCCGTTCATCCAATCCGCCCAGATAACAGAAACCGGGCAGGAATCCCAACATATAAATCAGATAATCTCTGGAAGAATGGATTTCAATCACTTCCCCCACCGAAAGACCCGCATGATCCGCAATGGCCTGAATGTCCGGACCGAATTCCCCTCCATAGCACACGGGAATTTCATACACCTTTTTTCTTGTTTCTCCCGCCTTCACTTCCATCTTGACAATTTCCTGAACCCGTTTCTTCATTTCCCCATAGGAAATCACACGGGGGTCATAATTAATCAGCAGAGAACAGAATGCAGGAATAATGTCAATCACACCCGGCGTGTGCTGTGCTTTTAATAACTGTACCGTGGCAGAAATCTTCTGGTTGATCTCCGGCTTTATTTCATGACCGAACTCAATCAGGATCGAAGAATCCCCTGCCGGTGCAATTCTGATATTCTCCATAAAAAACTCCATTCTGCGTCTGAAACGCGTTTTCTATCCATGATAACATAAGTGCAGCCAATTTGCATAACAGCATGGTTATGTATCAGCTGCACTTGCCTGTCTGCAGTATAAAAGTATGCTCACAAAACTGTGTACATATGATGTCGGAACCAAAGACCATGATACAAACGGATTTCTCCGCATTTCATGCATGATCTTCAGGAATATGCATGCATATATTTTATGTCCATTTGTCCCCTGGCTCATACAAATAAAGTACTCATCTGAGACATAAAGGTTGTAATTCCAAGGTATGCGGAAATGAGAACAACAATAATACCGAGAACAAGAAGAATCGTAGGATGTTTATAATTTTCACCCATGATCTTTTTATTCTGGGATGCAATCAGACAGATACCAAGGGTAATCGGAAGAATCAGACCGTTTAATGCGCCTGCCAGTACCAGAAGCAGTGCAGGTTTTCCGATCAGTACCATGATAATGGTGGAAACTGCGATAAAACCGATAATTACGTAGTTTTCATTGTCTGCAATGGAATGATGGAATGTCTTCAGGAAGGAAACAGATGTATATGCTGCACCGATGATGGATGTGATCGCTGCACATAACAGCACCAGACCGGCAATACGGTAACCAATCTGACCGGCACCCAGACGGAAAGCATCTGCTGCGGGATTACCGGGATCCAGAGCTTCCCCTGCACCAAGCTTCACAACAACACCCAGAACAGCAAGGAACAGGAAGACACGAACCAGTGTTGCAATCAGCATACCCATGATGGAACTCTTATTGATTTCCTTCAGATTTTCTTCACCGGTAATACCTGCATCGATCAGTCGATGTGCACCTGCAAATGTAATGTAGCCGCCGACTGTTCCGCCCAACAGTGTAATAATGGCAGGAATCAGCGGTTTCACACCGGTTTCCGGTACAAAGGTATTCTTAACTGCATCAACCACAGGCGGTTTTACCATAAAAATAATCACCAGAATCACGATGATCATAACCGCACCCAGAACTTTTGTCAGGGTATCCATGGCGGATTTTGCATTTTTAACCAGGAATACTGCAATGGCAATGACACCTGCCAGAATACAGCCAATCGTCTGCGGAATTCCCAGAAGAGTTTCAAATCCCAGGGCACCGCCGCCCACGTTGCCGATATTGAATGCCAGACCGCCAAGAGCTACCATAAAGGCCACCAGATACCCCAAACCCGGAATCACCTTATTGGCAACATCCTGTCCGCGAAGACCGGATACACACAGAACTCTCCAGATATTCATCTGGGCAATCACCGCCAGAATAATGGACGCCAGAATAACAAAACCGAAGCTTGTCTTATTGGTTCCGGTAAAGGTAGCTGTCTGTGTCAGAAATCCGGGTCCGATTGCGGAAGTCGCCATCAGAAATGCCGCACCCAGTAGCGCGCCGCCGCTTTTCTTTGATTTCATAGTAAAATACCTCCTCAACATTTTTGCTCAATTATACACTAATTTTAATATCATGTATACATTTTCTGATGTTTTTTTTGTATATTTCGGTTGAGAAAATGACTTTTTTTTACCTTTTTTCATACATTATTCCATATTTTGTTGTTTCAAGCTCTGTATATTATAAATGCACTATACATAAAAAATAGGATATCAGAGTCAAAAGGTCATGCTGTTCATGATTTTTTGATTTTCGCGAATCTGTCTTTTTTTACAAACGAGCACAAAAGCCAGCGCAGATATATCCACCACAAGGGAGCATTTGCCTGAGTCTTTAGAACTTCAAAGACTCAGAATCTGCACCTGTGGTGGATATACTGACTGGCTTGAAGTGCGGAAAAGGGACCGGGCACTAAAATGAATTAGTGCGACAGCCCCTCTTTCGCTTCACAAATCAGCTTCTTCTGTTGTCAATCTTGTACATCAGTGCGTTGACAATACATGCCGCAATGTTGCTTCCGCCCTTTCTGCCTGCTGCCACAATATATGTGGTATCCGGCAGAGACATGATCAGTTCCTTGGATTGAACCACGTTTACAAAGCCCACGGGAACACCGATTACCAGTTCCGGTTTCAGTTTGCCTTCCTGTATCAGTTCATAGATGCGAACCAGTGCGGTGGGTGCATTGCCGATGGCAAAGATGACCGGCTTGCCCAGTGCTGCTGCCTTGTCAATGCATGCAGTGGCACGGGTGGTTCCGTTGGCTTTTGCCATTTCCTTAATGTCTTCGTCTGCAATAAAGCAGTGTACTTCTCCGCCGAAACGGGCCAGGGCTGTTTTGTTGATACCGGCCTTTGCCATATTGGTGTCAGTTACGATTACTGCACCTTTTTTAATAGCTTCCATGGCTTTCTGTACTGCATTTTCAGAGAATTTCAGGTTGTCTGCATAATCAAAGTCTGCACTGGTATGGATGCAGCGCTTGATGATCAGCTCCTGATCGGGATCCAGTTCACGTCCCAGTTCTTCTCCGATGATTTCAAAACTTCTTTTCTCAATATCTGCAGGTAATACGTTTTCCAGCTGTACTTTCATAATCAGACTCCTTCCTCCATGATTTCATAAATTCGTTTCATATCCAGATGTTTTCTGAGCTCTGCCGCCAGAATGTCATACTGGGTTTCCTTAAATGCCTGATAATCCACCGCCTTGATGGTATCAGTGTCCAGACCTTTGGATTTTGCAATGGATTTGACGATGGCTTCTGCAACTCCTTCTTTATCGAAACAGCTGTGCACATAGGTTCCGTAGACATTGCCCATCTGCAGTCCATCATTTTTCATCTCAGCCGCTTCTCTGGCTTCTCCGCCGATTTCATTGTCTGCGGCAAAATTGCTGATATTGGTCAGAACCTTCGGCTCCGTTACGGTGCCGTCTTCTGTGTTTTTTCGTGTGGGTGTGCTGACACCCATATGAATTTCATAGCCTTCCAGTCTGACACCGGCAAGATCCTGCAGGACGCCGCCTACTTCTCCAAAGGTTCCGATGACTCTGGTGCGGGTCTTCTGACCGGCAAATACCGTATCCATGGGCAAAAGTCCCATGCCCTTGATTTCACCGCCTGCTTCCACGCCTTCCGGGTCGGACAGGGTCTCACCCAGCATCTGGTAGCCGCCGCAGACGCCGTAAATGATTTTTCCGGCTGCTGCCGCCTTACAGATGGCAGCCTCCAGGCCATTCTGACGCATCCACAGCAGATCTTCCATGGTATTTTTGGTTCCGGGAAGAATGATCATATCGGGATTTTTCAGTTCATTTACATTGTGCACATAGCGCAGGGAAACGCCTTCAATGCTTTCAAAGGGATTAAAATCCGTAAAATTGGAAATTCTGGGAACGCGAATCACGGCAATATCAATCATACCCACTTCCTGTTTTCCGTTGAAACGCTCGGTCAGGCTGTCCTCATCTTCCACTTCGATCTGCAGATACGGTGCCACACCCACCACATCAATGTGAGTGATCTCTTCCAGCATTTCAATACCGGGATCCAGAATGGTCTTATCCCCACGGAATTTATTGATGATCAGACCTTTTACCATCTTCTTTTCTTCTTCTGTCAGAAGCATAATAGTGCCTGCCAGCTGGGCAAATACACCGCCCCGGTCAATATCTCCCACCAGGAGAACCGGCGCATTGGCCATTTTTGCCATACCCATATTGACAATATCATCATTTTTCAGGTTGATTTCTGCGGGGCTGCCTGCCCCTTCAATGACAATGATATCATTTTCTTCTGCCAGCTTGTTAAAGGCATACATAATATCCTTCCGGAGATTATGCTTGTATGCAAAATAGTCTCTTGCAGACATATTGCCAAGCACTTCACCATTGACAATGACCTGGGAACCGGTGTCATTGGTTGGTTTTAACAGAATGGGATTCATAAGAACAGACGGTTTAATACCTGCGGCCTCCGCCTGCATGACCTGTGCACGTCCCATTTCCAGTCCCTCTTCGGTGATAAAAGAGTTCAGTGCCATATTCTGGGATTTAAAAGGGGCAACACGGTATCCGTCCTGTTTGAAAATACGGCAGAGCCCTGCTGTCAGAAGACTCTTTCCCGCATTGGACATGGTGCCCTGAACCATTAATACTTTAGCCATTTACTATTTCCTCCAGCGTACGGAGCAGTTCCAGATTTTCCGCATGCAGCTTGACGCTGACACGGAAATATCCCGGTGCAAGTCCGATGTAATTGCTGCAGTCACGGATCAGAATGCCTCGCTTTCCACACTCTGCCTTCAGATCCGGTGCTGCTTTAAAAAATATATAATTTGCCTGAGAATCAAATACTTTAAAACCAAGTTTTTTCAGTTCTGATTTCAGGAATTTTCGTTCCTCATGCAGTAATTTCATGCTGCGGGCAACAAATTCGGTTTCTTTCAACGCTGCCACACCGGCATACTGGGCCGGAATGGAAACTGCCCAGGGCTGATTGCACTCTGCCATCCGGTCCATAAATTCCCGATTGGAGCAAAGCCCATATCCCAGTCTCAGTCCTGCCATGGCATAGGTTTTGGTAAATGCCTTTAAAATCAGCAGATTGGGATATCGATCCAGCTGATCGATCAGCGTATACCGCTTCGGTTCTTCCAGAAATTCATTGAAGCACTCATCCACCACCAGAAAAATATGGTTTTTCATGCAGTGATCCAGAATCCGGATCAGAGATTCTCTGGTCACCAGCTGACCGGTGGGATTGTTGGGATTACAGAGAAATGCCATATCCACATCCGGCGTCAATGCATCCAGAATCCCTTCATCAATTCCAAATTCCTGTTCTTCCTTTAAATAATAATAGACCATCTGGGCATCCACCACCTTTGCAGCCTGTTCGTATTCTGCAAACGTCGGTGCAGGAACCAATACCTTCTTCGGCTTTCTTGCCAGTATCGCAGAAAAAATTACATCTGCCGCACCATTCCCGAATACAATCTGTTCCTCCCGAACAGAAAGAAACGCTGCCAGATCCCTGCGCAGCTCACTGCAGGCCACATCCGGATACTGTGCCGATAAAGCAGCCCCCTTCGCCGCTGCTTCCACTACAGAAGACGGTGTTCCCATTGGATTTACATTTACGGAATAATCCAGTTTGTAACTATGTCCGTAAATTTCTCCGCCATGATTATGCATATCTTTTTTTGTCAGCTTCTGAGCCGACACTCCTTCTCTTTTTTCCCAATATACATTTTGTATACAAATGCCGTCATTTTGATCCATGATCATACCAGCGGATTTCTCCGCTTTTTCAGGTATCCCTTCGGGCATACCGGCATCACGCTACAACAAGAAAATAACAGCTGCCTTGATTACTGCAAAAAGTATCACCGAAAGAATCGCCGTTGCATATAGCAGTTTATTGGCAGTGCAGATATCCTCCGGCACCACCGGACGAATAGGATCTCCAATGAATTTCTTTTTATGAAGCTTGCCGAAATACCAGGCATCCCCTGCCAGCTGTACATGGAGCGCTCCTGCCATGACCGCCTCCGTATGGGCAGAATTAGGACTCGCATGGTTATAACGGTCACGAAGATAGATCTTCCGTGCCATTTCTCCATCCAGTCCGACAAATGCAGTGGCAGTGATCATCAGCCATGCAGATAATCTCGCCGGAATATAGTTCAATACATCATCCAGTCTGGCTGCACACCGCCCCAGATAAAGATATTTCTCATTTTTATAACCCACCATGGAATCCATGGTATTCACCGATTTATAGAAAAATCCGCCGACGGCGCCGAACAATGCCATGAAAATCATCGGAGCAATAATGCCATCCGAAGTATTTTCTGCCACCGTTTCCACAGCCGCTTTGGCAACGCCTTCCTCTGTCAGATTTTCCGTATCTCTTCCCACAATCATGGAAACCGCATAACGTGCTGCCGGAAGATCATGTTTTTCCAGTTCCTTATACACCTTCATGCTCTCGGTTTTCAGTGATTTTGTCGCCAGCAGCTGATAACACATGATACTTTCAACCGCCAGACGCAGCCAGGGGGAAATCATATTTGCCCCCACCAGAATGACCAGAGGAATCAGGGTGGACATGCCGGAAACCAGCAGTACCAGAAGCACACCGCCGATAAGCAGCCCTTTTTCTGTATCCGGAACGATTTTCCGGATCATTTTTTCACAGGCACTGATCCAGTGTCCGATGGCAATTACCGGATGCCACATGCCATGGGGATCCCCGATGATCAGATCAAGGACGAATCCAATCCCTAAAGCGAATAACGAAATTTTCATTTTCTATCTCCACTTCCGCTGCAATACCGCAGCCATTTTTCATCTGCCAGTAATAATAATCCTGCTTCGGTTCTCCGTAAAGCTGCATCAGTTTCATGATGATTCCGCCGTGTATGATACAGGCCGCTCTTCCGATATGCTGTTCTTCACAGGCCAGCATCACCTTGCCGAAACCTTTGCTGATCCGTTTTTCAAAGGATTCGGAAGACTCCGCACCGGGCACCGCCATGGTACCATTGGAGTCAATCCAGCTCTGATAGGTCGGGTCACCGTTTAATTCATCATAATTCTTATATTCAAATACACCAAAATCCGTTTCCTCCAGACCGGTAATGATCTGATTGTTGATTTCCGGATAAATCAATGCTGCGGTCTGTTTGCATCGTCTCAGCGGACTGGTGAAAACAGCTTCCACATCCGGATACATTGCTTTCTGTATATAATTCCGGATTTCTTCCCGTCCTTCCTCACAGAGATTTTCATCGGTTCTGCCCACATATCGCTTCTCCATATTGCCCTGTGTTTTGGCATGACGGATCAGATACATCTCAATTTTCAAGACTTTTCCCCCTTAATGCATGTTCCAATGCCGCAGTATACCCGCCAGACTTCCTCCGCCTCTGCTGCCAGTCTGCAGCAGATTCTTCCGGTATCTTCTCTGTATCTGCGGTCAAATGCAGAAACCGGCACCACGCCATAACCCAGTTCATTGGTCACAATTACAATCTCCGGATTTTTTTCCTTCAGTTCATTCGCCAGCTGTCCGCAGGGCAGATTCTCCTGAATCCTTCGTTTCACGTACTCATGAAAATGGATGATCATGGGTGCAGTATAAATCTCTTCATATGCACATGTCATTCCATCTGCTGCCTGATCGGGACTGATTCCCGTCAGTTTTTCCGCAAATGCTTTCTTTCCCTGAAAGGCCCCACCGATAATCAGTTTCATAAATGTACTCTCTCCTCTGTTTGTCATTACCGTTTACAGCAATGCCGCAGCCACAACGGCCAGCATTGCCATGGCCAGTTCGGAAATCTGTGTAAAAAATCCGCACAGATCCCCGGTGATTCCACCGAAATATTTCATTGCCATATGGTGATAGTAACCAAATACCCCAAAGGCTCCCACCAGAACAGCAGCTCCTGCAACGGGATCCAGAAGAAGCAGCACCACGGTACAGACTGCAATATAACCAATCATGGTATACTGAACCACTTTTTTCTGGGCCGGATTGGCAAATGCCACAGCCAGTCCGGTTTTTCTCGCTTTTTTAAAGGAAACCACCGAATAGCCGCTCAGACTTCTGGAAAGAACAAAACCGATGCAGATCACGCCAATGGTTTTTCCGCTGACTTCCGACATCACACCAAAATACAGAATAAAATAGACCAGTCCGGTGATGATGGCAAAGGCACCGGAATTGGAGTCTTTCAGAATTTCCAGTCTTCGTTCCATAGTCTGCCAGGAACTCATGGCATCTGCTGTATCCAGCAGGCCATCCAGGTGCAAACCGCCGCTGATCAGCACGGGAATCACCAGATATACGGCAGTATTAAAGGTATTTCCAAAAGGCAGAATTCCCGTCAGCAGATACCATCCATACATGACTGCACCAATGACCATCCCCACCACCGGGAAAAAACACATGCTGTACTTCATATTGTCATCGTTCCAATCCGCCAGCGGCGTTGGAATATGAGAATACATGGCCATTGAAATTTTAAAACCATTCCACAGTTGTTTAATCATATAATTTCTTCCCCCTTATGGACCAGCGGAATACCATAAACAACCTCCACCACCAGGTCTGCCCGTTCTGCAATTTCCTGATTAATGGCTCCCAGATACCGCTGATACCGTTCGGTCTCCGGATCGTAATCCATTCCGTCTGAAAAAATCTCATTGGATACCACCACCAGATTGTCGGCCTGTCGGCACATGGATTCGATTCCCTTTCGGATTTCCTCCACGGTTTCTTCTCCTGCACCGCCCTCCTGATACATTTCGTTGGCTGTCAGGTTGGACATACATTCCAGAAGAACCGTGGTGGGATTTTCCAGCTTCACCTGTTTCAGTCCGGTGAAACATTCAATGGCTTCAAAATTTTTATTTTTCCGAAGTTCCTTATGACGGTCAATTTTTCGAAATGCCTCTTCATCAAAAGGATACATGGTGGCAATATACATCATGGGAATATCCTGCTTCTTTTCCTGTAGTTTTACGCAAAGGGCTTCCGCATAAGCCGACTTGCCACTTCCGCTGCCTCCTGTAATCAAAGCAAGCATGACTGATTCCTCCTATTTTTTTCCGATATCATTTTCATCGTAGGGCTCATAAGTCATGATTTCCACTTCTGAAAATGTACTCATCCGGTGATAAACACCCATGGCCATATCCAGTACCGGCATCAGTGCCACAGCACCGGTGCCCTCACCCAGATGCATGCCTGCGGTCAGGCAGGGTGTCAGCCCCAATTCATCCAACAGCAGTTTTCCTGCCGGTTCTTTGGATAAATGGGATGCAAAAATATAATCCTTTGCTGCAGGTGCCAGCTTGCAGGCCAGAAGTGCGGCCACACAGGAAATCACACCGTCTGCAACCACCGGAATCCGGTTTGCTGCCGCTCCCAGATAAAGTCCTGCCATACCGCCGATTTCAAATCCGCCAACCTTACAGAGTACATCCAGCGGATCCTCCGGGTCAAAAGTATAGGAAGTCATAATCCGTTCCAGCACCTTTGTTTTATGTACAACACCTTCTGCCTTCAGTCCGGAACCTCTTCCGGTCACGGAAGCAACAGGAACATTTAAAAATGCTGAAGTCATTGCTGAGCTGGCTGTAGTATTACCAACCCCCATTTCTCCAACGCAGAGAATCTCGTATCCCTTTTCTTTCAGCATCTCCACCATTTCGATACCCACTTCAAGGGAGCGGATCGCCTGCTCTCTCGTCATGGCAGGTTCTTTTGCCATATTTTTTGTTCCATAGGCAATTTTTCGATTGATCACCTCCGGAATCAGATCCGATGCCACACCGATATCCACCGGAAACAGGTCCACACCGGCCATTTCCGCCATGACGCTGACGCAGCATTCCATACGGGTAAATCCTTCCGTCATCACCTTTGTGATTTCCTGATTGGACTGGCTGACGCCTTCCTCCAGCACTCCATGATCTGCGCACATAATAACCAGTGCTTTCTTCTTCACATAAAAATCGGAATTTCCTGTCACACCGGCCATCCGGATTGTCATCGGTTCAAATTCACCGAAAGCATACAGAGGCTTCGCAATGCTGTTCCAACGTTCCGTACAACGTTCCATCGCTTCCTGATTCAGCGGACCGATGGACTCTATGGTTTCTTTCCATGTCATTTTTCTGACACCTCTTTTCATGAAATCCCGTTATAGTCACTGCACTTTTTCAGAAATACAGCAATTGCCTCCGGGTTGGAGTAATAATATAAATGGGGAAAACCTGCCATCAGGTTTTCTTTGTTCTGAATGCAGTCCCAGCCCCTTTTACCTGCCGGTTTGGCAGCATGGAATCCATCTCCGCATGCACTGCTTTCAAAATAGTGGAATTCATGTGCCTGAAAACCGGTTCCCTTCGGTCCGCACATACAATCTTCATTGGCAGTAACGGAGATATAACCGAACCGTGTCAGTCTGGGAGTCTGATGCACTTCCCCATCAATCACACCGACCATCTCATGCATGGTCTGTTCCATATCTTCCATTTTTTTATGAAGATACATAAAGCCGCCGCATTCCGCCAGACAGGGCATCCCCTGCCCAATTGCTTCCTTTACTTCCCTCCGCATGGTACAATTGGCACTTAATTCTCTGCCGAACAGTTCCGGATAACCGCCGCCGAACAGCAGTCCATTGATCTGTTTTGGAAGATGGGCGTCATGAAGGGGAGAAAATTCCACCAGCTCCGCCCCCAGTTCCTGTAAAAGTTCCAGATTGTCTTTATAATAGAAGCAAAAGGCTTCATCCATGGCCACACCGATTCTGGGTTTTGTCCCATAGACAGGAGAAGGCAGTTTTGGTGCTGTAAATGCCGGATCCGTCGCGCTCTCTGCCAGTGCAATCAGACCATCCAGATCCAGGGAATCCTCCAGCACCGCAGCCAGTCCGTTCAACTTGCGCTCCAGTTCCTCCACCTCATGGGGAAGAACCAGTCCAAGATGTCTGCTTTCAATGACAAAATCCCGGATTACCGGTACGTAGCCATAACATTTCACACCGGTCAGGGTCTCCACCTGTTCTTTGATCCGAGGATACAGCATGGGGGACATCTGATTCAGAATCACCCCTTTGATTTTGGAGTCCGGAACAAATTCCGCGAACCCTTTGACGATGGCTGCCACAGACATGCTCATCCCTTTGGTATTGACGATCAGAACGGCCGGAGTGTCGGTCACCCTTGCCAGATCATAGGCCCCGGCCTGAAAGGTGGTTCCGCCGACTCCGTCATAATATCCCATGACCCCTTCCATCACAGAGATGTCCATTCCCTGTGCTTCCTTTGCAAAGAGATACCGGGTCAGGTTTTCTCCGGCAAAGAAAGTGTCCAGATTTTTGGATCGGGTTCCGATGACTTTCGCATGGAACATGGGATCAATGTAATCCGGTCCGCATTTAAACGAAGCTGTTTTCAGCCCTCTGTTGACCAGAGCCTGCAGAATTCCACAGGTAATCATGGTCTTTCCGCTGCCGCTGGCTGCGGCACCGATCAATAATCTGGGATAACCCATGTTACGCCTCCTATTTTGCATCCCCGGTACAGGATACAATATAAATGGGATTCATACCGGTCATCATATGGTATCTGCCCAATTCACGGGAACGGGCACTGCTGACATGAATGATATCCACATCCTTCACCGGCAATGTTTTCATACAATCCAGAGTCTCTGCCACCGATTCCAGTGCAATGGTATTGATTACCAGACGCACATGGGGGTTCTTTTTCAGCAGCAGTTCAATAATTTCCTTCATATTGCCGGAGGAACCGCCGATAAAAGCATGGGTGGGAACCGGCAGATCTTCCAGTGCTTCCGGAGCCAGCCCGGAAACTACTTCGATATTGGCTGTATGGAATTTCCGTTTATTTTCTTCAATCAGTGCACAGGCTTCTTCCTTTTTCTCAATGGCATATACAAAGCCTTCCGGGGCCTGCAATGCCGCTTCAATGGAAATGGAACCGGTGCCTGCACCGATATCATACATCACAGAATCCTCCGTAAGACGAAGTTTGGACAGTGAGATACTCCGCACTTCGCTTTTGGTCATGGGAACCTTTGCACGGATAAATTCTTCATCTTCGATTCCGTGGGTCACCGGTTTCTTTCCGGCTTCCGGATTTTCCACCAGAATCACGCAGAGCCCGCCAATGGGTTTTCCTGCCAGTTCTTCCGCTGTTCCGGTGATGATTTCCTCATCCGGATAGGACAGTCTGGTACCAACGGAAACCCGCACATGACCCAGCTGATAATCCACCAGCTGACTGCAGATGTTTCCCACGGCATCCTTTCCGCCGATCAGGGAAAATACTTTTTTGTGATTGGCTGCTGCTGCAATCAGATTGCCGTTTTTGCCATGAAGACTCATCAGCTTCACATCTTCCCAGGAAGTCTTCAACTTCCCACAGAAATAAACTACAGAAGAAATACCGCTTCTGGTCCTTACTTCATATTCCGGTTCCAGACAGGCAATCAGTTTCTTTGCACCGCTGTAAAAGCCGATATCACCCGACAGCAGAATCACTGCCTTCTGATATTCCGGGTGCTCATCCAGAAAACCCTTCAGTTCTGCATCTTTATATGCTGCAAAAGTGGGTTTGTTCAGATCACTGCAGCACTGCAGCATACGGGTTGCTCCCAGAATCACATCTGCTTCTTCGCAGTCCTTCCATGCTTCGATGGTCATATTCTCCCGGCTTCCCATTCCAATACCAATCAGAGTAACCTGACGTTTTCCGACGG
Organism: Lachnospiraceae bacterium; assembly: GCA_022781515.1. Classification (GTDB taxonomy): domain Bacteria; phylum Bacillota; class Clostridia; order Lachnospirales; family Lachnospiraceae; genus TWA4. Next base: position 19,796 of record JALETI010000027.1, read on the forward strand.
GTGCCGCCTGGATTTCTTCCATTTTAGAATCAGCTTCTGGCAAAACGCTGCTTCCGGCAGCTGCATCTTCGCTCTCTCCGATGGCAAACTTTTCTGCCAGCATCTTCCGCACTTCTTCCTCGGAATATCCCTTTTCCACACAGGGGCGACCGATGACGATCAGTTTTGCACCTGCCATGGCTGCTGCTTCCACCTTATCCATAAAACCGCCGGCTTTTCCCGATTCCTTCGTCACCAGCCAGACGGATCCGGTCTGTTTCAGCATGGCTGCATTCATTTCCTTTGAAAAGGGTCCCTGCATACAGATCAGATTTTTCTGCAGATATCCCAGTTCCAGGCAGGCTTCCACCGCACCGGGTGCCGGAAGAAACCGGGGATGCAGCCGCTCGGCAAAATCAGGAATCACCGTATAGGCATCCAATTCCTTGCTTCCGGTGGTAATCAGCACATCTCCTTCTGTGGTTTTCAGAAACTCTGCGGCTTCCTTTACGGAACGCACCGTGATCACATCCGAAACCAGACCATCATCCAGCTGTCCTGCTTCGGAAGAACGCAGCAGCCGGATGGGTTCTTTTCCTGCAATTTCACAGGCTTTTCTGATGTTGGCAGAAACCACTGCCGCATAAGGATGGGTGGCATCAATGACCACCTCACATCCATCTGCCTGCATCATTTCCACCATTTCTTCCACACAAAGCCGTTTGCTGCTGATCTGCAGATTTTCGGTTTTCTCCATCAGAGAAGCCCCGTATTCCGTTGCAACACATGCATGAACCGGAATGCCGGCCGCAGACAGATATTCCGCAACCGAACGTCCCTCAATGGTTCCTGCAAAAATCAGCACTTTATACATTCTTATATCCTCTGGGTGTTACCATTTTGCCATTGATATTTTTGGTCTGAGAATTTCCGATAAAAACAGTTGTAAACATATCCACCTGGGTATCGCGCAGTTCCTTTAAGGTCATCACGGTACCGGTTTCCCCTTCACGGCCGATATTTAATACGGTACCGCATACGGTATCGGGGGATTTGAACTGCATCATCAGATCACATGCCTTCTGCAGATAATCGTGACGTTTCTTGCTGGAAGGATTGTAAAGCACAATTCCCATATCTGCTTCCGCTGCATTTAAAAGACGCTTTTCAATCTTTTCCCAGGGAGTCAGAAGATCACTTAAGCTGATCAGGCAGAAATCATGGATCAGAGGAGCCCCCAGAACACCTGCACCGCCGATGGCTGCGGTAACACCACATACCACTTCAATGTCAAGCTCAGGATAACGCACACCGATTTCATACATCAGGCCGCTCATACCAGAAACACCTGCATCACCGCTGCAGATCATGGCAACAGTTTTGCCCTTCTTTGCTTCTTCAAATGCAAGAATACAGCGGTCCACTTCCTTTTTCATGGGGGTGGTCAGGAATTCCTTTCCCGGAAAATAATCTTCCACCAGTTTTACATATACGGTATAACCGATAATCGTATCACAGCTCTTTAATACATTGGCTGCCTTAATTGTCATCTGCTCATATTCACCGGGACCAATACCCACTACATAAATCTTACTCAAATCGAACACTCCAATCTTCCATGGCAGCAGCAACAGTCACCCCGTCACCTGCCGTCTTTTTCTGAATCATATGATAACTGCCTTCCAGGTTTTTCCCTCTGGCATAAATCCGGTTTCGGATACAATCCAGAGCGGCTGCCCGCTCACAGACATTGTCCACTCCGGTTACGGTTCCAACAAATTTTGAGGGCGTAAAACTGCCCTCGGTCTGATTTAATTCTTCCGCGGAGTACACAGTAAAAGGAATTTCATGTACTCTGCAAAATTCCTTCAGCCCTTCTTCATCCTTTTTCAGATCAATACTGGCCGCAGCAGCCACAGCCTTCCAGTCCAGACCGCATTCTGCCATCACCTGCTGCACCTTTTCCTCGATCACTTCAAAAGGAGTACCGCGTCTGCATCCGATGCCTAGATGTACATTTTTCGGCGTTAAAAACAAGGTTTTCTTCCAGAATGCCTGCCGTCTGCCGGGCTGAACCGTAATGCAGACACCAATTTCCGGTGCAGAAGAATATACGGTCAGTGCATTGCTGACCATATCCTCTACCCGCAGATCCGATGCAAATCCCACCAGCTGTTTGTCAATCAATCTGGCAGCAATCTCCTTGGCCAACGTCATATCCGAAATCTGCAGCTGATTTCTGGCAGCAAATGCATCCACTGCAAAGGTATTGTTCACATCTGTTCCTGTGGTAATAACCGGAATCGCATCCAGAAGCCTGGATACCTCCCGTGCCATATCATTAGCGCCTCCGATATGACCGGAAAGCAGCGAAATCACAAATTTTCCCTGCTCATCAATGACAAGCACAGCCGGATCCGTTTTTTTATCCTTCACCCAGGGAGCAATTCCACGGACTGCAATTCCCGTGGCACCAATGAAAATCATCACATCTGCTTCTGCAAAATGTTCCCTGCACCAATCCCGGAAAGAATTTTCCAGCGGTTTTAAACCGGCAGCCTGTGCATATCTGGCCAGCGCTCTGCAATCACACACATCACCGCGGTCTGTAAACCACTGTTCCAGTTTTTTATTGATCTGACTTCCATGTGCAGTAAAACTGATACATGCAATCTTCATCACTATTTGCTTGCTTTTCTGAACTCAGTGGTAAATGCCGGATTGTACAGTTCAGAACGATTGTAATGACTGTGAGATACCACATCACCAATGATCATCAGTGCTGTTTTGGTGATATTGTTTTCTCTTGCAGACTGTGCCAGTGTTCCAACGGTACAGATTACAGTTTTTTCATCCTCCCATGTTGCCTTGTAAACGATGGCTGCCGGAGTATCTGCTGTATATCCGCCGGCAATCAGACGCTCAGACAGCTTGTCCAGCATGCTGGTGCTGAGGAATACAACCATGGTCGCCTGATGGGCAGCAAAGGAAGCGATTTCTTCTTTTTCCGGCACCGGCGTTCTTCCTGCCATACGGGTAATAATAACGCTCTGTGAAACATCCGGAAGGGTATATTCCAGATTCAGTGCAGATGCAGCACCACAGAAAGAGCTGACACCGGGAGTGGAATCGTATTCGATTCCTCTCTTATCCAGTTCATCCATCTGTTCACGGATTGCACCGTATAAACAGGGATCGCCGGTATGAAGACGGACTGTCATCAGCCCTTCTTCTTCTGCCTGATACATCACTTCCAGAACCTCTTCCAGAGTCATATATGCACTGTTATATACTTTGCAGCTTTCTTTTTTATACTCCAGAAGCTGAGGATTTACCAGAGAACCTGCATAAATAATCACATCAGCCTCCTGCAGCAGTTTCATACCTCTTACCGTGATCAGGTCCGGAGCACCGGAACCAGCACCTACAAATTTTATCATATTTTGTCTCCTTTATGCGTATTTATAAAATAGTCCGCAAGCGGACTTCAATTTTTCTTTTTAATCTTTCTTCTTCGAACCGTTTTTAATCCTTTGGAAGCCATTTTTACCGAAAAAATGAGCGGATCTCACTCTGCGACATACAGCTTTTTTATCATTTCATCCACATTGTCTGTTTTTCCCAGCAGGCCGTGTTCATTGGAAAACAGAACCAGTCCCAGCTCCAGTTTTCCGTATGCCCGGTGATCCAGATAATAAATAATCCGATCCACAATCTGCTTCATGGCAGTATCTTTGATTCCATACTGCTCCATTAATGTCACTGCCTCTTCTGTCGTCAATGTATCCAGAATTGCCTTTGCCTGTTCCAGTGTCGCACCGGCGCGAATGGCAAAGGATGCCATCAGCTCTGCACGGCTGTCCGCATATCTGGAATGGGTATTCATAATTCCGCCGGCCACTTTGACAAATTTGCCGATATGGGCCACAAACAGAATCCCTTTCACCCCGTCTGCCACTGCCATATCAATGGTCTCACCCACAAAATTGCTGCACTTCATCGCCCTGTCCAGATCCAGTGCCATATGCTCTCTGACAAATGCCTGACCATAGTTACCGGGGGTAATCAGCAGATACTGGGCACCGGCCGCTGTCAGCATATTCATTTCCACCTGTATACTCCGAATCAAAGCCGCTTCACTCATGGGCTCCACAATTCCGCTGGTTCCCAGTACGGAAATTCCACCAACAATCCCAAGACGGGGATTAAATGTCTTCCCTGCAATTTTCTCCCCTTCGGGAATGGAAATCACCACGGAAATACCGCCCTGATAGCCGGTCCTTTCACAGATTTCCTCCACGCCCCGGCGGATCATCATCCTGGGGACACGATTGATGGCCGCACTGCCAACGGGCTGTTCCAGACCGGGTTTGGTCACTCTGCCGACGCCTTTCCCTCCATCAATTACGATATCCTTCTGATCATTCTTTGACACCGTGGCATAAATCAGTATTCCGTTGGTCGCATCCGGATCATCGCCGCCATCTTTTCTGACCGCACAGGAAACCTGATTTTCCTGTATGCATACATCATGCAGTTTCAGACGCAGTTCAATTCCCTTGGGTGTGACCAGGGAAACAGAATGGATTTCCTGTCCGGTCAGCAGCATGTAAGCAGCCGCTTTGGAAGCACCGGCTGCACAGGAACCGGTCGTATAGCCCATACGCAGTTTTTTATTATTCTTTATCACATAATGGTCTTCAATTCCTGTTTTATGTTCCATGTAACCCTCCCGATATACCGTACCCTGTGAACATTCTGCATTCCATAATGATACAGGCATATTTTCAATTGCATAATAAAAGGATGCCTTCCAGCATCCTTATCTTCTTCGGTCATCCCGATGTTCTTTCATATTTCATTGTACAACCGCTGCACAAATCAGCACAATGCATCAATCTGACGCATCGGACCATATTACATAATTGACAATAATCGATTTATCCATGAAAGAAGACAATGATGCTATGACTCGTAGATCATGTCATGAACGGGTATTCTGACTTGAGCCTCAATATTGAAAAGCACCTTCCCGGTTGCCCAGTGGTTATCGCTAACAATTCTTCTCATACAGCAGCGGCACTGTGCAGGATTCTCACCTGCTTCCCCGTATTTTGCACAGATTTATTATACTCACGGAATGAACCATTGTCAATCTTACATTAAAACGAGTCGTAAAAAGCTGTTTTTTTGTATTATTTCTCAAAGGCATGCTACAAATCGTGCAGATCAGCAAGTTCTGCTTTTCTGTAGTTCCTGACTGATTTATATCCAGTGTACAAAAAAAGCAGCCATATTTCTATGACTGCTTCTACGTGCCAGAAGGGATTCGAACCCCTGACCCACGGCTTAGAAGGCCGTTGCTCTATCCAGCTGAGCTACTGGCACATCCCGACATCGGCTTTCGCTTCTGTCTAATCGGGGCGACAGGATTCGAACCTGCGACCTCCCGGTCCCTAACCGGACGCTCTACCAAACTGAGCCACGCTCCGAAATGTGTTATGTAATTGTGTTGTGCCGTTTGTGGCTAACGTGCCAGAAGGGATTCGAACCCCTGACCCACGGCTTAGAAGGCCGTTGCTCTATCCAGCTGAGCTACTGGCACATCCCGACATCAGCTTTCGCTTCTGTCTAATCGGGGCGACAGGATTCGAACCTGCGACCTCCCGGTCCCTAACCGGACGCTCTACCAAACTGAGCCACGCTCCGAAATGATTATTTAAAGTTTATTAATTATCTGCTCGTTTCGCTCGAACAATATGCATTATAGCAGATTGCTTTCAAAGTGTCAAGCACTTTTTTTATCTTTTTTTCAGAAAAATTCAAATTATTGAAACTATATATACAATTACAATAATTTATCCTCATTCCCTGCAAAGCAGGAAAAATGCAAATATTTGTAAAGTTAACCCGGCAGAAAAACTCTGCCGGATTATTATGTCAGTTTCAATTCCATCCGGCTGCCGCAGGCAAGCCGGACGTTTCAGCAGAATCTGAAAGAATATCTGCTGAAGCTACCTGAAATTAAGCTAATTTGCTCTTTGCTGTTTCAGCAAGCTTTGCAAATGCAGCAGGATCATTAACAGCCAGTTCAGCCAGGATCTTTCTGTTTAATGTGATATCAGCCTGCTTCAGACCATACATGAATTTGCTGTAGCTTAAGCCGTTCAGACGAGCTGCTGCGTTGATACGAGCAATCCATAACTGTCTGAACTGTCTCTTCTTCTGCTTTCTGCCTGCATATGAAGAAGCCAGTGCTCTCATAACAGACTGCTTAGCGATTCTATACTGTTTGGAGCGAGCTCCTCTGTAACCCTTTGCAAGTTTTAATACTTTATTATGTTTCTGCTTAGCGTTCATTCCGCCTTTAATTCTAGCCATTTCGATATTCCTCCTGTTTTATTAATCAGTGCTTACCAAATTACAGGTAAGGTAAGATTTTCTTCATTACCTTTGCATTTGTTGAATCAGTAACGGTTGCTTTTCTAAGATTTCTTTTTCTCTTAGCTGATTTCTTGGTCAGGATATGGCTCTTATAAGCTTTACTTCTCTTTAATTCACCGGATCCGGTCTTTTTAAAACGCTTTGCAGCTGCTCTGCTGGTTTTCATTTTAGGCATGGTTGTGTCCTCCTTAACTTTTTCTTACTAACGTTTTTCTGTCAGGAACATGACTAAGCTTCTGCCTTCCATCTTGGACGGCTTATCGACTACGGCGATATCCGTAAGTTTGGCAGCAAAATCGTCAAGAATATGCTTGGACTGAGCAACATGGCTCATTTCACGTCCGCGGAAACGTAATGTTACCTTCACTTTATTTCCTTTGGAAATAAACTTTCTGGCAGCACTGACTTTTGTATTCAGATCGTTTTCATCAATATTGGGAGAAAGACGAACTTCCTTAACCTCGATGGTTCTCTGTTTTTTCTTTGCTTCCTTTTCTCTTCTTGAAAGCTCATATCTGTATTTACCGTAATCGATAATCTTGCATACAGGGGGCTTTGCATTGGGAGCAATCTTAACAAGATCAAGTTCGGCCTCCATAGCCAGTTTCATCGCTTCTTTTGCTGACATAATGCCCAGCTGTTCACCATTTGTACCGATCAGACGAACCTCACGGTCTCTGATCTGTTCATTAATCATTAATTCGCTAATGGTCAGCACCTCCAAATTTCATACATCTGACGATATTCCTCAAGCTGCCCTTTTCCATCTGCCCGACCGGTCATACAACCAAAGCTACCGGGTAGGAACAAATAAAAAAAGCGGACAGGCAGAACTATCCACTTTATACTTCGTTAATATTAAAAGCATATAAACCCGAGTCACTGAATTCGTGCTAAGGTGAGAGTGGATACTCTACTTTGTTGTTTCACAGCGTCTTATACTATAGCACAGTCTTATTTTCCTGTCAATAGCAATACGCGAAACTTTCTGAAATCTTTATCGAAGTCTTCCCGAGCTTATTTTTCATACAAAAAACATGCCACCTGATGCTCTTCTTCTGTCTCATAATAAGAAGGAATCTCCATGCGGCACCGTTCTTTTGCATACGGACAGCGGTTTGCAAACTTGCATCCCACACCGGAGTAAGTCTGCACGCCGGTATCCGGGATAATCGCATCCAGACTGTGCACATCCGGATCCGGCTCCAGCATGGAAGACAGAAGCATCCTGGTATAGGGATGCTGCGGATTTCCATAAATCGCCTCAGAGGACCCCGTCTCCAGCAGCTGCCCCAGATACATGACACCCAGATGATCACAGATTTTCTGTACCACCTGCAGCTGATGACTGATAAACAGATACGTCAGTCCCAGACGATCCTGCAGTTCTTCCAGCATATTGACGATCTGTGCCTGCAGGGAAACATCCAGTGCGGAAATCGGTTCATCGCAGAGGATAAATTCCGGATGAATGGACAGGGCACGGGCAATGGAGATTCGCTGACGCTGTCCCCCGGAAAATTCGTGCGGATATTTCAGCAGATCCTTTCGGGTCAGCCCAACGGTCTCGATCAGTTCCGCAGCCCGTTCCTTCCGCTCTTTCTTCGTATAAAGCTGGTGGATTTCCATAGGTTCACAGATAATTTCCGAAACCGTCATACTGGGATCCAGGGAAGAATAGGGATCCTGGAATACGGACTGCATCTTTTTGCGATGCGGCAGCAGTTCTTTTTCACTCAGATGCGTAATATCTGTACCATCAAAAAAAATATTGCCGCTGTCGGGATTGTGGTAACGCAGAATCGCCTTGCCTACTGTTGACTTACCGCTGCCGGATTCCCCCACCAGACCATAGGTTTCGCCACGCTTAACCTGAAAATTCACATGATCTACGGCAGAGAAATATGCAGGTTTCAATTCAAACAGTTTACTGCTTTTCTGGCGGAAGCGTACCACCAGATCCTTTACTTCAATCAGGTTGTCAGACTGCGCTGTTCCTGATGTATTCTTATTCCAGTCAGACATGGAGCGCCTCCTTTCCCAGATGGCAGAAGGAACAATGATTTCCTTCGATGGTTTTCATTGTCGGAAGTGTATCTGCACAGGCATCAATGGCATGCCTGCAGCGGCCGTAGAAGGGACAGATTTCCTGATCCCGATTATCGGTCATACTGCGTTCCAGATACTGTTCCATTCTGCCGCCTCCAACTCTTGGCATACTGGCAATCAATGCCTGGGTATAGGGATGTGCAGGATTGTGGAAAATATCTCTTACATTCCCCTGTTCCACCACATAGCCCCCGCACATAACGGCAACACGGGAGCACATCTGTGCCACAACACCAAGGTCATGGGTGATCAGAATCAGGCTCATACCTCTCTCCCGCTGAATATCACGGAGCAGATGCAGAATCTGTGCCTGAATGGTTACATCCAGTGCTGTGGTGGGTTCATCTGCAATCATCAGATCCGGATTGCAGCAGATCGCCATGGCAATCATAATACGCTGACGCATACCGCCGGACAATTCGTGGGGGTAGCTTTTAAAGCAGCGTTCCGGATCCACGATGCCAACGCTTTCGAACAGACTGATTACCTGCTTTTTCGCATCTGTCTTGGATAAATTACGATTGTGAAGCCGAAGCAGCTCCACCATTTTCTTTCCCACAGGATACACCGGATTCAATGCAGATAAAGAATCCTGGAACACCATGGAAATCTCAGAACCACGCAGATTCTGCAGTTCCCTCATGGAAAGCTTTAAAATATCCTTATCCTTAAACAGGATCTCTCCTGATTTTACCTTCATATTTTTCGGACCAAGACGAAGAATATTCTTGGTGGCAACAGATTTGCCGCTGCCGGATTCCCCTACAATACCGAAAACTTCCCCTTTGCCGATCACGAAAGACGCATCCTTCACGGCTCTTGATTCCCCCAGATCGGTGAAGAAGGAAACCTCCAGATGATTGACTTTTAATAATTCTTCCATTTCTTTCACCTCTTACTTTGGTTCATAAACCTTACGCAGCACTTCCCCCAGATAATTGAAACTGATTACCGTCAGCAGAATCAGAATGCCAGGGAAAATGGCAAGATAAGGAGATGTCATCAGCTTGCCCTGCGCACTGTTCAGCATACTTCCCCAGGAAGAAGTAGGCGGAATGATACCCAGTCCAAAGAAACTCAATGCAGATTCCATCAGAATCGCCTGTGCCACATTGATGGTGGCAGAAACAATAATGGTGGGCATGATATTCGGAATAATATGTTTGAAAATCACTTTAAAACGACTCTCACCGGAAATCCTGCTGTAAACCACATATTCCCGTTCCTTCAAAGACAGGGTCTCGCCACGGACAATACGGGCAATGCTCATCCAGGTCAGAAAACCGATGATCAGAATCACATTTTTTACCCCTGCAGACAGGTAAGCATTCATAACCACCATGATCAGAAATGTAGGCAGACTCATCAGCGCATCCACAATACGCATCAGCACAACATCTACCCAGCCGCCGATGAAACCACTGATGGAGCCGATCAGCACACCAATCGCAGTGGACAGAATCATCGCCATAAAACCGATCAATAAAGAAGTACGTCCCCCATAAATACATCTCGCCAGATAATCGCGTCCCATATCATCCGTACCAAAGGGATGTGCCGCACAGGGAAACAGTTCGCGATCCAGTGAAATCTGGTTGGGATCCACCGGATACAGAGGCGCCAAAATAGCCGCCAGAGAAAAAATTGCAATCAGCACAAGTCCGACAATGGCAAGCTTATTGGTCTTAAAACCAATGATCAGATTCTTTTTCAGATTTTCATTCATTGTCAACACCTGCCTTTACACTGCATTGCGGATACGAGGATCCACAATTGAATATAAAATATCTGCCAGCAGATTACCCAGTACAATCAGCAGAGCTGTCAGCATGGTAATCCCCATGATCAATGGATAGTCAAATGTGGTAACTGCAGTCACTGCCAGCTGTCCGGTTCCCGGCCAGGAAAAAACCTGTTCACAGATCATCGCACCGGAAACAAGGGACTGAAGGCTCATGCCAAGCACAGTAATCATAGGAAGAATGGCATTCTTCAGCACATGTTTGAACAGAATACCGCTTTCCGACATACCATATGCAGTCTGCACCATAACATAATCACTGGACATCTCCGTAATCGTAGAACTGCGCACATATCTGGTAAACTGTGCCACATTTACAAAAGTCATAACGGTGCAGGGCAGGATCAGATGAAGGATCAGATCCCCTATGGATGTATCGCCCGGGGTGTGCATACCGATGGAAGGCAGAACACCCAAATACACACCAAAAAGATAGATCAGCAGAATCCCGAACCAGAAAGTCGGAATGGAAATACCCACATAAGACAGCACACTGGTGATTTTATCCAGAATGCCATTTTTATACTTGCCGGTAAACAGACCCAAAGGAATGGAAATCAGTGTAGCAAGCACAAGACTGGTTCCCATCAGAATCAAAGTCGCAGGAATACGCTCCAGAATCTGTCCCAGAACGGGACGGGTATTCACCAGCGAATATCCGAAGTCCCCATGAAGGATCTTCTGAAGCCAGATTAAATACTGTACATAAAGAGGCTTGTTCAGTCCCAGGCTCTCTCTCAGTGTTTCAATGTAAGATTCACTCATGTTCGGCTGCACATAAGTCAGGACCGGATCACCCGGTGCCATCTTAATCAGTGCAAAACAAAGAATGCTTACCAGAAACATAATGACAACCGATTGTGTCAGTTTACTGATAATTCGTTTCATATTATTCCTCCTAACCGGAGCGTGCCGGAGATCTGATCTGCATTTTCAGATCCATACAATAAGGCAGAAAAAAGGCTCCGGGAGTATTCCCGGAGACCCTTATAAACCAGACGTTTTCGCTCCAGATATTGTTACTCCTATTCTACTGCATAAAGCTTGGAATAATCAAGATAAATTGTCTGAAGCAGGAAATCATCAAATCCGCCAAAGTTATTTGACAATGCATAGAAACCATTAGAGTAAGAAATGGTATAAATATACATCTTATCATTTACCATGTTCTGAATATCTGTATAAATCTGTGCTCTTTCTTCTCCATTCGGTGTCTTCAGTCCCTGATCCCACAACGCATTCAGATCTGCATCGCTTACATTGGAGTTATTGGAACGTGTACCGGTCTTGATAATATCTGCATAGAGAGACGGCTCTGCACCCAGTTCCCAGTTTTCCAGAACCAGATCATATGCAGTGCTGTTGGGTTCCTGCAGAGTATTCTTAAATACGGAATCTTCCTGCGGATCCAGTGTAACTGTAATACCGACTTCGCCTAACTTGGACTGAATATACAATGCTTCTTTTTCCATTGCAGGATCCGCTGTGGAATAGAGCAGACTAAGATTCAGACCTTCCGCTCCTGCTTCCTTCAGCAGTTTCTTTGCCTGTTCCTGATCATTATCGTATTTTGTTTCAGGTTCAGAATAATATAAAGTATCCGGTGTCAGAATAGAGTATGCAGGTGTTGCAAACTCAGTGGAAGTATAGGAGAATGTTACAAGTTCTTCCTTATTCATCGCCAGAGAAATTGCCTGACGAACTTTCTGATCAGAAAGTCCATCCTTCAGAGTATTCATACCCATTGCATTCACCTGACCTGAGTTATAATGGTTGATGGTTACATTGCTCATTCCGTCAACTGTCTTATAATCATCGCTGTTGATGGTCAGTGCATTCAGATCACCGGACTGCAGAGCTGCAATTGCAGAATTGGTATCCTTAACGATCTTGAATACCACTTTGTCCAGATGCGCCACATTATCACCGCACTTGTAATCATCAAAACGTTCTACCACGTATTCCTGACCGGACTGGTAAGAAACAAACTTAAAAGGACCGGAACCAACCGGCTCATAGTTCAGCTCACTTTCACCAATCTTCTGCACACCTTCGTAGATGTGCTTGGGAATACAGTATATCTGACTTAAAGATCCCAGGAAACCTGTACTGGAAGACTTGAATGTGATGGTTGCTGTCAGATCATCCACCTTCTCGGTTACAGCGACATTGCCGGCACCGTCGAATCCATATGTAGAATAAGGCACTGCCTGTGATTCATCGACCAGGGTTTCCATGGAGAATACGATATCATCTGCCGTGATGGCTTCCCCGTCATGCCAGGTCAGACCTTCCTTCAGCTTCATGGTAAATACTGTAGAATCTTCATTGGCTGTAACTTCCTGCAGCAGACCATTTCCATAATATACTTCACCGCCCACGATTTCAAAAAAAGGCGCATACAGAGACTGCATGATGGTAAAGCTGTTTAAGTCTGTTACATATAACGGATTGATGTTCAGAGGATCTGCACTCACTCTTACGGTTAATGTGCCGCCCTCCACCGGATTGCCTGCTGCGGGTGCCTTGGTTTCTGCTGTCGTTTCAGGCGCCTTGGTTTCTGCAGGATCTTCTTTCTTGCCGCCACAGCCAGCTGCAAAACAACTAATCATCGCAGCTGCCAGCAAAACGGCCAAAAGTTTCTTTTTCATGTTGATACCTCCTGATGTACATAGTACGTATTTTACCGGAAATCTTATCGGATACCTGAATCTGTATTTGCTCATAGTATTTTTTCCATTTCAGGTTTTCATTCACTATTTATCACTACTTTTTTGATAGGTTTAATAGTGGTATTATATATGAATGAAGCCTTTACCGCAAATACATGAAAATTATACCATGTTATAAGAATAATTTATAGTAAATACTGACTGTTTCTTCTCAAAAACACGGTATATCCTATCAGTAATAAGTACTTCCTGTATCAGACGATTTGTTTTGAGTATATACTGAAATCAGGCAATTGTCAATTTACGTCACATATCATCCTCCAGCTGACGCTTCAGATACGTTCCCACCACATTGGAAAAACCGCTGATGCTGCGGATATAAGCAAAATCCTTGCCGAAAATCTTCTTTTCCGCTGCCAGGTCTTCGTCTTCTCCTGCAAATACCCCCAATACAGATATACCGAGACTTCGGGCCATACGAACTTCAAAAGCAGTATCCCGAACAGCAAAATCCCCTTCATACATCTTCGTATTCCGGACACCCGGACGGTTAATCTTCGGATCATTGGGACGGCCATCACTGAGAATGATCAGAATCTTATTGGCTTCTTCCCGTTTGATCAGCTCATCGTATGTGGCCCGGATGGCCAGTCCATCCCGGTTATTGGAAGAGGCGGTAAACTCAAAAATCCGGGCATTCATCCGACGGTCATCATCATATGTGCGGAATCTGCGCATGATGGTATAATCCCAGAAGGTACAGAATCCTCTGACCTGATGAGGGATCCCGATATTGCTCAATGCCTCACTGATAATATATGCCTGTGCCGCCACCTGATGCTGTCTGGGCGCCTGAGAACCGCTGGAATCAATCAGAATATCCACAACAAAATCAGAAGTATCCTTTTTTATTACCTTATTAAATAAGCGGGTATCTTCTGTTCTTCCCAGTTTCCAGAGTCTGGAAGGAACCAGAGTTCCGGCAGAACCTTTGCACACATCATCCTCGTTTCGGATGATCAGCGACTTACGCAGCATCTCCGTCAGCTGAATGATATTTCGTTTGATAATCTGGTGATTTTCATAATAATACATCTTATTTTTGGAATACATTTTTTCAGCATATTTATACTGATAATTGATTTTCACCGGATTATGCAAAATCCCATCCGTATAATACAGGGTGCATTCTTCATGTGCACCGCGGCAAAGCTGGTAATTCAGATGCTCCTGTTCCCGCATGGACAAATAAGAAGCACCGTGATTCAGCTGCACATAACTGTAAACTTTTTTCAGATCCTCATCATCCAGAATTTTGACGCGGGTACCGGTATTGGAAATCTCTTTCCGGGGGGTATCCCGCAGATTCACCTTCTCCATTTCGCTGCTGGTCAATGCATTCATGTACTGCTGCAGCACATCCTGCAGGCTCTCTTCATTCAGATAATCCTGCCAGTCAAACTCCTGCAGTTCATCCAGCGTAACCTCCAGCACATCCTCCAAAGTCCCCTTTTTGTCCTCAAAGGCCAGGTCAATAAAATGGTTGTACAGATAATCCACGGTCCGGATAATGTCCATGGTATTCTCTGCCTGCTGCAAAGCCTCAATCCGATTGGCCGCAGACTGAATCCTTGCCGCAGAGGTTTCTCCTCCATTTTTCAGATAATTCCGCAGCAAATGAAATTTAACCTGTCCGAAAAAACTGGTGCTCATCCGCTGACTCTGGTATTCCAGCATATCCCGGAAAGCTCTTCTTCGGATCTCGGAAACCCCAAGCCGTTCTCTGGTAATCAGCGGATAAGACGCACTGTCCACACACAGCTGAGCAATCTCCATCAGCGGCGCCTGATCTGCTTCCATGTAAATCTTCTTTACAATATACATGGAAAGTTCTTCCATATTAAAATACCGGGCAAATGCTCCCTGTTTTACAGCATCATAAATGGAAATGTATTTGGATTTTTTAAAACTCTTCAGATCCAGATTCACATCCAGTGTATAATCCCCGCTGACGGTCCAGAGAAGATTTTTCATCCGGTTCTGCAGTTCAAAAGACTCCGTATCCGGATCCATCTCCTTTGCCGGCGGACGATAATGGGACGTTTTTGTCTGCTGTCCCCTGGCAGAAATCGGTTCCGGCTCGACCACGTCGGTATACTTCCCGTCTTCTGCCGATCCGGTTGCACTGCTGAAATACTCTCCTGCAATCGGATCCCTCCAGGCACCGATTTTTGTCTGATTCTTATAGTTTCTGGCCACAGGAAACGCCTCCTTTCCCTTTCCTGCCGAATATTCGCAAACATTGATAAACATTTATTTGAATGGCTTCAAACAAAATCAGCTTTTGAAAATATCGGCTTTTGTCCAGGTGGAAGGAATACGTGTCATCACTGTGTCATCCACAATTTCTCTTTCAAACACATCAAAACTCTTGTTGGTAAGACCCATCTTCACCGCAAAAGACGGTGCCAGACCGGTGCGCATGGTACGGATTGCAGACATCAGACCACGAAGATCCAGCGGTTTTGTGGAAATTTCACCATTATATGCTTTGGTCTGCATATCCATAAACAATCCGGTAAACTGTTCTCTGGCATTGTCCTGAATATCCGGGAACATCTTCAACAGCAGGAAATTCAGTGTATCTTCCGTCAGTGCCGGCATATCAATAACCATAAAACGGGACACCAGTGCTTCATTCAGTTCTCTTGTTCCTGCATAACCATAATTCATGGTACCGATAAAACGGCAGGCATCATCCAGACGGATTTTATTGTAACCGGGTACATCGATAATACGGCGATGGTCCAATGTGGCATGTAAAACAGAAACTGCATCATTTTTCGCCATATTGATCTCATCAAAAATACCAAAACCGCCAAAATCCGCACACTGATAAACCGGACCCTTTCGCAGAACCACTTCATTGTTGCGGAAGGTATCCGTACCAATCAATGCTGCACTGTCTGTATTTACATGGAAGGAAATATTATAGGTCGGTCTGCCGAACATATAGGCCAGATTCTCACAAAGCACATTCTTTCCGGTGGCCTTTGCACCGGACAGCAGCAGATTTTCTCCCTGCAGCAGTGCGGAAATCGCCATCTCCAGAATTTCCTTTCCATAAAACGGAATGGACGGCTCAATAATACGGTCCCGTACTTCATCAGAAACATCATGTTCCTCACGGAATTTTCTCAGGTCCTCAATCAGACCACCATCCACATTCTGTTCTTTCAAATGTTCATCAATCAAAAACATAGCATTCTCCCCTTTATCCAGATCTCAAATATTCATATACTCTATTCATCGTTATCCGCAGACATCATCTGTGGATATGCTATCTGAATTATACCAGATTTATACGATTTTGTCCGTTTCATTTACAACAAAATTTTTCCAGCCGGTATGCCTCACTTTAATTTACAAACTGTTTCTTGCAGGATTTTTTCTATCCTGTATGCTTAACTTCTATTGACGAACTGTTTCTTGCAAAACTTATTTTCTACCTGCAAGATAGAAAATGAAGTTCAACGGTGACTGCTGCGATTGACGCCAACGATACATGTGGAAATTTCTGTTTTTTATAAGTGTCGGAGTCATGGAATATTAATCGAAAAAATGTGCAGACTACTTTCATATCGACATTGTCGGTAAATAATCAAATCGGAGGCTGCTATGACAAAGTTAGTATGCAGTGTAGATACCTGCGCCCATAATTCAGATCATTATTGTTGTAAAGGAAAAATTCAGATTGAAGGCGAACGTGCAGAAATGGCTTCTTCCACCTGCTGTGCAAGTTTCGATGAGAAAAAACAGGGATGCAAAAACAGCACAGAAATTCCCGATGAAGCTCTGGACGTTTCCTGTGCTGCTGTAAAATGTATGTATAATAAAAATGAAATGTGTCATGCCGGTAAAATCGGTATTGCAGGCAGCGGTGCCAGAAAAATGGATCAGACCGAATGTGCAACATTCCGGATGGAATAAAGTTTTGGGGATAAGACTTGGGAGTAAGACTTGTGGATAAGGTTTTTGGTAAAATAACAGAATACCGGTAATGCCCAATCCGACCCATCACATCCGGCAGTAATACAGAATACAGCTGCTGCCAGATTCCGGACAGCAGCTGTACTGATTACTGATACTGTAACTATACTGTTTCATTAACAGTGATGTATTAGCTAAACCGATGTATTAGCTGAATTGATACTTTAACAGTACTTTTTCTTCAGTAGTAATTTCTCTTCAGAAGCCTTTTTACATATAAAAACATCGCAGTTTCACCATGTTCTGATAAAATTGTCAGAATATGCTTCAGTTCTGCATACGTCTCCGGATGCATGGTCTCCTTATCACGCCCCCGCATGAGATAATCCAGATTATCACTGTCTTTATAATCCGCTCCCCTGTAGGTTTTCGATGCCGCAATACGATCCATCACCATCTCGGCCAGATACCTGGGAGGCATTTTCTTGCCGGCCAGACAGGCTGTCTTATCCTCAGATACATCGGTCCAGTACTCAAAATGGTGGCGGTTTCTTCCTTTATGGTGAAGCCATGCTGTGGAATATCCAAGCAGTTCTCTTTCTCTGGCATTGGGACTCCGTGTCCCCTGAAAATACCGGACACCTGTACGGAATTCTGTCGGAGAAAATTTCGAAAGATCATGGATAATCCCCTGCCAGTAAAGACCCACTTTAAAACAGCCTTTCATAACCTCTTTTTTGTGATGCAAAACAACCTTCAGATGTCCTTTTGCATTTTTCAGATACAATCTGCACTGATCCGCATAATTTTTTTTCCGCATTTACTGCTCACCCGCATTCTGCTTTCCCTGTTTCTGAAGACCATCTGTCTGTTCCGATCTCCAGTCTGTTCCGATCTTCAGCCAGAAAAACATCTGTTACTTTACAATCTGTGCATCCACTGCTGTTTTTGCAACTGCTTCTGCAACTTTCTTTGCTACTTCTTTATTTAATGCATTGGGAATAATATATTCCGGTGATAACTCTTCATCGGAAATAATACCTGCCAGAGCATATGCAGCACTGATTTTCATATCCTCTGTGATCTGCTTTGCTCTTACAGAAAGAACACCTTTAAACAGACCGGGGAAAATCAGAACGTTGTTGATCTGATTCGGATAATCACTTCTGCCGGTGCCGACAACCTTTGCTCCGCCCTTCTTTGCATCCTCAGGCATGATTTCCGGTGTGGGATTTGCCATGGCCAGAACGATGCTGTCCTTTGCCATGGTGCTGACCATTTCCGTCGTCAGCATACCGGGGCGGGAAACACCGATAAAAATATCCGCCCCCTTTACCGCATCGGCCAGCAGACCCTTCTGATGTTCCAGATTGGTAATCTGCGCCAGTTTTTCCTGTGCATCTGTCAGCCAGTCTTCACCGGCACATACAATACCGTAACGGTCGCACATGGTAATGGAACCGAAATTCATCTGCAGAAGCAGCTTTGCAATTGCTGTACCTGCAGCACCTGCACCATTGATAACAATCTTCGCTGTACCCATCTTACGGCCTGTAACCTTCATGGCATTCAGCAGAGCAGCTGCAACCACAATGGCAGTACCGTGCTGGTCATCATGAAATACCGGAATATCGCAGCGCTGTTTCAGCTTTTCTTCAATTTCAAAACATCTGGGAGCTGCAATATCTTCCAGATTGATACCGCCAAAGCTCTTGGAAATCAGGGCAACGGTATCCACAATGGTATCCACATCCTGAGAATCAATGCAGATCGGAAATGCATCCACATCAGCGAACTCTTTAAACAATACACACTTTCCTTCCATAACCGGCATACCTGCCTCCGGACCGATATCACCCAGTCCAAGAACAGCAGAGCCATCGGTAACAACCGCCACCAGATTATTTCTCCTTGTCAGCTTCCAGGAAAGCTCTTTATCCTCGGCAATTGCCAGACAGGGCTGTGCAACACCGGGGGTATAAGCCACTGCCAGATCTTCCATTGAATCGATTTTACAGCGGGAAACTACTTCAATCTTACCATTCCAGTCATAGTGTTTCTTTAAAGATAATTCTTTTGTATCCATCCTATATTCCTTTCAGACAGCATATTGATTCAGTTGTTTTTTAATTCAGTTGTTTATTGTAACGCAAACCCGTTGAACTTGCAATCATTTTACATTTTATTGCCTGCACAGATACTTTCGATTCGTAAAACAGCAGATATCTGACGTTTATTTCAGATCGACATATCCAAAGCAAACATGCCCCAATGATTATGGTCTGGTCGCATGTTCCAGCATTTTCTTCAGATCCTCTGTCTGGAACACATATGCCTTTTCACAGAAATGACATTTCACTTCAATGGGTTCTCCATCATCAATCATACTCTGCAGTTCCTTCGCACCGGTACTGATCACTGCACTTTCAACCTTCTCTCTGCTGCAATTGCAGGAAAATGACAGCGGAATCTTATCCATAATCTCCAGATCCATATCACCCAGTACAAACTCCAGAATCTCTTCCGGTGTCATCCCCTTATCCAGCATGGAAGTCAATGAAGTAATCTGACCAATCCGTTCTTCCAGTTTGCTGACCAGTTCATCCGAAGCAAAGGGCATCAGCTGAATAATCAGTCCGCCGGCCTGTTTCACAAAATTGCCGCGATCCATCAGCACACCCAGTGCCACCGCAGAAGGAATCTGTTCGGAAGCAGCAAAATAATAGGTAATATCTTCTGCAATTTCACCACTCACCAATTCAATGGTACCCACATAGGGATCTTTCAGACCGGTATCCCGGATAACACGCAGTTCACCTTTTCCCACGGCACCGGCCACATCCAGTTTTCCCTTCGCATTGGCATGCAGCAGCACATCAGGATTATTTACATACCCTTTTACATGTCCCTGGCTGTCTGCAGTAACAACAATACCCTGAATCGGTCCATCCCCTTTAATGGAAAGGGTGATCAGATCCTCTTCTCCTTTCATCATACTGCCCATCATCACACCGGCAGTCAGAAGTCTTCCCAATGCTGCAGTTGCAACGGGACTTGTATTATGCGCCTGTCTTGCTGTTTCCACCAGTTCTCTGGTGGTGGCTGCAAATGCACGGATTCCATGATCCGCTGCTGTTGCTCTTACTAAATAATCACTCATATTATCCTCCCTGTCATCGCATTCATTTCTGAATCGTGTCCAGACCTCTTTCCTTTTTTCAAATCATTTACCAGATTATCTCTGGATTTTCCGGACTATCTCTGGATTTTTCCAGATTTATAAAGAAACTGCTTCTTATCTTACTTTTCTTTTTATCTTATTTTTCTTACTTTCCACATTCCTGTACAATCATATACAGACGCTCGCTGTCCGGATCCGGCTCCCGGTGCGTAAATGCGTCATATACCGCCATCACCTTCATGCCAGCCGCTTCAGCTGCTTCCCGAAAATCGGATACACTCCATGCCTTCTGGTAATGGGTCTCCTGATATCTCCGGAAAATATCGTCCTCTTCCTGCATGAAAATCGTAAGATCATAAATATTCACTTCCGCTTCTTCATCAAAGGTATTCTCCCAGATAAAGCTGCAGTTATCGCGGCTTTCCGCAATGGTACGATCCCCGAGTAATTCTCTGTATTTGTAAGGGGTATTAAAATCAAAAATAAACACACCTTTCGGATCCAGATAGTTATTTACCAGACGGAAAACCTCTTTCAGATCCTCTTTTTCAAGAATGTAATTCATGGAATCGCAAATGCTGACAACTGCAGCAACCGTTCCATACAATTCGAAAGAACGCATATCCTGTTCCAGATAGAGAATCCCATATTGATTTTCCATGGCCTTCTCTCTGGCTTCCATCAGCATCTCTTCCGAATTATCAATACCAATCATGTCATAACCGGCAGCCGCGAGACGTTCTGTCACATTACCGGTACCGCATCCCATATCCAGAACCAGACCTTTGGAAACACCATATTCCTTCAGCAGACCGATCAGATATGCAGTCCATTCATCATAAGGAATATTATCCATAAAGGTATCATAAACCCATGCAAAACTGTAATAGGAATCGGGGTAATCTGTATCAAAGTTGTCGATTTCATTCGCAATATCACTGTCGATTTCATTCATATAGTCAACATCATTCACACAGTCAACATCATTCACACAGTCAATATCATTCACATAGTCAATATCATTCACATGATCGCTGTCTTTTTTATATTCATTACTCATATTCTTTTCTCCGAATACATCAATACTTTTTGCCATGGTATCTATCAGGCAAAACAGAGACTATTTCTGTTTCGCATATTATACCCCAGATTGATCAAATATGCAAAATTTAAGCACAGAGAAATGGAAATTGCTCAGCTCTAAAACAACCTCATAAACACTGCGTGTTTCCTCTGCTTGACTCTGAACAATAACAAACTGAAAAAAGCAGTTGAAATAATCAACTGCTTTTCAAGCCGATAGGCGGACTCGAACCGTCAACCTGCTGATTACAAATCAGCTGCTCTGCCAATTGAGCCATATCGGCATATATGAAGAAATACCTTCAAAACTGCATATGACGCTCGATGTCTCCTGACTTCTGTCAGGCCCTCACAAACTCTCTGTTTTCATCAAAACCATATCTTTCAGACTACAGGTCAAGCTGATGACCGATTAGTAGCAGTCAGCTCCATGCATTGCTGCACTTCCACACCTGCCCTATCTACCTCGTCGTCTTCAAGGGGTCTTGGATATCTCATCTTAAGGGGGGCTTCACGCTTAGATGCCTTCAGCGTTTATCCCGTCCGGACACGGCTACCCGGCTGTGCACTTGGCAGTGCAACCGGTGCACCGGCGGTCCGTCCATCCCGGTCCTCTCGTACTAAGGACAGCTCCTCTCTGATATCCTACGCCCGCGCCGGATAGGGACCGAACTGTCTCACGACGTTCTGAACCCAGCTCGCGTACCGCTTTAATGGGCGAACAGCCC
>JALETI010000035.1 GCA_022781515.1 Lachnospiraceae bacterium
TGTAAATCTATATGGCGGATACGCCACACCGAGGAAACACGCAGTGTTTTCGAGGTTGGATCTGAACAGTAACCTGAAATTGATACAGAGCAAGAATCTTGCCCTATGAAACAAAATCTGTTGCTATTATATCACCTTTCATTTCAATATACAATTAAGCTTTTTTTAATGTTTCACGTGAAACATTATTCAGTATGTACAAATTGAATTCATATCTATTGAATTTATATCGACGCTTGTGGAGATTTAGCTTCAGATTCGGGAAGGCAAACTTTCCCCTTCAAAAAAGCTGCAAATACAATGTTTCACGTGAAACATCGCATTTGCAGCTTTCACTATCTCAAATCATCATTTACAGAATTCTTTCACGGAATTCCTTTTTCGACAATTTGAATCAACGCTTGCAGTGATTTGTTTGCACCGGATTCGATTTATTAGATAATCCGTAATAATACAAATACGAATAACCTTATAGTAAATCAACCAGCATCCTCAATCTTCATTAAGAATAACACATATACCTGCTGGTCAAATAGCCTCATAGCAAACTCATTTTAACGGCTCTTTAAATGGTGTTCCGGGTTTTCTGGGATATTTTTTCGGGGTATTTTTTATTTTATGAATAACAATAAAGTTTCTTTCCAGTTTTTCATCACCGCCAAAGTCTTCTTCTATGGCAAATCGAATCAGATCCCTGTCGCCTTTCTTTTCAAGACAGGAATTAGTTCCACCAAAGATCTGAATGGCTCTTCCTGCTTCTTTTAACTCCTCTTCACCTTTCATGGATTTATACGGGATAAAAGAGCCTCCAATCTTTACAAACGGAATGCAGATTTCAGAAAGCGAATTCATGTTAGCAACTGCTCTGGATACACAGAAATCAAAATATTCTCTATATCCGGGCTTTCTCACAATTTCTTCTGCTCTTCCATGGATAGCAGTGATTTTTTCCAAGTGCAGTGCTTCTATTACTTCCTTCAGAAAATTTACTCTTTTATTCAATGAATCCAGCAAAACAATCTCCAGATCAGGAAAAAGTATTTTTAAGGGAATTCCGGGAAATCCGGCACCGGTTCCCACATCAATCATAGTAGGGCCGTCGGAAAAATTAACATATTTTGCCAAAAACACACTATCCAGAAAGTGCTTTACAACGACTTCCCTGTATTCTGTAATTGCAGTGAGATTCATTACCTTATTTTTTTCAATCAGCATATCATAGAACAGTTCAAACTGTTCGACCTGCTTTTCAGATAAAGAAAATCCATTTTTGGCAAACACTTCTTTTAAGTAAATGCTTCTCTCTTCCATTCCATTTCCTTTCCGTTTGTAATTGGCTACTCGCTCTGTCTGCTTCCATGCTGTTCCAAATACACAACCAGAACAGAAATATCAGCCGGTGAGACACCGGAAATACGGGAAGCCTGACCTACGGACATTGGTTTATAAAGATTCAGCTTCTGCATTGCTTCTTTACGGAGTCCTTTTACTTTTGAATAATCAAAGTCTACATAAAGCTTTTTATTTTCCAGTTTTTTGAACTGTTTCACCTGCTGCATCTGCCTTTTAATATAACCTTCATATTTCAGCTGAATGTTGACCTGTTCTGCAACTTCATCGGAAATATCAGGACGTTCCGGGTCGAGTTCGGCAAGCATATTGTAGTCCAGTTCCGGACGTTTAATCAACTCAGCAAGTGTAATTCCACTCTTCAGTTCGGTGCTGTTATGGCTCCTCAGGAATTCCTGAACACGCTTATTGGCACCTATATTTGTATGTTCCACGCGGACAATTTCTGCATTCATGGCATCTACCTTATCCAGCACTTTCTGATATGCAGCATCGCTTACCAGACCGATTCTATGGCCGATTTCCGATAAACGAATATCCGCATTGTCCTGTCTGAGCAGCAAACGATATTCTGCACGTGAAGTCATCATACGATATGGTTCATGATTTTCCTTTGTAACCAGGTCATCAATCAATACACCGATATAAGCCTGTGAACGATCCAGAATAATCTGTTCTTCCTTTTTTACGCTGAGCGCCGCATTAATTCCGGCGATTAAGCCCTGTGCTGCAGCCTCTTCATAGCCTGAACTGCCGTTAAACTGGCCTCCTGCAAATAATCCGGGTATTGTTTTAAATTCCAATGTAGGTTTCAGCTGCCTGGGATTGATGCAGTCATATTCGATTGCATAGGCGTTTCTTACAATAACGGCATTCTCCAGACCCGGTACCGTGTGATACATTGCATACTGAACATCCTCCGGCAGAGAACTGGACATACCGCTCAGATACATTTCATGGGTATATAATCCTTCCGGTTCCACAAATACCTGATGCCTGTTTTTATCGGCGAATTTTACTACTTTGTCTTCGATAGACGGACAATACCGAGGTCCGGTTCCTTCAATTGCTCCGGAAAATAAAGGAGACCGATCAATGTTATCGCGAATAATTTTATGTGTTTCTTCATTGGTATAGGTCAGCCAGCAGGATACCTGTTCTTTCTGAACCGATGCCGGATCCGTTGAGAAAGAAAAAGGAACGACTTTTTCATCCCCTGTCTGCTCTTCCATTTTGCTGAAGTCCACGGTTCTTCCATCGACTCTGGCAGGAGTGCCTGTTTTGAAACGATACATTTCAATACCATGGGCAATCAGGCTGTCTGTCAGGTGATTGGCTGCCATCAGACCATTGGGACCTGTGTAATAACTAATATCTCCATATATACATCTTGCCCGCAGATACGTTCCCGTACATAAAACAGCTGCCTTACAGCTGTACTCTGCTCCGGATACGGTTTTCACACCGATGATTTCATTATTCTCACCGGTAATAATCTCACTGACCTCCGCCTGTCGGATCACCAGATTATCTGTATTTTCCAGAACGTTACGCATTTCTCTGGAGTAATTCTGTTTATCCGCCTGTGCACGCAAGGAATGCACAGCCGGTCCTTTTGACTGGTTCAGCATTTTGGACTGAATAAAGGATTTATCAATATTCTTGCCCATCTCACCGCCCAGGGCATCAATCTCTCTTACCAGATGTCCCTTGGAACTTCCTCCGATATTCGGATTACAGGGCATCAGTGCAATACTATCCACACTTACTGTAAACATAATGGTTTTCAAACCAAGACGTGCACAGGCCAGAGCAGCCTCACAGCCCGCATGACCGGCACCAACTACTGCAATATCATATTTTTCCTTAAGAAACGGCATTTTTCTACCTCATTTATCTGAAATTTGTAACTGTCCGGCAGATTTCTGCATCGAACAGATTTTATAAACAGACTCCCAACTCACTTTAACTTCTCATTCGGCGATTATTTACCCATACAGAACTTACTGAATATTTCATTGACCAGATCATCTTCCACAGACTCTCCGGTAATATATCCCAGTTGTTCATACGCACTCATCATATCAATTGTGAAAAAGTCCTCCGGCATACCGGCAGCAATGCTGTCCATTACCAGCTGCAGACTTCTATATGCACTGTCCAGCGCAGCTTTATGTCTGGCACTGGTCAGATAAATTTCATCATTAAATTTCAGTTCTTCCGCATAAAACATTTCCCGGATCCGATCCTTCAGAATCTCAAAACCGGTTCTGTCTTTAGCAGAAAAAACAACAACGGTCTGTTCCGGAAGCATCTGTCTGATTTCCTGCTCATCCAACAGGGTATCCAGATCACATTTATTAAACAATACAATAGCTTTTTTATCTGCAATGCACTGAATAATTTCTTTATCATTTTCATCCAAAGGTTTGGTCGCATCAATTACATACAGAACCAGATCTGCTTCTGCAGCCTGCTCTTTTGCTCGTTCCACCCCAATCTGCTCAACCAGATCCGCAGTTTCCCGGATTCCTGCCGTATCCACAATATTCAGACTGATTCCATCCAGCAGAATATGTTCTTCCAGTGTATCTCTTGTGGTACCTTCAATATCTGTGACAATCGCTCTCTCCGATCCCACCATCAGATTCAGAAGGGATGATTTTCCTGCATTGGGCTTTCCAAGGATAACGGTTTTAATGCCTTCCTTCAGCATTCTTCCATCATCCGCGTGATCGGTCAGTTTTCGGATTTCCTGCAGCAGGGGCTCTATTTTTTCCGCCAGTTCTTCTCCGTAATTTTCCATGGGGTAATGTTCCGGATCATCCAGTGCGGATTCGATATAAGCAATTTCATAAATCAGTCTTTTTCGGATTTCCTTTATCTTATCGGACACAGAACCGGATAACTGTTTCACAGCACTTTTTAAGGCAAATTCATTCTGTGAATTGATAATATCAATTACGGCTTCCGCCTGGGACAAATCCATTCTTCCATTCAGAAAAGCACGTTTGGTAAACTCTCCTGCTTCTGCAGGACGGGCTCCATATTCCATAACCGTATCCAGAATTTTCTTCATAACCAGAATTCCGCCGTGACAGTTTATTTCAACCACATCTTCAGCGGTATAGCTATGGGGCCCTCTCATGACAGATACCAGAACCTCATCAATAATCTGATCCCGATTCACAATATGTCCGTAATGAAGGGTATGTGTCGGAACATCGGCCAGTTTTTTTCCGCTCTTTTTCGCTCTGAATATACGATCTGCAATACCAATAGCTTCGGAACCGCTGATTCGTACAATACCAATTCCCGAATGAGTCATCGCTGTACCAATTGCAGCAATTGTATCATTATTCATATATTTTTCCTCCCTCTGGTTTGCAGAAAAGCCGTGCTGAATTCATCAGCACGGCTTT
>JALETI010000057.1 GCA_022781515.1 Lachnospiraceae bacterium
AGGTCTGTTTTTAAGCTCCGGTGTTCTGAAAAGTCCGGATTATACCATGGAAAAGATGTGTGAAACATTGCGGAAGCTTCGGACAGAGTTCCATTTCAACGGATATATTCATGCGAAGGTGATCCCCGGTGCATCACAGGAACTGATCTATTCAATCGGGCTTTTGGCAGATCGCGTCAGTCTGAATATGGAATTGCCGACCCAGGAGAGTCTGAAAAAGCTGGCCCCCCATAAAAGCATGCGAACCATTCTTCGTCCCATGAGTGAGATTTCCAATACCATTGCGTCACATCGTCTGGCCATTGGAAAAGATGCCCGGATGGAGAGGGACGGAATCAACCGTCATCTGATTCACAGCATCTGGGGGGATGATGCGAGACGGATTTCCGGCATGGGAATGGATTCTCTGTCACGGGTTTCTTTATCTTTGCCGTCAGAGAAAGCAGATCTGTCCCTCAGTCGTTCTTTTGCAGAAGCAGGACAGAGTACGCAGATGATTATCGGTGCCACCGGTGAAACCGATCTGGAACTGATTCGAACCACACAGAGTCTGTATCAGGCTTTTGATCTGAAAAGAGTGTTTTATTCCGGATATATTCCGCTGAATGAAGATGCTGCCCTTCCTGAAATAGGGACTCCGGTTCCCCTTCTGAGAGAACATCGTCTGTATCAGGCCGACTGGCTGATGCGTTATTATGGTTTTATGGCAGAGGAACTGCTGACGAAAGATAATCCGTTTTTTGATCCGAAACTGGATCCGAAATGCAGCTGGGCACTTCAGCATCTGGAGCTGTTTCCTGTGGAAATCAATCGTGCACCGGCAGAAGAACTGCTTCGTGTTCCCGGAATCGGACCGACCGGGGTGAAGAAAATTCTGTCAGCCAGAAGATATGGCAGCATCAATTTCGAAATTCTGAAGAAGATGCATATTGCCTTAAAACGAGCCCGGTTTTTTATTACCTGTAATGGGAAGATGATGAATCACACACCCATTGATGAGCGCTTTATCCGGGGGCAGATGATTGGTCTGGAACGGACGGAAGTCAGCCGTATCGAAGGACAGACGGTGAGCTATCAGCAGATGAACCTGTTTTCCGACTTCGGAATGACAACAGATACGACAGTTACGAAATCGGTCAATTGCTGAATCTGCCGGTATGTTCTCATCCCGCATGAGAATACTGTCTTGATTAACAGATATTTTTTGTTTTGATGATTGGAGTAAAGGATAGGAGTTATGTATATTTTTACCTGTGAACCCCATCTGGAAGCCATGCTTACCTGCATTTATGATGCATGGGCAAGTGGCAAAGGTCATAAGAATATCAGACTGAAGCTGGAACCGGTTGAGCAGCTGACTTTATTTGATGAATACATTCATGTGGATCCGGACCCTGAAAAGGCTGAGAAGGTAATCCGTTCCGTAAAACAGAAGATTTCTCCCCGGTTTTACAGAGATATGGCGTTTACCGCTCTGGCATATGAAGAAGATGCCCTGGATAATATCTATCGATGCATGCTGCTGGGATTTAAATTCGGTCCTGCTGTTTTGCAGATGGTGCAGTATCGGGATATCATGCGCAATCAGCTGATTCGAACCCGGCTTGGCAAAGAAGTCAATCGTTTCCAGGAGTTCCTGCGATTTCATCAGGTGGGCGCAGATCTTTATGTGGCTCATATTGAGCCGAAAAGTCGTCTGGCCATTACCCTTGGTCCCATCTTTCAGGATCGTATGCCTTCCGAGTACTGGGCGATCATTGATGATGTCCATCGGGAAGCAGTCATCCACCCCAAAGATGAACCTTTCTATCTGCGGATTCTGACGGAAGAAGAACTGTTCCGATTATCTGAAACAGAGCAGATGAATGATGCATATACCGATCTTTGGAAAGCCTTCTTCCGGAGTATTGCGATTGAAGAAAGAAAGAACGAATCCCTGCAAAGAAATCTGTATCCGTTGTGGAGCAGAAAACATGCGGTTGAGTTTATGTGATATAATTCTTCCTGGCAGTTGAACCTATGTGATATCCTCTTTTCTATCTGAGTTTTGCGTTGAAAAGCCTTTGGATTCGTGGTAGCATTTATGAGGCATTCATCTGATCATCCATCTGTTCAGGTGGAGATGAAAACAGGGAGGAACGATTAAAATGAATGAGAGAAGCATTTCAATCAATAAAGGCACAGTATTTGTGCTTTTATCTGCCATTTTTTTTGCAACGGGAGGGTTGCTGATCAAGCTGAATACCTGGTCATCGTACTCCATCAACGGCGTGCGATGTCTGTTTGCATTTATGGTAATGGCAGTTTATATGAAAGTGATCCATCACAAATTTGTTGTAAATCTACCGGTTTTGTTTACGGCAGTGGCAAATTACGGGATGGCACTTACTTTTGTCATGGCAAATAAAATGACGACAGCCGCCAATGCGATTGTGCTGCAGTTTACCATGCCGATTTTTATCATACTTATGCTGTGGGTGTTCTGGAAGAAAAAGCCGGACAGGGCAGCAGTGGCTGCATGTCTGGTTTCTTTTTTCGGTATCCTCTGTTTCTTTTACGAAAGTCTTTCTGCAGGGGGCATGGCAGGAAATCTGATGGCAGTTTTTTCAGGTTTTCTTTATGCAATTGTTTTTGTCAGTAAAAAGATAAAAGGAAGTGATTTTGAATCTTCGGTTCTGATTTCTTTTCTGATCAGTTTCTTTTCCGCAATTCCTTCCATTGTAAAGGAACCGGAAATCATGGGAATGAACCTGTTTCTCTGTATGCTGCTGGGAGTCTGTCAGATGGGTCTGGCTTTTATCTGCCTGGCAAAGGGACTGGAAACGGTGCAGCCGGTTACTGCGTCACTGATTTCCATGATTGAACCGATTCTGAATCCGATTCTGGTGGCATTGGTATGTGGAGAGAAGATTGGGATTATTGCATTGATTGGTGCAGTAATTGTATTGGGAAGTGCACTGTTTTATAACATTCATGATGCCAGGAGTACTGTGGAGACGGCTTGATTGAAGGCTGTTTTTTTCGGATGGAAACAATGCTTGTAAACCTGATAGTAAAATGTTACAATCAAACATGACAAATGAAACCGATTGAGTCCCCGCTGGATCGGTTTCAGAATTTGTTCGTATTTACTATCAAAGGAGAGACTCAAAATGGCATTCAGAAAAGACTTTTTATGGGGTGGCGCAGTTGCTGCCCATCAGCTGGAAGGTGCATGGCAGGAAGGCGGCAAGGGTGTTTCCATTGCGGATGTTATGACTGCCGGTGACAATGTGACAAAGAAACCCAGAAGAATTACAGATGGTGTGATCGAAGGCGAGGATTACCCCAATCATATCGGTATCGATTTTTATCACCATTATAAAGAAGATCTGGCATTGATGGCAGAAATGGGATTCAAGGCATTCCGTACCTCCATCGCATGGACCCGTATTTTCCCCAATGGAGATGACGCAGAACCCAATGAAGAAGGTTTGAAGTTCTATGATGAAATGTTCGACGAAATGAAGCGTCTCGGTATTGAGCCGATTATTACGTTATCTCATTTTGAAATGCCTTACAATCTGGCAGTGAAATACAATGGCTTTATGGACCGCAGATGTATTGACCTGTTTGTAAGATTTGCAAAAGTATGCTTTGAACGTTATAAAGGAAAAGTAAAGTACTGGATGACATTCAATGAGATCAACAACCAGGCAGAATGGCGTCATATGGGTGCTCATCACATGGTTCAGGAAGGTGCTGTTCTTGTAAAAGAAGGCGATGACATGGAATACATGATGTACAAATCTGCACATCATGAACTGGTTGCATCCGCTCTGGCTGTAAAGGCATGTCATGAAATTGATCCGGATGCGCAGATCGGATGTATGATCGGAATGAATGGTGTTTATCCTGCAACCTGTGCACCGGAAGATGTTCTGAATGCACAGCAGGCAATGCATCAGAAATACTGGTTTGTTGAAGTGCATGCACGCGGACATTATCCCAAACATATCCTGAAGAAGTTTGAAAGAAAGGGTTATGACAACTTTATTCTTCCGGAAGATGAGAAGGCACTGGCAGAAGGCTGTGTAGATTATATCGGTTTCTCATATTATATGTCATTTGCAACAAAGTTCACAGGCCGTTTCGGACGCAGCTTTGATTTCTCAGAAGATGACTATGTCAGAAATACATACCTGAAGGCTTCTGACTGGGGATGGCAGATTGATCCTATCGGTTTAAGATGGTGCCTGAACTGGTTCAATGACCGTTTTGAACTGCCTATGATGATCGTTGAAAATGGTTTTGGTGCATATGACAAATATATTGAAGGTAATGAAGAATATGTGGTAGATGACCAGTATCGTATTGATTATCTGTCAGCTCATATTGCTGCAATGAAAGAAGCAGTGGAATATGATGGAGTGGATCTGCTGGGTTATACCATGTGGGCACCCATTGATATCGTATCTGCTTCCACCGGTGAATATGACAAGCGTTACGGTTTCATCTATGTAAATTATAACAACAACCATGAAGGCGATTTCTCCAGAGCAAAGAAGAAATCTTTCTACTGGTATAAGAAAGTAATTGAAACCAATGGAGAAGTGTTATAGAAGATTCCATTGCCTGTTTGATAGAAAACGATAGTACATGAAGCTGTTTTTGTGAAAAACAGATATCTATATCTGATAAAGGGAGCCCATCTGACAGTTGCCGTTTCCGGTTATTCATAGCTGCTGTTCATCTGTGAATAACGGAAACACCGCAGTTGTCGGATCGGTCTCCCTTTGATTTTGCACGGAAAACAGATAAGAGGGAAATGATTACAGTACAAAAGATGTGGGGAGAAAATGAAAAGAAAGTATTTTGGAGACCGGCAGTTTTATAAAATGGTTCTGACGGTGGCGGTGCCGATCATGGTACAGAATGCCATCACCAACTTTGTAAATCTGCTGGATAATATTATGGTGGGACGTCTGGGCACGGAACAGATGTCAAGTGTTGCCATTGTTAATCAGTTGATTTTTGTATTCAATCTGTGTATATTCGGTGGTTTATCCGGGGCAGGTATTTTTACTGCCCAGTATTTTGGAAATAAGGATCAGGAAGGCGTACGCAGCACTTTTCGATATAAGTTATGGCTGGGTGTGATTCTGGTAATTGCAGCTC
Source organism: Lachnospiraceae bacterium (assembly GCA_022781515.1). Classification (GTDB taxonomy): domain Bacteria; phylum Bacillota; class Clostridia; order Lachnospirales; family Lachnospiraceae; genus TWA4. Next base: position 5,158 of record JALETI010000057.1, read on the forward strand.
TGACATTGCTTGGTTTTGGCAGCGATACATTGATCAGTTCCTATCTTTATGAGAAAAATGATGGAACATCATTAAGTGCTGCTCTTTTATATGGAAAACAGTATCTGATGATCATGCTGGCTGGTTTTCCGGCATTTATGCTGGCTCAGGTTTATGCCAGTACCCTTCGTGAATGCGGAGAAACCGCAGCACCTATGCGGGCCGGTCTGGCAGCTGTTGTGGTCAACCTGATTTTTAATTATATTCTGATTTATGGTCATTTTGGTTTCCCGGAACTGGGTGTTCAGGGGGCAGCCATTGCCACTTCTTTATCCCGTTATGTGGAGGCAGCGCTGGTGATCAGCTGGGCTCACAGACATCGTATGGCTGCCGCATGGACAGTAGGGCTTTATCGAACCCTTTGGGTTCCTTTTGCACAGGTAAAACAGTTTTTTATCAAAGGATTTCCGCTGCTTCTGAATGAAATGCTCTGGTCCGGCGGTATAGCACTTTTATTACAGTGCTATTCTGTGCGGGGGCTGGAAGTGGTTGCAGGCATGAATATTTCCAATACCATCTGCAACTTGTTTAATGCGGTATTTCTTTCACTGGGAAGTGCCATTTCCATTGTTGTCGGACAGCTGATGGGCGGAGGACACCTGAAGGAAGCGAAGGAAACCGATACCAGAATGATTGTCTTTTCTATTTTCTGCGGTGCAGGAATTGCAATAATTGCAGCATTGGGTTCTTCGTTTTTCCCGAAACTGTATAATGTCAGTGAACTGAGCCGCTCTCTGGCATCCCAGTTTCTGTTGGTGGCAGCATTCTATATGCCGGTCAATGCCTTTCTGAATGCGGCATATTTTACCCTCCGATCCGGCGGGAAAACAGTGGTAACCTTTTTCTTTGACTGTGGATTTACAATCGGTGTAAATTTCCCCATTGCATGGGTGCTGAGTCGTTATACCACAATGGCACCGGTATACATGTATATTCTGGTGGAAGGCAGCAATCTGATCAAGTGTGTGATTGGGTATGTGCTGGTGAAAAAGGATGTCTGGCTGCAGAATCTGGTGGGGGAGTGCAAATAGAATGGAAAAATCGTATGTTCTGTATATAAAGGATCACGGATTTGATGATCTGTATATGAGTTTTTGCGGATATTCGGAGTGTGAGCCAAAACATAGTTACGGTCATGCTGCAAGAGCCGATTATATCATTCATTTTATTCTGGAAGGAAAAGGAATTTATCGGACGGAAAACCGTACCTATCATCTGTCAGCCGGTCAGGGATTTCTCATTGAACCGGAGATGCTGACCTGGTATCAGGCGGATCAGGACAATCCCTGGTCCTATATCTGGATTGGATTCGGCGGAAGAGAAGCCCGAAAGTGTCTGGATGATGTTGGTGTCAGCGAAGAACGGCCCGTATTTTATTCCGGTCACGGGGCCGAAATGAAACGAATTGTTATGAAAATGCTTCGGACCAGAACCGGATCCGTAAGCAGTCAGTATCAGCTGCAGGGATTGTTTTACAGTTTTCTGGCATTGCTGACAGAAAATCCAATGGAAGCAGAGGAGCAGCAGGATAAAGAAAGTATTTATGTGAAAAATGCAGTCCGATTTATTCGCGGCAACTATAAGAATAAAATCCGTGTGACAGACATAGCCAATGAAATCTGTGTCAGCCGCAGCTATCTTTACAAATTGTTTGAACGAAGTTTTGAAATGTCTCCTCAGGAATTTCTGATTCGTTTTCGAATTTCCAGGGCAAGAGAATTACTTACCTTATCCAATATGACGGTGGAAGATATTGCCATGTCCTGCGGATTTTGTGATACCAGAGCATTTTCCAAATCCTTTAAACAGCACTATGGGATATCACCCAAAGAATATCGTATGAAAAAAGCACAAAGTATGTAAAAGAACAGAGGGCGAAAAGGGATATTTCTTTGCAGGATTACGAACTTTTTTTGCCTGTAAAAAAGAATACTATATAAAAAAAGGAAACATTTTTACACCTTTTTGAAACATATTATTCTGCCATAAAAAAATGATATTGCCTATAATGAACCAAAAGAAATACAAACTATCTTATTCCAGGAGGTTCGTTATGGGCATTATTTTTCATGAAAGCACAAAAACATTTCATTTATTCAATGATACCATCAGCTATATTATGATGGTTCTGGAAAATGGTCATCTGGGTCAGCTTTACTGCGGCAAAACTATTCGTGATCGGGAAGATTTTTCACATCTTCTGGAAGTTTATTCCCGCGTTATGAGTCCCAGTATTTATGATGACAGACATTTTTCACTGGAGAATATCAAGCAGGAATATCCTGTTTATGGTTCTTCCGATTTCAGACATCCCGCAATTGAAGTCCTGCAGGAGAATGGAAGCTATATTTCCGATTTTGTCTATCAGTCTCATCAGATAATGAAGGGAAAACCGGTTTTGAAGGGATTACCGGCAACATATGTGGAAGAGGATGCAGAAGCAGATACTCTGATTGTGACGTTAAAGGATGAGCTGACCGGTGTTGTACTGGAACTTTCCTATACCATTTTTGCAGAGAGTGGTGTGATTGCCCGCAATGCAAGAGTAGTAAATGAAGGAGAGAAAACGGTATTTCTGAACCGCGTAATGAGCCTTTCACTGGATCTGCCGGATTGTGATTATGACTGGATTCAGCTGTCCGGTGCATGGGCAAGAGAGAGAAATCCCATCACAAGAAAGCTGACAAAGGGTGTACAGGCTGTGGAAAGCATGCGTGGTCATTCTTCCGCTCAGCAGAATCCATTTATGATGCTGAAACGTCCTTCCACGGATGAATTCAAAGGGGAGGCCATGGGATTTTCCTTTGTATACAGCGGTAATTTCCAGATTCAGGCGGAAGTGGATGCTTACGAAGTAACCAGAGTGCTGGTGGGTATTCATCCGGAGCATTTTTGCTGGAAGCTGGAACAGGGATGCTCTTTCCAGTCCCCGGAAGCGGTAATGGTTTACTCCGATCAGGGTCTGAATGGTGTCAGCCAGACATTCCATAAATTGTATCGCCATCGTCTGGCAAGAGGTATCTGGAGAGATCAGGCCCGTCCCATTCTGATCAATAACTGGGAAGCAACCTATTTTGATTTTACTGAGGAAAAACTACTGAAAATCGCATCCAAAGCCAAAGAATGCGGCGTGGAATTATTTGTTCTGGATGACGGCTGGTTCGGGAAACGTACCCATGAACGGGCCGGTCTGGGTGATTGGGTGGTGAACCCTGATCGTCTTGCATGCGGAATCGATGGTCTGTCCGAAAAAATCGAAGCACTTGGTCTGAAATTCGGCCTCTGGTTTGAGCCGGAAATGGTAAATAAAGATTCCGATCTTTATCGGGAACATCCCGACTGGATCCTGTCCGTACCCGGACGCCATGCATCTCAGGGTCGTTTCCAGTATGTTCTGGACTTTTCCAGAAAAGAAGTGGTTGACCGTATCTACGAAATGATGTCAAAAATCCTGAGAGAATCCAGACTTTCCTATATCAAATGGGATATGAACCGCAGTATCACAGAGTGTTTCTCCAATGGATATCCTGCAGATCAGCAGGGTGAAATATTCCATCGTTATATTCTGGGAGTATATGATCTGTATGAACGTCTGACCAGTGAATTCCCCCATGTTCTGTTTGAATCCTGTGCCAGCGGCGGAGCCCGCTTCGATCCCGGCATGCTGTATTATGCACCGCAGGCATGGACCAGTGATGACACGGATGCAGTAGAACGAGTGAAAATACAGTACGGTACATCCATGTGTTACCCCATCAGCAGCATTGGCAGCCATGTATCCATTACACCAAACCATCAGCTGAACCGCAATACTCCTCTGCACACCAGAGCAAATGTCGCTTATTTCGGAACATTTGGATACGAACTGGATCTGAACCAGCTGACAGAAGAAGAACTGGAAGAAGTGAAAGAACAGATTCAGTTTATGAAGAAATATCGTGATATTATTCAGGACGGCACCTTCTACCGCCTTCAGAGCCCGTTTGACTGCAGCGATGCAGCATGGATGGTGGTCAGTCATGACCAGAAGACAGCGATTATCGGATGGTATCGTACTCTGAACCGTGTCAACGAATCCTATACCAGAATTTATCCGAAAGGACTGAATCCGGAATTCTGCTATAAAAACAGCATTACCGGTGTCAGTGCTTACGGCGATGAACTGATGTATGCCGGTATGAGCACATCGGATTCTTCTTCCGGAGCGGATATGCCGGAAATCAAAGAACTGATGGGAGAAGATTACGCTTCAAGGGTGTATGTGCTGTCAGCAGAATAAGTACGGGACACGTACAGAACCGGTTTGAAAGAATTGAAGAATAGATTTGAGATTCACATGAAAAGAGCATCATTGTGACAGGATTCCCCTTAAGCAGACCTGGTACAGCGTATAACCAGAATCTGCTTAAGGGGTTTTTATTCAGCGTGCATCGGAAAAACGGATTAAAGTGCAATTTCCTCTGACAACTGACAGATTTCATCAATCATATTGCCAATATATGCAATGGTATCCAACAGAGGAGAATCTGTGGTGATATCAATTCCGGCAAGTGCTGACAAACCGATGGGATCCAGTGTGCTTCCGGCTTCCAGTACTTTTTTCCAGTCATCCACGGCAGGCTGTCCTTCTGTTTCAATTCGTTTGCAGACCTGGGTTGCAATGGTCAGACCGGCACTGTAGGTATAGGAATACAGTCCCATATAATAATGGGGCTGGCGCATCCATGTCAGTTCCGCTCCATCATTGAGAACCACATCATCTCCCCAGAATTTTTCCAGAGTCTTTTTGAATAATGAATTCAGAACTTCAGCAGAAACACTGCCGCCTGCATCGACGATTCGATATACTTCCCGTTGATATGCTGCTTCCAGAAGATGTGTCACAAAGTTATGATAATAGGTGTTACTGATCATATTGGACAGAACCCATCTGCGGAAGCGTTTATCATCACTGGTTTTCAACAGATAATGAGCCATCAGCAATTCATTCATGGTAGAAGGTGCTTCTACGAAATAAGTGGAAACATCGGTGTCGAAAATGGACTGGGCCGTATTGCATTTTTTAAAATGACCGGCGTGTCCCAGTTCGTGAGCGAGAGTCATGACATCGGACATCCGTTCGTTCCAGGATAGCAGGATAAATGACCCTTTTCCGTAGAGGCTGGCGCAGAAGCCGCCGGTGGATTTTCCTTTGTTCTGGGCAAAATCAATCCATCTTTCGCGGTATGCCTGCTGAATCATGGCAGCATAATCCTCCCCCATGATGGACAGACCTTTTTCAATATAATCTCTGGAATCTTCGATGGATACACGGGGCGTATATTCCGGATCCAGAGGCAGCTTCAGATCGGCATAGGTCATGGTATCCAGATGGTGGAGTTTCTGAAGAAGTCTGGCATATTTTCTCATGTGAGGAGCCAGCTTTTCCATAATCAGATCGATCTGGCGGTCATACATTTCACGGGTGACTTTCTGCGGAAACAGCAGAAAATCAAAAACCGAATCAAAGCCACGGAGAGTTGCCATGGTTTTTTCATTCTGTACCTGCGTATTATAAGCACCTGCGGTTACATTTTCATACTCGCGGATTTTGGCGGAAAATGCATCAAAAGCATTCCGTCTGACGGCAGTATTCTCCTCATATTGATAATTATTTTCAAATAGAGTATATCCCAGAGGATACATGTTCCCATCGGCATCAAAAGAATCAAATTTCATGTCCGCCATTTTTGCCAGTCCGTATAACTGATACGGTACATTCATGGCCTCAGAAAGAGAAGCAAGGACACGTTCTGCTTCCGGATGAAGATGATGCGGCTTTTTTCGGAGAATATCCTGAAGATAATTTTTATTCTCTCTGGCCAGTTCAATGGCATCCCGCAAGATGCATTCATCCTGTTCGATGATCTCACTTTCTACGAAGCTCAGCCGGCTTTCAATGGCGGAAATGGTGCGGCCTGTCTGTCCCTGAAGATCCATGGCAGCACTGTCGGAATAATCAACGGACACAGCCAGTTCGCAGTAATTTGAAATTAATGTTTCGATTTCCAGAAGCTGACGCATCATGGTCAGGCAATCGTCAATATTTTTTGCAGAAGACAGATTTCCTTTGTACTTTTTTTCAATTTCATCTGCCAGTTCCTCCGCTTTGCGGATATCTGCATGCAGAGCATCTTCATTTTCATAAATCAGAGATAAATCCCAGGTCAGTTCCACAGGAACCTCGTTTCGATGTAAAAGCTTTTTTTCCATATTCCCTCCAATATTTGATGTGATCTGGTGACAGTTGATGATATATGATTGTTATCGTTGTGGTTGTTTTCCATTGGGATTATATCATTATTTAATGGAGTCGTGTCAAAGCCTTTCGCATCCACCATTATTTTTTCTCAGTCAGAGAATATTCTCATTTCCATAGGTGATGTGTAGTAACCTGTATTAGTGTGAGGTGAACTACCCATTGTCTAAAGCCAATGGGCTTCCTGCTTCATCGACCTCGTAACCTACTATCTCCACAGGCGTTGATTCGGGCAGTTCCTGCCCTATGTGGATTTCTTTATGCGATCTGCCTTAATCCCTCGGCTAATATATTTCTTGCTGCATTGATA
>JALETI010000067.1 GCA_022781515.1 Lachnospiraceae bacterium
CGGCGTCGGGGAAAGCGGAATGGGAAGCTACCATGGCAAAGACGGATTTGACGCATTTTCCCATTATAAATCCATCGTTGACAAAAAGGTCTGGCTGGATCTGCCCATGCGTTATCAGCCCTATACAAGCAAGCTTTACGAGCGGCTGCTGCATGTGTTCCTGAAGTGATGAGGGAAGGGAAGTCAGGAGTGGAGTAAAGGAGAAAACAAAGTAAATAAAGAAAGAAAAATGATGAGAACACTTTTCCGGAGAAATCCGGAAAGGTGTTTTTTGCATGGTCAGCATTGATATTATTCTGAATAATAGATATAATTAGCTGGAGAATTAGAGTAAATACTTTGAAAAAGGAGTGTATAGATGGGTATATATGTGAATAATAAAACCGCTTATACATTATACAAAAGTGAAACGGTTAAGCCGTATTTTATAGATAAAACCAGGATGCTGAAAGAACTGTTTCCGTTGGTAGAAGAAGGAAGTAATTATTTGTGTATTACCAGACCCAGGCGTTTTGGGAAAACCGTTATGGCAAACATGATTGCTTCTTTTTTTTCCAGAGGGAGAGATGCAGAAGATATATTTGAAAACCTGCAGATTCATCAGGAAAAAAATTACCGAAAACACAGGAATAAATACACAGTGATTCATATTACGTTTAATGATCTGCCAAGAAAATGCAGTTCATATGAGCAGTATATTGATCGGATAGAGGGATTATTGATTCGTGATTTACAAAAAGAGTATCCGGATTTACTGATAAATGAACAGGATGCAATATGGGATATTCTTTTAGGAATTCACGCAGAAAGTCAGGAAGCGAAGTTCATATTTGTTCTGGATGAATGGGATTTTATTTTGCACCAGAAATTTGTTTCCGAAGAAGACAAGGCATCTTATCTGTTGTTTTTGAGAAACCTGCTGAAAGACAGGCCTTATGTTTCCCTGGCATATATGACAGGAATCCTTCCAATTGCAAAATACTCAAGCGGTTCGGAACTTAATATGTTTGCAGAATTTACAATGACAACAGAGCAGAGATTTTCCGAATATTTTGGTTTTACAGATCAGGAAGTGGATCTGCTTTATGAACGCTATCTGTCAAATAGTGTATTACCGAAAAGGGTTACAAGAGATGACCTGAGAAGCTGGTATGATGGTTATCATACCCGTATTGGTGAAAGATTGTATAATCCCCGTTCCATTGTTCTGTCACTTTCCAATAATAACACAGGGAACTACTGGACCAGTTCCGGACCGTATGATGAAATTTTCTATTACATTGAAAACAATATTGATGATGTAAGAGATGATCTGGCACTTATGGTATCAGGAATACCGGTCCCTGCAAAGATTCAGGAATACGCAGCAACATCCATGAATCTGCAGACAAGAGATGAAATATTTTCAGCTATGGTAGTGTATGGATTCTTAACCTATGAAAATGGAGAGGTTATGATTCCAAACAAAGAACTGATGGGAAAATTTGCTGATATGCTCAGAAAAGAGTCTTCTTTGGGGTATGTATATCGATTGGCAAAAGAGTCTGATCGTATGCTGAAAGCCACATTGGCCGGGGATACTGATACGATGGCAGATATTCTGGAACTTGCACATGATACAGAAGTTCCTTTATTATGTTACAATAATGAAACAGAACTGACAGCTGTTGTGAATCTTGTTTATCTGGCTGCAAGAGATTTTTATCGTGTAGAAAGGGAGGACAAATCCGGTATCGGGTATGTAGACTTTATTTTTTATCCTGCAAAAGAAAAGGATGCGGATTGTATTATTCTGGAATTGAAGGTGGATCACACACCTGACGAAGCAATCCGGCAGATCAAAGATAAAAAGTATGCTTTACGTTTCAAAGGAAAACTGGGGGAAGAACCGAAATATACAGGAAGGATACTTGCTGTTGGTATCAGTTATGACAGACAGAAGAAGAAACATTCCTGCAAAGTGGAAATACTGGATAAGTAATCTCATACTATTTGTCCCTCAGCAACAAACAGAAAAACAATTTATCGTTGCAGATGCCAAACTAATTTGTAAAAAAACGATATTCGTTGACGGATAAAGTTTGAAATGTTATATTCTACCCCCATAAAAGAAAACCATTTACTGCGGCAAAGAAGTCGGGAAGAGATTCCGCGATTGCTTTGTCGCTTTTTGTTTAGGGAGGAATACTATGGCTAAAACACATGAAGATCACGACTATTCGATTACTCCTGTGGCACAGG
>JALETI010000076.1 GCA_022781515.1 Lachnospiraceae bacterium
ACCGATAAACATCAGCACCACCAGGATCGTTTTGGAAAAACTGGGCCACAGATCAAAGTCGGCCGTGGAAAAACCGGTGGTGGTCATGATGGAGCCCACCTGAAAAGCCGCATCCTTCAGAGCAGTACCCGCATGCTCATACATGCCATGAATATTCAGGGTGATCAGCGTCACAGAAACCGCGATAATGCCCAGATAGGCAAATACCTCGGTACAGTACCGGATCTCCTTAAATTTTTTCTTATAGATCAGATAATACAGATTAAAATTCACGCCGAACAGGATCATAAAGACAGTCACCACCACCTGGATATAGGTGGAATATCCGGCTATACTGTCATTTTTAATACCGAAACCACCGGTACCGGCGGTACCGAAGGTGGTGGTGAGCGCATCAAACAGAGGAATCCCCCCGGCCAGCAGGAAGATCACCTCCGCAGCCGTGATCAGGATATACAGCCCATAAAGAGTGACTGCTGTCTTCTTCACCTTGGGAACCAGTTTTTTCACGGAAGGTCCCGGGCTCTCCGCCTTCATCAGATAAATATTGCTGCCGCCTGCCAGAGGCAGAATAGCAATAACAAAAACCAGAACACCCATACCGCCGATCCAGTGGGTAAAGCTTCTCCAGAAAAGCATGCAGCGGGACAGACTTTCCACCTCCGGCAGAATACTGGCACCGGTGGTGGTAAAACCGGAAATCGTTTCAAATAATGCATCCGTAAAGGATGGAATTTCTCCGCTGAATACAAAGGGCAGGCACCCGAAAATACTCATCAGAACCCAGCTTAATGCCGTTGCCACGCACCCTTCTTTCAAATAAAATACCGTTCTCTTCGGCTTTTTCCATGTCATGGCAAAACCGGCTGCTGCCGTCAGCAAAATAGCTGCAGCAAACCAGATTCCCACCTGTTCCCTGTAAATCAGAGCGACCGCCAGAGGCAGGAGCATGAGTACTGCTTCGATCTTCAATACCCAGCCCAGTATAAATATAATCATTCCACGATTCATGATTATCTCCTGTTCTATTTCAGGATCTCACGGATATCATCAAATCCGGTATGAGTGGTTACAATAATAACGGAATCATTGGGCTTAATGCAGTCATTGCCGCCGGGAATAATAATATGTCCATCACGGTTAATGCATCCGATCAGTACATTGTCCTTCAATTTCAGATCCTTTAAAGGCTTATTGGTCAGATCAGACTCTCCTTTTATATGAAATTCAATGGCTTCCGTACGGTAATCAAACAAATGGTACAATGTCTCCACGTTGCTGCTGTCTTTGGACGCTGTTAATGCTCTGACATACGCAATAATGGCCTCTGCAACAATATATTTGGGATAAATCACACTGCCCAGCTCCAGACGGTTGATCACCCCATGGAAATTAATGCGGTTGATCTTGGTGATGACCTTGGCCTTTGAAACCTCCTTTGCGTGGAGAGTCAGAAGAATGTTTTCCTCATCAATGCCGGTCAGCGGAATAAAAGCATCCACCTGCTCCATGCCCGCTTCCTTCAGAACCGCTGTTTCAGTTCCGTCGGCATTCAGAACAATGGCATTGGGAAGCAGGATACTCAGTTCCTCGCTTCTTGCCTTATCCTTTTCAATGATCTTCACATGAACTCCCACTTCCATCAGCTGTTTGGCCAGATAATACGCAGAACGCCCTCCTCCAATCAGAATCGCATGGCGGATACGGTTGGTCTGAATGCCGATATCTTCCAGAAATACCGTTGCTTCCTTTGTGGATGCCAGAAATGTGATAATATCTCCTTCCTGCAGAACGAAATTACCTGTGGGAATACAGACATCATTTCCACGTTCCACAGCACAGATCAGAATATTGCGGATATCACGGCCGAGCCCGGCCAGACTTTTGTTGCAGAGTACATTCCCTTCTGGAATTTTAACCCGGACCATTTCCGCCAGACCATGGGCAAAGGTATTCACGCCCAGTGCGGCGGGAAGGGATAACACACGGGCAATTTCATTGGCAGCTTCTTTATCCGGATTGATGATCATGGCAAGCCCCAGACGTTCCTGCAGATAGCCGATTTCCTGACTGTATTCCGGATTGCGGACACGGGCAATGGCGGTACAGTTCCCTTCTCTTCTGGCAACGGTACAGGTCAGCAGATTCAATTCATCAGAATCGGTAACTGCAATAATCATATCCGCATCCTCGATTCCTGCCTCCGACAGCGTACTGAAACTGGCTCCGTTGCCAACCACTCCCATCACATCGTAAATATCGGTCAATGCATGTAATCGTTCTGCAGAACGATCCACCAGAACAATATCATGTCCTTCCTTACTCAGCTGTTCCACAAGGGTTCCACCTACCTTACCGCAGCCAACAATAACAATTTTCAGACCAGATTTTACTCTGGCTGTTTTCTTTATCAATTTCTCAAACATAGGATTTCCTTTTCTTTTATCAAATTGACTGATACAGAAGTTTTCTGCACAGTTCCACACCTTCCGGTCCCTTGCTGTTCAGCAGTTCCACCGTACCTTTTACATGAGAAGTATTCAGCAGGTTATGAGATTCCAGCTGACGCATAACCTGACGTCCCACACCATCTGCACTGTCATATAAGATAGTATCGGGTCCAACCACTTCCCGTATCGCCCTTTTCACAAAAGGAAAATGCGTACATCCCAATACAATTCCGTCAATTTTCTTATCCAGATAGGGATCAAACTCTGTGTGAAGATATGCCAGCAGTTCCGGAGAATAAGTTTCCTGCCGTTCCACAAAGGGAACAATTCCCGGACAGGGCAGAGAAATAATTTCAGCCTGATCCACATATCGATTCCGCAGATCCAGATATTTCTGTGATTTCAATGTAAATGATGTGGCCATCACAATAATCCGTGAATTTTTCTTATGCAGTACCGCAGGTTTCAGTGCCGGTTCCAGACCGATCATCGGAATATCCGGGTACATCTGCCGCAGATCCTTAATCGCTGCTGCTGTGGCTGTATTGCATGCCAGCACCACCGCTTTACAATCTTTTTTAAGAAGCACAGAGGTGCTGTTCATGGTCAGTTCATGAATTTCTTCTTCACTTCGGTCTCCATACGGTGCATTGGCAGAATCCCCATAAAAAACAAAATTTTCACAGGGCAGATATCTGACCAGTGCACGCAGGATACTGATTCCTCCCACGCCGGAGTCCAGAACTCCAACCGGTTTATCTGTAATCATGTAGTCGTCACCTTCATTACCAGAATCGGTATATTGGCTTTTCAATATACCCTAATAATTCATCATAAAGCAAATGGCGATTTTTGTAAAGTCTGCGCTTCTTTTCCTTCTTTGACCCTCAAAGCAAAATGTGTTACTATGGATTCACCGGGACAGATTGGTTATTCCCACCATCAGAAGAGGCGGGTATCTCTCCCGCTGAAATCATATGAAAGAAGGAATTTGCCATGACCAGTAAAAAAGATATCCCATTAAATAAAGAAACGAAGTACACCTTCCAGGATTTCGCAGATATTATCCGCATTCTCCGATCCCCGGAAGGCTGTCCCTGGGACAGAGAGCAGACCTTTGAAACCATGAAACAATATCTCATGAGCGAATCAGAAGAAGTGTGTCTGGCTGTGGACAGAAACGATTCTGAAAATCTCTGTGAGGAACTGGGAGATGTCCTGATGGAAATCCTTCTTTTCAGCCAGATTGCCGCAGACCAGAACCTCTTTACCATCGAAGATGTCATCGATGGTATCAGCAGGAAAATGATCCGCAGACACCCCCACGTTTTCGGTGATACCATCATCCGGACCTCCGAAGAGACAGAAGCCCTCTGGAAAGAAATAAAGGAACAGGAAAAAGCTGAAAAAAAGCCCGTGGATTCAACAAATCCTTGACAAACATTTCTTTCCAGTATATAAAATAATAGCAAGTAATGAACAGGCCGAAAACCTGTAACTTCATGACCCGCAAAACCATATTATATAAGGGAGTTAGAATAACATGAAAAAAGCAGAACTGATCACAGCTATGGCAGCAAAAACAGGCATGAAAAAATCTGATACACAGAAAGTTTTAGAAGCATTTATCGATGTAGTCAGCGATGAACTGGTTGCCGGCGAAAAGGTTCAGATCACCGGATTCGGTACATTTGAAGTTTCCGAAAGAGCAGAAAGAACAGGCAGAAACCCCCAGAGTGGTGAAACCATGACAATTGCTGCTTCCAAGTCTCCCAAGTTTAAGGCAGGCAAGGTATTAAAAGATAAAGTAAACGCATAATCGGATGAAGATAAGGGCATGCCTATGAGACTTGACAAATATCTGAAGGTTTCACGTCTGATAAAAAGACGGACTGTGGCAAATGAAGCCTGTGATGCGGGACGTGTTATGGTCAATGGCAAACCCGTAAAGGCTTCCTACAACGTAAAGGCCGGCGATGAACTGGAAATTCTTTTCGGAACCCGTTCTGTGAAAGTACGGGTACTGAATGTTCAGGAAACTGTCCGAAAAGAAGATGCAGCCGCACTTTACGAATACATCTGATCAGCATATCTCCTGTACACCGCGCATACAATAGGATCAGGATGATACTGCGGAAGTCCCCTCTGATTTTCCGCAGTATCACAGATCAAGCAGTGTACAGGAGTTTTTTTATGCCCGAACCCATCGAAAGTCCCCATAAAGGACACTGTGTCACCATCAATAACCGTTCCCGGACCCGGATCACAGGGGTTCTGGATGTCATTTCCTTTGATACGGAAGAAATCGTTCTGGAAACAGAAGAAGGCCGCATGCAGATAACCGGATCCGCTCTCCAGGTCAAACAACTGGCAATTGAAAGTGGAACCGTGGAAATTGAAGGACGGCCCGACACCATCCAGTATACAGAAACCAGAAAATCCGGCGCCAATAACGGTTCTGTTCTGTCCAGGTTTTTCCGTTAATGGCTGATTTTATCCGTTCACAGGCTGCTTCTTTTCTGGCATTTTTCGTATGCGGTATCGGAGCTGCCGTTTTTTTTGATTTCCTGCGTATTCTTCGGAAACTGCGAAAACATCATATCCTGGCCGTTACACTGGAAGACAGCATATTCTGGACCATCACCGGAATTACCCTTTTTCGTCTACTGTACCTTTTTCGGTCAGGAAATCTGCGTTTTTTTCTTATCCCTGCATTTGGCCTGGGTTTTTTTCTGTGGAATCGCACGCTCAGCCGTTTTTTCTGAAATTTTCATCACTTTACTCTTGAAAAATAAGAAGTGATAGACTACACTTAAAAGGATTCTATCCTTATCTGAAACTGTTCCATACAGTATATTTGATTAATTCAATACAGGAGACAACTATGAGTACTGAAAAAAATTCCGCCAGAAGAAAGTATGTACGTCGGTCTTCTGCCAAAGAGCAAAAGCGACATCTCCGCATGACTTTTCTCTGTATTGGCCTGCTTCTTATTTTCGCTGCAGTACTTCTTGTTTACAAGACCGGTCAGCTGCAGATACAGAAGCAGCAATATGTCACACAGACCGAACAGCTGAAAGCTGAGATTGAAAAAGAAGAAAGCCGGAAAGAAGAGCTACTTCGCAAAAAAACAGAGGTTTCATCGGACGCCTACATCGAAAGTGAAGCCCGCAAGCGGCTCAACTATGTCCATAAAGATGAGATTCTGATTAAACGAAAGCAATAAGGAGGAACCGGAATGAGCAAAACACCTGATATTTTTGCAGATGTGGATCTGGACAGCATTATTACTCTGAATGATGAAAACGGAAAGGAATGCCGGTTTGAGTTTCTGGACCTGATCGATTACAAGGGACGCGAATTCATCGTCCTGCTTTCCGAAGAAGAAGCTGCAAAAGAAGAAAGCGATGTGGATATTCTGGAAGTCGTACCGGATGAGAAGGATCCCGAGCTGGAAAGCTATCTTCCCATCGAGGATGACGATATCATCGAAGCAGTATTTCAGATTTTCGCTGAAAATAATAAAGATTCTCTGGATTTTTGCTGAGAATAGAAAAGATTTTCTGGATTTTTGCCGAGAATAATAACGATTCTCCGGATTTCTGCTGCCGGCAGATGATCCATACCCCTGAACAGCGACTTCAGGTCCGGACAACGGGATTCGATTGATCGAAAGCCGTTATTCGGACCTTTTTATTTACTCCGTCAATAACGTTTTAAGGAAATGGTAAATCTCCTCTTTTTCCGGCGGACAACCTTTTAAAAAATGTTCAAAATGGGAAGTACAGCTTCCGATTCCCAGTTTTCCGCACTTGCCCTTATACCCCTGTCCGATGCATATCTTCTCCGTAAACTGATCGGTCAGAATCCCTTCCTCCTGCAGCTGGTACAGTACAGGAAGCAGGTTTCCGTAGCAGGCACTGCAGGCCTCCACGTCCTCTGCCAGTTCCTGCAGGCGAAGGGCTTTCCCTGCGGTGGAAAGATCGATGGGATGAAGCGGTTCATTGCATACATGAGTCACCGCCGATGACAGATCCGAAGATCCGCATCCACATGATTCCGCAATTCCGATATAGGGAACCTCTTCCAACGGAATATGCAGGAGACTGCAGCAGTAACTGTCACAAAGAACCGGATCTGCTGCTGCAATCAGCCGATCCTGCTGCACCGGATTTCCACCATCTTCAAAACTCAGATCACCGCAGATACTGTCAACCAGAATAAAATCCTGATGAATCCCGGCGGACAGCCTTCCAATGGGCTCATGGAGACCCATGCGGTGAAAAGCCCGTTTCTGGAAATCCGGAAGCAGTCCCTTCATATTTTTCAGAGCACAGGTCATTCTGGTCTGACAATGTCCTTTCAGCACAGGCATATTAATCAGAAAATCCACATCCAGTGCAGCTTCACTCACCGCCAGTTCCAGGCCGGCACAGTTCACATTTCTGTATTTTTCCTTCTTGATATCAATCAGCGGAAGCTGTAACCGTTCAGCCAGTTCGTAATATCCGCAGACCTGAAAGGCATCCTCTGTCTGATCTCCCACCCAGGAGCTTTCCATGATGCACAGATTCCGATATCCCTTTTCCCGCAGATAGGAAATCAGCCCTTCCACCACTTCCGGATGGGTAGTTCCTCCATCTTCTGCCGGAATCGGAGCAACCAGATTGGGTTTGATCCCAATACGAATGCCTGCCTTTTCCGTAAGAAATCCATGGGACTCTCCTGCGGCATCTGTGTTTTCAAAATCATTGGTCTTTTTATGCAAAAATGCAGGCATACATTTCCGCATAATCATATCGTCCAGATCAGTTTCCTCCAGAAGCCGGACCACCATATCCGCATAATCCGTTCCATATATAATATAAAGTTCATTTTGCTCCATAATCATCTGATTTCCTTTCTCTCAGCCATCCGATTTTCTTCCAGCCAACTGATTTCCTTTTCCACAGTCATCCCATTTTTTCCTGCCATACGATTGCTTCTCCGTCATCTGATTTTTTCTTTCATCGAAAATGAAAATCAACGCTGACAGATTTTTATCTTAATATATTTTATCGGAAATAGCAATCGCATCGGCTGGAAATGCATCATTCCCCTGCAGCAGTAAAAAAACCTTTTGCCCCGTCACCCTGTTTTATGATAATGTATGATATGACACCAATCCATGAGAGGTCTATGAGCCCGGTGTCAGATAGAGTCTGTCCGACAGACATGAAAAAGAAACAGAAATGAGGCGGAATGAATGAATTGTAAAACAGAAAAAAAGAAAATCCTGAGTTTTGATCTGGATATGACCCTTGTGGATGATAAGGATAATAAAATTCCCCGAAGTGCCATCGATGCCATCAATCAGGTGCGAAATGAATATTATATTGTGATTGCCACAGGCCGGAACCTGGAACTGGCGGCCAATCAGTATGTATTGGAGGAACTGAAACCCGATGCATGGGTACACAATAACGGTGCCCAGGTACATATTGAAGGAAAACAGGTATATTACCATGAATTCAATAAAGATCTTCTGAAACGTCTTCTGGACTTTTCCATCAGCCGCGGACTCTGCGTCTGTGCCTTGATCAATAATGTGGAATACTGTACGATTCCCGAAGATCTGAAAGCCATCCAGTATATTTTAAGCGGCGATGCCAGACCGGAATATGATGATGTCATGAAGCTGCTGGAGCTGCCCGTGCAGACTCTGGGTTTTGTGGGAAAGGATGAAAAAGCACAGATTCTCCGGGATGCTTTTCCCGAACTGAAAATTCCTTCTGTCATCCCCAATATATGGTGCGATATTATGGAAAAAAACATTTCCAAAGTGGTGGGTATGGAAAAAGTACTTTCCCACTATCAGCTCACCATGAATGATGTTATTGCCTTTGGCGACAGCATGAATGATTATGAAATATTAAAAGCCGCCGGCTATGCAGTTGCAATGGGCAACGCCGCCGACGGCCTGAAAGAAATTGCGGATTATATTACGGATGATGTGGATAAAGACGGAATTGCCAATGCCCTCCGGATGTTATGCTGAAAAAGCAGTCCTTCGTATAACACCTGTTTATGGCTAATTACCCCATATCTGAGCCAGAACAATGGCTGCAAACATCAGCGCACAGCCTGCCAGTTCTCTGGCAGACAGTGCCTGATTCAGAAGCAGCCAGCCTGCCAGTGCGGAAACCACGGATTCCAGACACATGATCAGAGAAGCAATCGTCGGATTCATATCTTTCTGTCCGACGATCTGCAGGGTATAGGCAACACCGCTGGATAATACACCTGCATAAAGGATCGGCATCCATGCCGCCAGAATAGCTGCAATGGTGGGATTTTCAAATATCAGCATCAGGATACCGGATACCAGACCTGCCACAAAAAACTGAATGCATGAAATCACCACGCCGTCTCCTTTGGGTGAAAAGTGATCAATTACCATAATATGTATGGAAAAAAGCAGTGCACAGATCAGAACCAGCGTATCACCGAATGCCAGTTTAAAGGAACTGTCCGTCATACAGAGAAGGTATAAACCGACCACTGAAAGGGCCACACTGAAACATACTACGATGGATACTCTCTTTTTAAAAAACAATCCCAGTATCGGAACAATGACCACATACAGGGCTGTGATAAATCCGGCTTTGCCCACTGTTGTATGTGCAATACCAAACTGCTGAAAATTGCTGGCTGCACATAAGGCCAGACCGCAGCAGATTCCGCCGATCAGCTCATTCCGGCTGACTGGAAGCCATGAAATCGGTCTGTCTTTCTTCTGTACGGCAAAATCTGCCATTTCTTCTCCGCTTTGCATTTTCCACTTTCTCAGCAGCACAATACAGGGGATCAGCACCAGTCCGCCGATGATATTCCGGGTGAAATTAAAGGTAAATCCCCCTACATAATCCATTCCCACACTCTGTGCAACAAAGGCGACACCCCAGATGGTTGCCGTCAGAAGCAGCAGCAGAGAATTTCTGATCTGTGTTTTCTTCATATGATTTCCTCTCATGTTTCTTATGGTTGTATTCTTCCGAATCCATTTCTGACATTACCGGATGAATTCCTTCTCAGAACACATAGGATATGGTCTCATTCCGGTTCAGATAGTTCAGAATTCCTTTTGTCAGTGCCCGGGCAATTTTCTCCTGATAAGTGTCCTGTATCAGAAGCTCCGCCTCACGGGGATTGCTTAAAAAACCGCATTCCGCAATCACCATGGGCATGGATGTATGCAGAAGCAGATAATAATTATCATTGGCCTTGGGTTTCCGCCGATTTTCCATTTCATCCACTTCATCAAAGGATGCCTGCAGAAGCTGTGCTGCCCGCTTTCCCTTTTCTGACGCATGATAGTAAAATACCTGCGGTCCGCAGACGGACGGATCATGATAGCTGTTCTGATGAATACTGACCACCAGATCAGGGGATGCCGCTTCCATGATCTCAATCCGACGGTTCATATCCGCCATTTTCTTATTGGGTACATCCGGCTGATACAGAGGTTCATCCGATTCTCTGGTCAGAACCACACGTACCTTTTCTTTTTCCAAAGCGGTTTTCAGTTTCTTTACAATGGAAAGATTAATATCTTTTTCATTGGCCTGATTACATCCCACTTTCCCCGGATCCGCAGCTCCATGTCCGGCATCCAGTACAACACAGGACTCCCGATTTCCATCTCCATTTACACCGGCTGTTCCGATTCCCGCAGATGCTTCCAGGAGCAGCGGCTTTTCAATTATGTACATCTGAATTCCTGCCACCAGACCCAGCATCAGCAGGCCCAGTATCCATTCCACAGCAGTTCGTCTCGCAGAGTGATTTCCATTTGCCTTCATAACGGTCCTCCGGACTTCCAACCTTTCTGCCTGTCACTGCTATCATATGCCGTCAGGATGTATTTCAGTCCGGTTCCTTTATTTCTGATCGTAAATCAGAATATTTTCTTTGTTCCGGTACTTGGTCCTCAGACCGGAATCCGTGATAACATCTGCATCTGTAAACCCGGCAAAACGCACCGTTGATATCATATCAAATTTACTGCTGTCTGTCACGATATACCGTTTTCTGGATTGCTTCAGAGCCAGCTCTTTCACTGCAGCCTCCTGAATATCCGGTGTGGTAAATCCCTCTTCCACCGTAACTCCGTTTGTTCCGAAAAAGCCTTTGGTGAAATGGAATTTCCCCAGAAACTGACATGTCTGCCCGCCGATCAGTGCTTCGGTCTTGATTTTCAGCATACCGCCGGGCATATAAACCTGATATCCCATACTGCAGAGCTTTCTTGCATGGGAAATTGCATTTGTAATAAAAACCGCATCCGTGCATGTGAGAAAATCCGGAATGAATCCCGTAGTTGTACCGGCATCCAGAAATACCACATCATCATCCGTGATCAGAGAAGCAGCGTATCTGGCAATTTCCATCTTGATCTCCCGGTGCAGAACTTCCCGCTCTGCAACCATCACATCGGATGTAATAGTGCCGGAAACTGCCACCGCACCGCCATGAACCTTCAAAAGCAGACTTTTTCGGTCAAGCTCATGCAGATCACGCCGAATGGTAGATTCAGAAGCACCCAGCAGTTCCATCAGTTCCTGAACGGAAACACTCCCTTTCTCCTCTACTTTCTGAACAATCAGATTGCGTCTTTCTTCTGTCAGCATACAAAATAACCTCCATTATCATGTATTTTCCTATTGCCGATGTCATATATCGTATTATTATACGGATAATTCCATTGATTTTCAAGAGACTTTCATTCCTTACGCCTTCAGGCGATCACGTCATCTCCTCTGTCCTTTTATTTTAA